>CAZRAD010000116.1:0-8615 GCA_964597945.1 uncultured bacterium
CGGAGGGCGATGTCGAACTCACCGATGAGGAGGTTGCGCGCACGCTGCTGCTTCCGAGTCTTCGCCTCGTGAACGACACGACTCTGTGGGGATCGATCGGACCCATCAGCGGAGGTCGGTCATCACTGACCGTTTCGAAGTCGATCGGACTCGGGAGCGAGTTCAGCTTCCTGACCGGCATCGCCGACCTCCGTCGCTACATACGGATCGGCACGAGACACAGCCTCGCGACGAAACTTGTGTACGCACGGAGTTCGCAGCGGGACGCGCAGACGTTCTACATCGGCGGCGTCAACTCGATTCGCGGGTACGACGACTTCGAGTTCAGCGGGCACAACGTAGCGCTCGCGACTCTTGAGCTCCGATACCCGTTCATCGATAATCTGACGATCGCCTCGCCGATCCCGCTGTCGATCTGGGGCTTGCGCGGCGTGCTGTTCGCTGATCTTGGCGCCGCGTGGGACGAGGAGTTCCGAGGCGTCGCGAAGAGCGACCACGTTCGGTTCCAGGACATCAAGGCCAGCTACGGGGTCGGCGCGAGGATGCGGTTCGGCTACTTCATCCTGCGGTACGACCTCGCGTGGCCGACCGATCTTCAGACGAAGGGCGAGCCGGTCTCTCACTTCGCCATCGGCGCGGAGTTCTAGTGCATCCGTCTTGCCTCGCCGACAGACCATCCCCTGCATGAAACGGGAAGGGCCGTGACGAAGAAGACGACGTACCTCGAGAACCTCAATTCGGTGCAGGAACGAGCGGTCCGCCACGGTGACGGGCCGCTTCTGGTGCTGGCCGGAGCGGGCAGCGGCAAGACGCGTGTCCTGACCCGCCGCATCGCCTATCTCATCGAGGAGAAGGATATCTCTCCCCGCCGCATTCTTGCCGTGACCTTCACGAACAAGGCGGCGGGGGAGATGAAGAAGCGCATCACGGAGATGCTCTCGCGCGAGGTGGCGCTTCCGTGGGTGGGGACGTTCCACTCGATGTGCGCGCGGCTGTTGCGGATCGAGGCCGACTGGGGATGGTGGACGCGGGACTTCACCATCTACGACATGACCGACCAGGTCGATCTCATCAAGAACTGCATGGGACGGCTTGGGATCTCCACGACGACGTTCACGCCGAAGTCGTTCCTCGGCGAGATCTCCCGCGCGAAGGACATCCTTCTCACCGCGGAGGACTACGCAAGCCGTGCCGGGAACCACTACGAGCAGACGGCCGCGCGGGTCTACGCGGAGTACGAGAAGGGGCTCCGCGAGAACAACGCGTTCGATTTCGACGATCTCATCAAGGAGGTCGTGCAGCTGCTCAGACGCGAGCCCGAGCTCGGCCGATCGTACGCCGAGCGGTTCCTCTATGTGCTGGTCGACGAGTACCAGGACACGAGTCATGCGCAGTACGCGCTCGTCAACCTGCTCTCGTCCGTGCACCGCAACATCTGTGTCGTTGGTGACGATGACCAGTCGATCTACGGGTGGCGCGGCGCGGACATTACCAACATCCTCGACTTCGAGAGTGATCACCCCGACGCGGTGACACTCAGACTCGAGCAGAACTACCGGTCGACCGCGGGCATCCTCGCGGCGGCGCACGATGTTGTGAGCAACAACGAGCGTCGCAAGGAGAAGGAGCTGTGGACCGAGCGCGAGGAGGGTGCTCCTGTCCGGTTCACGCGTGTCTCGAACGAGTACCAGGAGGCCGACGAGATCCGCGACCTGGTGCTCACGCTGGTGAGCAAGCGGGGGCTTCAGCCCCGCGAGTTCGCGATCCTCTATCGGACGCATGCGCAGTCCCGTGTCATCGAGGACAGTCTGCGGCGGGCCGGCATTGCATACGACATCATCGGCGGCGTTCGCTTCTACGAGCGCTCAGAGGTGAAGGACGTACTGGCGTATCTCAAGGTCATCATCAACCCGGCGGACGCCGTGAGCCTGCGGCGGATCGTCAACGTTCCGCCGCGGAAGATCGGCGACAAGACCATCGAACGGCTCGAGGCATTCGCCCTCGACCGCGGCGTCCCGCTCTACGAGGCGCTGGGCATGGCCGGCGAGATCGTCGGCGTCGGACCCGCGGCACGGACCGCGCTCGGCGAGCTCCGGGGGATGTTCGACCGGCTCCGGCGGAAGGTGGAGACGACACCGGTGAACGTGTTGCTCGACGAGGTGCTCGACGGTTCCGGATACGTTGCGTGGCTCGACGGCCGCCGCACCGAGGACACCGCGCAGCGGCTGGCGAACGTCGAGGAACTGGTCTCGGCGTCCAGCGAGTTCGTCGAGATGAGCGGGGAGGAGAGCCTGGGTGCCTTCCTCGAGCAGGTCTCGCTCGTCGCGGACATCGACCGGTGGGAGGGTGAGGCGAACACGGTCTCGCTCATGACGCTTCACAACGCCAAGGGTCTCGAGTTCCCTATCGTGCTCATCCCCGGAATGGAGGATGGGCTGCTTCCCCATGAGTCGTCGTTCGAGGACGATGAGGAGATGGAGGAGGAACGTCGGCTCTGCTACGTCGGGATGACGCGTGCGATGAACCAGCTCCACCTGTTCTCCGCGGACACTCGGCGACGCGGCGGAGCGACGAACCTGCGCTCGCCGTCCCGCTTCATCTACGAGATCGATGAGGCGCACCTCGAGACCGTCTCGACGGCGGTGGAGCAGAAGTGGGCTTCGAGGCCCGGCGGGGCGTACGGGATGCGCGGGCGCGGCGGCGCCGGTGGCCGGGGTTCCGTTGGTCGGGGCGCAGGTCGGGGGGCGGGCGCACGCGGTGATGCGGGCCGGCGCGGCGGCTCGCCGGGGTATCGGACGGACGGCGCCTCCCACGGAGTCTTCCCCGACTATGAGAACCAGAGCCAGGAGGCCGTGAACCTCGCTCCGGGAGCTCGCGTCCAACATCCGTCGTGGGGCGAGGGCGTGGTCGTCGGAATCGCCGGCTACGGGGGTGACACGGTCGTCACCGTTCGGTTCGACGAGGCCGGTGGAGTCGAGAAGCGCATCATGCTAAGGTACGGTAAGCTTGCGCCCGTGATCTAGGAGCGTGGATATGGCCGTCAGCATCGATGAGGCGAGGCGCGCCGCGCGGCTGGCGCGGCTGGCGCTCGACGACGGAGAGCTCGAGATGCTCGCTGCGGACCTGAGCGCGGTTCTCGGTCACTTCGAGAGCGTCGCGGAACTCACGTCCGCGGGTGCGGAGGGACGCTGTGTTACTACCCCGGAGCTGTTCGCGAGCGGGTCTGACAGGCGGTCCGACAGCGTCCCCGGGCCCCGACACGATGTCGTCGTCCGGCAGGACGCCGTCGGCGTCATGCTGACTGCCGAGGAGGCGCTCCGGAACGCTCCGGAGTCCGAGGACGGCCAGTTCTCGGTCCCCGGCTTTCTCCCGGACGAGCCGTGAGACTCACCGACCACACCTTTCGTGAGATCGTCAGAGGTCTCGAGAGCCGGGAGCTATCGAGCCGCGACCTGGTGGGCGCCGCGCTTGAGGCAATTCACTCGCACACCGATACACTCAACACGTTCATTCGCATCGCGGACCCCGAACAGCTGATCGGGATGGCTCGGGCCGTCGACGACGCGCGCGCACGCGGCGATGTACTCGGCCCGCTCGCCGGCATTCCGGTCGCGGTCAAGGACAACATCGCGACGCGCGGGCTCGGCACGACGTGCGCATCCCGGATGCTCGAGAGCTTCGACCCGCCGTACGACGCGACCGCCGTGACGCGGCTCGGAGCGGCGGGCGGCATCGTCATCGGGAAGACGAACATGGACGAGTTCGCGATGGGCTCGTCCAACGAGCACTCCTTCTATGGGCCGGCGAGAAACCCGTGGGACGTCGGTCGTGTCCCCGGCGGCTCGAGCGGCGGATCTGCCGCAGCCGTCGCGGCGGGGGAGGCCGTACTCGCACTGGGGTCGGATACCGGCGGCTCGGTGCGTCAGCCGGCCGGGTTCTGCGGCGTCGTCGGCGTCAAACCGACCTACGGACGCATCTCCCGATACGGTCTCATAGCGTTCGCCTCCTCGTTCGATCAGATCGGACCTCTGGCGCGCGATGTGGAGGGTGCCGCCGTGCTGCTCGAGGTCATCGCCGGAGCCGATCACGCGGACGCGACGAGTCTGAGGATGGCGGTCCCGGAATGCGTGACGGCGGTCACACGCGGGGTCGCGGGTCTCAGACTTGGTGTCCCCGAGAGGTTCCTCGGTCCCGATGTCGACTCCGACGTCCGCGAGCGTGTCGAACTGGCGGTGACCCGTCTCGAAAGAGCCGGGGCGACGGTCCGAAGTCTTGCGCTGCCGTCGCTCTCGCACGCCGTCGCCGCGTACTACCTCATTGCGGATGCCGAGGCGTCGGCGAACCTGGCCAGGTACGACGGGGTGGGATTCGGGTATCGCGCCGCGGCGGCCGATCTCGACGGTGTCTTCGAGCGCAGTCGCGGCGAGGGCTTCGGGCTCGAGGTCAAGAGGCGCATCATGCTCGGGACCTACGCGCTCTCTGCAGGCTATCGCGACCGTTACTACGCGAGCGCCCAGGAGGCCCGGCGGTGCATCACCAGCGAGCTGCTCGGGGCATTCGACGAAGTGGACGGAATCGTCGGTCCAGTGTCGCCGACCGTCGCGTTCGGACTTGGCGAGCGCGTGAGCGACCCGCTCGCAATGTACCTGTCGGACATCTTCACCGTCCCCGCGAATCTGACAGGGGCCGCCGCTATCTCGGTCCCGTGCGGGACGACATCCGGTGGTCTGCCTGTTGGTATCCAGGTGATCGTGGACCGGTTCAATGAACCGACGATGTTCGCGGTCGCAGGCGAGATCGAACGTGCGAGCGGCGGACCGCTTGTTCCGCCCACGAGAGGTGCCGCATGACGCGGACCCCGGTCATAGGATTCGAGGTTCACGCGCAGCTGGCGACTCGCTCGAAGATCTTCTGCTCATGCGCGAACATCGTCGGAGGCGAACCGAACACGCGGGTCTGTCCGGTCTGCCTCGGTCTCCCGGGCGCCCTTCCGGTCCTGAACGACCGGGCTGTCGAACTCGGCATCGTGGCGGCGCTCGCCGTCGACGCGACGGTCGCCGACCGCTCGTCCTTCGCCCGCAAGAGCTATTTCTATCCGGATCTTCCCAAGGGCTATCAGATCACGCAGGACACGCGACCCCTCGCGACCGGTGGGGGGCTCGATGTCGAGTCGAACGGCCGAGCGGTCCGCGTCGGGTTCAGTCAGTTGCACATCGAGGAGGATGCGGGCAAGATGCTGCACCGTCCGGGGCGTTCGAGTCTCGTCGATATGAACCGCTGCGGGGTGCCGTTGCTCGAGATCGTCACGCTTCCCGAACTCACGAGCATCGACGACGCGGTAGTCTTCGCCGAGGAGATCCGGCGGATCCTCGTCTCCTGCGGCGTCACCAGCGGGAGAATGCACGAGGGCGGCATTCGCTTCGATACCAACGTCTCGCTCGCCGGCGAGGGCGGTGCGCCCGGGACGCCGTGCGAGATCAAGAACCTCAATTCGTTCCGTTCGATCCGTCGCGCGCTCGAACACGAGATCGACCGCCAGCGTGCCGTTCTCGATGGCGGCGGTCGAATCGCTCATCAGACGCTTCTCTGGGACGAACGCGAGGGCGAGGCGCATCCGATGCGATCGAAGGAAGAGGCGTCGGACTATCGCTACTTCCGGGAGCCGGATCTTCCGGACATCATCGCGTCCTCTGAGCGGATCGAGGAGCTCCGTGCGCTCGTCCCGGAGCTTCCCGGCGCCGCGCGGGCGAGACTCAGAGACGAACATGGGCTCGCCGCCGAGGTCGCGGGTATCATCGCCGACGACCGGCGGGAGGTTGCGTATTTCGAGGAGGCGGTGAAAGCCGTCGGGTCCTTCGGTTTCGATGACCCGGTCGAGCGTGGTCCGGCGTGCGCCAGATGGCTTGTCGGGCCGCTCCGAGGCCTGGCACATGCGCGCGGGCTGGCGATGGAGGACCTGCTCGGTCCGCGCTTGCCCGCTGCGAGGCTCGCGGAGCTCATCGCACTGCGTGCCCGTGGGAGACTGACGGAGACGGCGGCCAAGGAGCTGCTCGGTCACGCCGTCGACTCGCGCGCGCCACTCACCGATCTCATTGAGCAGTTCGGGCTTCGGCAGCTCTCCGACGAGGACGAACTCTCGACGGTCGTGGCATCCGTTCTCGACGCACATCCGGAGGAACTCGCGCGGCTCCGCCGCGGCGAAGACAAGCTCATCCGATTCCTGACCGGTCAGGTCATGAAGAAGACCGGTGGCAGGGCAAACCCGCGTATCGTCGGCGAACTCATCAGAGCCGCCGCGAAGAGGGAGGACTCCTGATGCAGAATCGCAGACACGCGCTCATTCGTTCGGCTGCCGCCTTCGCGATGTCAGTCACGGTGTTCGCTCTGACCCTGACGTTCGCATCGCTGTTCGCACCGTGCCCGGCTGCGGCGTCCGACCTGATCATCGAAGTGGAGGAGGCCGCGGCACACGTGGGTCAGGACGCCACGGTGTGCGGGACCGTCTCCAGCGCGGCGTACCTCGGCCGCACGAGTGGCACGCCGACCTTCCTGAACCTCGGCCGCCCGTATCCGGACCAGCTGTTCACGGTCGTCATCTGGGGGAGCACGCGAGGTCTATTCGAGGACGAGCCTGAGGCGCTCTTCGACGGCCGTCGCATCTGCGTGACCGGGAGGATCGTCGAGTACAAGGGGAAGCCGCAGATCGTCGTTGAGGACCCGGCGCAGATCGAGATCGCCGACGCGCCGTCTCTCCCGCTCGAGCTTGCGTATGAGGAGCGTGTCTTCATCAAGTCCGTGATGTCGGCACTCGGCCTGGACGTGAACTACGGGATGGGCGAGTGGGACGCCGAGGCGGTGCTCGCTCTCGTGAGCTTCCAGGAGAAACTCGGTCTCGATCCGAGCGGTGTGCCCGACGCGGCGACGCTTCGCGCGCTGGCGGATGCGGTCATCGACATCCCGGCCGAGGATCAGACCCTCGTCATCCGGATGATGCTGATGCGCCTCGCGCAGCGCGGGGACTGACGCGACCCTGAACGCTAGCGCGGTCTGAAGTCTGCGACGACGGGGAGGTGATCCGACGCCTCCCCGGTGTCCGACGCTCGCAGTCCATATCGAGCGAGCATGTCCCGAGGCAGGTCCTCCGTTCTGAGCACGAACCCGCCCGTCATCTCCATCACGCTGTCGGAGTACACGATGTAGTCGAGCTTCCCCGGCGCGAAGCGGCTCGTGTCGTCCCGCCACGTGTAGCCCTCGCGTCCGCCGATGTGGAGGGGAGATGCGTCGGAGAGCGGCGTGCCGTCCCAGTCGGCAGCGGCCGCCCGCCCGAATCGCCTCTCGTCACCGATTGATCCCGCGACGAGCGTCTCGACCTGCTTTGATGATCCCACGAGGTTCATGTCACCGGCGATCACGATGAATGTACCCGACGGGATGCCGGGGCTGCCTCCGAGCTTGAGGTCGCGCATCCACGCGGCGATGCCGTCGAGCTCCTCCTGTCGCCCCTGCTCGTTGTCGCAGCACGGCGGATGCGCGCTGACCAGGGAGAGGTCGGCGCCGTACGTCTCGTCCGGAAGGTCGATCAGCGCCCAGTGGTTCCCGGCCTCGTCGAGCGACTGGTCCTCGATGATGGGATAGCGGCTGACGATGAGTCCGTCCTCGGTGCTGCCCCCGTACCACGGGGCGCCGTCGGGGAGCGCGAGATTGACCTGGTCGACAGCCTGCTGCGCCGTGTGAGACCAGATCTCCTGGAAGCAGATGACGTCCGGATCGATCGCGCGCAGAATGCGGATGAACGGCGCCGGGCGTTTGAACAGCCCGTCGAAAAGCACGTTGTAGGTCGCCACCCGGAGGTCGTCGGGATGCTCGCGTTCGAGCGATCGCGCATCCGGGGCATCGAACGCCGCGTCCGAGGAAGCCGCATCCGAGAGCGCGACGCGGACACCGCCGTCAGTGTCCGGGAGGCGGTCGCTGCCCGGATGCGAACCCGTCGTGATGCAGATGCGGATGGCGTCGCCCGGCGGGAGCGAGGAGCGGAGAAGCGAGATCTCAAAGGTGGTCGATGTCACGGTCGGCCCCTGTCTCAGACCGATGTCGGACTGCTCGATGCGCCGCCTGGCGCCGGTGGGCCCGGAGTAGACGGCGCCCTCGCGCTGTCCGAACCGCCACACGAGATCGATGCCCATCCCGGATCTCGCGGTGCCCGTGGATATATCGTCGTCACCATCGATGTGGAGCGCGATGTCGTTTCCGCCCTGGAGACCCAGCTCGATCCCCGTCTCAAAACAGAGAAACACGCGCTCGGCATCGCTGGCTGCCCAGAGCCGACCGAGGTCGATACCCCGGCCGCCCACGTCCCCGGCACTGTCGTTCCAGCTCGGCTCGATCGCCTGCCAGTCCTCGAAGCGCCCGTCGATCACGATCGCCGATGGAGGCCGGACCACCGTTGAAGATCCCGAATCGGTCGGGTATGCCGAGTGGGCGATCCGCGGCGGGTATGTCGTCGCGAGCGCGACCAGTGCGACCGCGGCGGTGAGCGGGATGCGTTTCATGCGTGTCTCCTTCGCGGGAGCGTCTCGTGTCCATGCGGAAGTCGCCTCGAATCGCCGAGGCAGCAC
>CAZRAD010000117.1:0-8544 GCA_964597945.1 uncultured bacterium
CCGCCGTCGATCGCTCGCCTCTTCAGCGAGTGTGGTCCGGTGATGAACTCGATGAACTCGAGCGCCTCGTCGGGGTGGTCGCTGAAGGCCGACAGCGCGATGTTCCACCCGCCGATCGTCGAGTAGCTCGTCTCGCCTGCGGCGTGTGGGAGCGGGGCGATCCCTGCATTCCCTGCGACCTTCGAGCCGTCGCCCTGGGCGAAGCTCCAGACGTACGGCCAGTTGCGGAGGAACAGCGCCTGTCCCTCGGTGTAGATGCGGCGCGAGTCCTCCTCCTTGTAGGTCAGAACGCTCTTCGGAGAGACGCCCGTCTCTGCAAGCGAACGCATGAAATCGATCGTGCCGGCGATCTCGCGTGCCGCCTCATCCGGCGAGGTCTCCAGATGGTCGCGGTCGAGCGAGCCGCCGTGACCCCAGAGGAACTCGAGGAAATTGCAGATGAGACCCTCGTATCGGGCGCCCTGCCAGACGAAGCCCATTCCGCCGTCCGGGGTCGCCGCATCGCACGCGGCGGTGAACTCCTCCCACGTCTCCGGGACGTCGAGTCCGGCCTCGGCGAGGAGGTCGGCTCTATAATAGAGAAGCCCGGCGTCCGTGAACCATGGCACGGCGTATCGCGTGCCCCCCCACGTCACGCTCTCCATCGGACCGGGGAGGAACGCGTCTGGATCGATGAACCCGTCGGGGAGCGGAACGATCCACTGCGCACGCGCGAACTCGGCGGTCCAGATCACGTCGAGGCTGTAGATGTCTATGCTCGTCTCGCGGGCCGAGAGATAGGTCGTGTACGCATCGTGCTGCGTATCGGTGTTCGCCGGCATGACCTGGAACGTCACCTCGATACCGGGATGCGCCGCGTTGTACTCCTCGATGAGTGCGGCCGTGGCCCCCGACGGGTCCTGGCCGGCCGCGAAAACGATCCTCGTTACGCCATCGTCCTGCGAACAGCCCCCGAGCGCGCCGATGAGCAGGGCCGCGACGCCGATGAGCAGGGCCGCTCGAAGTCGGGGAGCCGTTCCAGTGGTTCTCATGGCCGTATCTCCAGACTGGGGTATGAGCAATACATGTCCAGGCGCCGATGCTACCGACCTCCGGTCCGGGTGTCAACCAACGTCGCGAAGGTTGGGCGGGCGGGGCGGAGGTGCTATATTGTCATGGGTGGTGATGTGTCCCATCGAGCGCGACACATATCACTCACCGGGGAATGCGCCCCATTGAGCGCGACACCTGTCGTTCACCAGGGAGGGACCGTGGCTTTCGGATCGAGATACTCGGGAGTGTTCCGTCGAAGACGTTCCCTCGAACTGCTGATGGCGCTGCAGATCATCGCCCTTCTCTTCACGGGGAGCGCGGGAGCTCAGATCGGGGGACTCGCACGAGACGGCGATTCATCCGACGGACCGGAGGGGCGCTGGCGCATGGCCAGGTCCGAGCATCGTGAGGCGCTGACCGACGCGCAGCGGGCCGAGATGGAGCGGCTCAACTCCATCGGCTATCTGTCCGGGTCTCAGACGGCGCCCGATGTCAGCGGCGTGACCATCCATGACCCGGCGCGCGTCGAGCCGGGTGTCAACTTCGTGCTGTCGGGACATCGTCCCGGCGCGGCGCTCATCGACATGGACGGGCGCGTCCTCCACGAGTGGAGCCTGTCGTACACCGACGTATGGGGGAGCGACGCGGAAGAGGCCGACGAGGAGAACGCGCAGTACTGGCGCGCGGCGCACCTCTTCGAGAACGGGGACGTCATCGCGATCTTCGAGGGGCTCGGGATGATCAAGGTCGACGCCGGTTCGAACCTCATCTGGTCTCATGACAATCACGCACATCACGACCTGCAGGTACTCGACGACGGGCGAATCTGCACGCTCACGCGCGAGGCGCACATCGTGCGTCGGATCAATCCGAACACGCCGATCCTCGAGGACTTCGTTGAGATACTCGATGCGGAGGGCAACTCGCTTCAACGTGTCTCGGTTCTCGAGGCCTTCGAGAATTCGGCCTATTCGAACGCTCCCGGCGTGCTTGGAATGCGGCGCATCGGCGACATCTTCCACACGAACTCCGTGGAGTTTCTCGACGGTTCGCTGGCGGACCGGCTTGCGGCCTTCAAGAAGGGGAACGTCCTCGTCTCCCTCAGGAAGCTCTCCATCGTGGCGGTGATCGATCTCGACCGCGAGGAGGTCGTCTGGGCGATGTCGGGGCTCTGGAAGGCGCAGCACATGCCCCGGATGATCCCGGGAGGTACGATGATGGTCTTCGATAACTCGGGGAACGACGGACGGTCGCGTATCGTGGAGTTCGACCCGGTGACGCAGGCGATCGAGTGGGTGTACAAGGGCGAGAGCCCCGAGGACTTCTACACGCAGATGTGCGGCGCGAACCACCGGCTTCCCAACGGCAACACCTTGATCGTCGAGTCCGACTACGGCCGCGCCTTCGAGGTGACGGCATCCGGCGAGACGGTCTGGGAGTTCGTCAACCCGGAGCGCGCCGGCAGGAAGAACGAACTCATCGGGACGCTGTTCGATGTTCGGAGGATCCCCTCCGGGTTCCCGATGTCATGGGCGTCGGGGCGCTAGCTCCATCGCGCGGTGACACACTGATCGGGGAGGACTCATGGACCAGCTGGGACTGAGACTGGGAGCGGTGCTCGGGCTCGAGGAGAGCACCGCCACGAGACTGCTCTGGACGGTCGTCGTGATCCTCGTTCTGTGGATCGTGCGTACGGCCGTGCTCAGGATCGCATGGCGCAGCACGGACGACCCGCGAGCGCGGTATGCGTGGCGCAAGGCCGTCACCTACATCACGGCCCTCATCGGCATCGTGGGCGTTGGCCGGATCTGGGTGAGCGGGTTCCAGTCGATGGCGACCTTCGCGGGACTCCTGTCGGCGGGTATCGCCATCGCCCTCAAGGACGTCTTCGCGAACCTCGCCGGCTGGTTCTTCATTCTGTGGCGGCGGCCGTTCGTGGTCGGAGACCGCGTCGAGCTGGCCGGACACCGTGGTGATGTCGTCGACCTCCGGGTCTTCCAGTTCTCGTTGATGGAGGTCGGCAACTGGGTCGATGCCGATCAGAGCACGGGCCGGATGCTCCACGTTCCCAACGGTCTCGTGCTGACATCGCCTCTCGCGAACTACGGGCAGGGGTTTGAGTATATATGGAACGAGATCCCCGTCCTGATCACGTTCGAGAGCAACTGGAGGAAGGCCAAGGCCATTCTCCAGCGAATCGCCGATGCACGTTCGGAGGACCCGGGAGAGAAGGCGGCGCAGGAGATCCACGAGGCCAGCAAGTCATACATGATCTTCTATTCGGCGCTCACGCCGACCGTCTACACGAGCGTCGAGGCGAGTGGCGTGCTTCTCACCGCCCGCTATCTGTGTCCTCCCAGACGGAGGCGAGGGACGGAGCACATGATATGGGAGGACATTCTCGAATCATTCGAGGTGGAGCCCGATATCGCGCTGGCGTACCCGACGAGGCGGTTCTACACGCAGGACCGGACGCGGTCGGGCGGCGGAGAACAGTCCGGCGGAGAGTAACCGAAGCAGGATCAGCTGACGATGTGCGCGGCCGGGAAGAGAACGCTCTTCCCGGCCGTCTGTCGTTTGAGAGACACGGCTGCCGACCGGCCGACCGGTCGATGCGAGAGCGCGTTAGGCGGGGTTGCCGGTGGACGCAGCAGACAGGGCCGAGCCGCCCGACAGGACAGCAGGGGGCGCGACGCCCACAACGAGGGGGGACACCCATGAACCTCAGGAGCAGAGCAACCCTCGCGCTCCCCCTGGTCATCCTGCTCGCGGGATTTCTCATCCCGCTGATGATGGGGGCCGGAGCGGACGAGGGAGCAGTGACCGTCGAAGAGCCGGGGACTCACGCGGGCCGGACGGCGGCGCAGTGGGAAGCGCTCACGAACAGGGCCCTGGCCCGCGGTTCGTACGACCGCGCGATCTCGTTTGCGAAGAGCGCTGAATCCGCGGATGGCGGCGAGCAGTATCACGAACTCATCGCGAAGGCGCGGCGCGCCCGTTGGAGGGCGCGCGAGATCGACAGGAACGCGGAGCGGTTTCTCGGCCGTCCCGCGCAGGACCTCGTGTTCGATGCCGAGGGCGGTGTTGCCGACGGCGTGCGCGTCGCAGTCGCACTTCCCGGCGAGAGCCTCTGGACGATGGCGACCGCCTGGGTGGCGGCGGATCACGACGCGCTTCCGGCCGAGATCGATGACCGGTCACCGGATGTGTACACCGCCTGGGACCGCCTGACCGCGGCCAACGGTGTTCGAGAGCTCGAGGTCGGCGACGAGGTTCTCATCCCGCTGCTCGATTCGGAGATGGCGGCCATAGCCGATGCGAACCGTCGCGACATGGCGCTGTTGGACGAGGCGCTCGCCGCCGCGCACACCGGTGATCCCGACGGTGCAGGCAGCATCATCGAACGCGTTGTCGGACGCTTCGCACTCGCGTCGAGTGAATACGATGAGGCAGTTACAGCGATCGATACTGCAGAGGAGGAGAGAAGGGCTGCGCACGAGGAGGACCTCGTCATCCGCGCGAGCGAGCTCGTCGAATCCTCGCGGATGCTCTCGAGGATCGCGTCGCACGCAGAGCTTGTCCGCTCGCTCCAGGAGGCACAGCGTTGTCTGAACGAGGCGGAGGGGCTCTCGGATGACGAGCGGTACGCGCAGCCGCGCGCCGCGGTCGCGCAGATGCTCGACGAGGTCGAGCGGCATCGCGTCGCCCCCGATGGCTCGGTCAGCACGCTCAAGCCGTCCGGCGTCGCGTACACCGACGCGGCCGTCGACGCCGTCGAGTGGCTTCTCGGCAGGGAGCTTGTCTGGAGCGGAGCATCGTTCCCGATGAGCGACGCGAAGACGGCCGATGAGCGCGCGTGGGCACGCTACCTTGTCGATGCCGCGAGGCTGGCACGGGAGAGCGGTGTTGACGTGGAGCGCCTCATCACCGACAGCGACGCCGAGACCGAGATCGCGCTCCCGAACCCTGAAGAGTATTTCGCATCCGGGATCTGAGGCGCCCGGGCTCCGCATCGCCCTGCATGGTCCGTATACCTCAAGTGCTCCGTATGATCCGCATGGAACAACGAGGCCCGCGCTCACTGAGAGGCCCGCGCTCACTGAGCGCGGGCCTCGTGTGTGTCGTCGGACATTCGCCTGGTCACGGGTCGCCCCGCCACGATCTCGTTCTATCGACCGCTCATGCTCTTGAGGTACTTGAAGTAGTCGCTGTCCGTCGTGAGGATGAGCGCGCTCTCCTCGTCCAGCGTCTCGCTGTAGCTCTCGAGCGTCCTGAGGAACGAGTAGAACTCCGGATCCCGGCCGAAAGCGCCTGCGTAGATGGCGGCCGCCTCGGCGTCGGCGTTGCCCCTGACCTCCTCGGCGGTCCGATAGGCCTCCGACGTGATCCGCTGGAGCTCCTTCTCCTTCTGGCCCCGGATCTCCGAACTCTCGCCCTTGCCCTCTGAGCGCAGCTGCTCCGCGATCCGCTGGCGCTCGGAGATCATCCGTTCGTAGACCTTGCGACGGACCTCCTCGACGTAGTTGATCCGCTTGATGCGCACGTCGACCAGCTCGATGCCGTATCGCGGAATCTGCTCCTCGGCGCGCTCGAAGATCTCGGTCGTCAGGAGGTCTCGCCCGATCTCGATCAACTCGGTCGTCGGCATCGGCTCATCTCCGTCCGCACCGACCATGTCGCGATTCGTGTTCCGCACGACCTCGATCAGATCGTAGCTCGTGATGAGATCGCGGGTCGCCGCGTCGATGACGTCGTCAAGACGGGCGTGCGCTCCCATCTCGTTGCTGACCGATTGCATGAACCTGAGCGGGTCGGTGATGCGCCAGCGAGCGAACGTATCGACCCAGATGTACTTCTTGTCCTTCGTCGGGATCTGGCTCGGATTGCCGTCCCACTCCAGGGTGCGCTTCTCGAAGACATTGACACGCTGGATGAACGGGACGCGGAGTTTCAGCCCCGGCTCCGTGATCGGGTCTCCGATGGGACGGCCGAACTGCGTGACAACGACCTGCTCGGTCATGTCGACGACGTAGATGGTGTTCGAGAGCACGATGAGCGCCAGGAAGAAGACCACCAGCGCTGAGACGATGCGTGCCGGTGTCATTACTGACCTCCCTTCGTGTCGAACTGCAGAAGCGGGACGAGGTTCTCGAAGTCCGGGTCGACGACGTATTTGCGATCGATGTTCGGGAGGATCTCACTCATCGTCTCGAGGTAGAGTCTGCGCTTCGTGACGTCCTTGGCGCGCGAGTACTCTCGCCAGACGGCGACGAAGCGCTCGGCATCGCCCTGCGCCCTGTTCACGCGCGCCAGCGCGTAGCCCTCCGCGGCGCGAATGACACGCTCGGCCTCGCCCTGCGCCGCCGGGATCTCCTGATTGTACTCCGACCACGCCTCGTTGATCATCCGCTCCCGTTCCTGCTTCGCCTGGTTGACCTCGTTGAAGGAGGGCTTCACGGCGTCCGGCGGATTGACGTCCTTGAGATTGACGGTGACGATCTCGATGCCTGTCTGATACTCGTCGAGAAGTCTCTGCATGTGGAGCGTGACCTCGTTGGCCACCTCCACGCGCCCGACGGTCAGCACCTCCGTGACGCTGCGGTCGCCGACGATCTGACGCATCGCCGACTCGGCGACGTCGCGGATGGTCTCGGGGACGCCGCGCACCTTGAAGAGATAGAGGGCGGGGTCCTTGATCTGGTACTGGACGATCCACTCCACCACCGCCGCGTTGAGGTCGCCGGTGAGCATCAGCGACTCCGCAGAGAAGTCACCGCGCTGGTAGGTCGTGCGGACGCCCGCGCGCGCCGTGGCGAAACCGAACTCCTCCTTGAACACGTGCCGCACCCTCACCTTGTGCACCTTCTCGAGCGCGAACGGCAGCTTGAGATGGAGACCGGGCTGGACCGTGCGATTGTACGAGCCCAGCCGCTTGACGACGCCGACCTCGTCGGTCGCGACCGAGTAGAACGTCGTCGTGATGAAGATCAGGCCGAGGATCCCGAGCGCGATCCAGCGCCAGACCCCCACGTTGAGCGGCGGGAATTGGATCCTGCGGTTCTGATAGACCCGCATGTCGTCATCGTATTCCACGATGGCGGCTCCTTGTTGAGGTGAGAGGATGACCGTGCGTCAGACCTGGCGTCATGGTAGAGCCTCCCATCGCGAACCGCAAGGTCGCAACGCACGACAGAGCGGGTGGTCGTGGATGTCTGGCCGACCGGTGCGGAGGCGCGGGCGTGTGATGTCCGGGGTCTTCTTGACGATACCGCCAAGTTACGGTAGAATAGACACTACAACCGAATAGACACCGGCGCGGATCGCCAGACCCACTGGCGCGGGAGCCAGGCGAAACCAGATCCGTGACTGTGCTGCGCGCGCGACCCTGGAGACGACCCGAGGGAGGTTCTCCATGGCACGTTCGGCCGTCACGCTCGTTCTGGTACTTGCCCTGGCATGCACCGCGACGGGTTTCGATAAGACAGTCCTCTACGAACACTTCACCGCCGTATGGTGAGGCACCTGCCCAGCGACCGCAGTTGTGGTCGACAACTTCCAGCAGCTCCACACAACCGATGAGATGGTCCTCGTAGGGTACGACTTCGCCGACTCGTTCAACTCGGCGCGGACTGGTTACTACGGCATCAGTGCGTGGCCCACCGTGTGCGGCGACGGGCTGTCCGACATCTGGCCCTGCAGTCTGAGCACGCTTGCCTCGGACCTCGGAGCGCACAGCGCCAAGACCTCTCCGCTGAAGATCACGCTCATCGAGAATGGCGAGGGCGATTTCACCGCGAGCATCACGGCGGAGGCCGACGTCTCGAACGCGTCGCTCATGATGGTCGCCGTGCTCGACGAGTACGTGCCGGCGAACGGCGGCGGGCAGTCGCATCTGCCGTACCACGCCAAGGTCATGCTGACATCCGCGACGGGTGACGCATTCTCGATCTTGAGCGGCGAGACCATCGACATCAACAAGACGTTTACGGTCGACCCGACGTGGGACTACGAGAAGATGGGCGTCGCGTGCTGGGTCCAGGGTGTCGGCGGGACGAATCCGAGTCCGCAGGCGGATATCCCATCGAAGCACGAGGTCTACCAGGCCGCGTTCCTCGCGGCGGGGGAGACTGGTGTGGACGATGGTCTCTTCGCGTCGACGCTCGCGCTTCGCGCGCCGAACCCGAACCCGTTCCGCGGCGCGGCCGCGATCTCGCTCGTGCTCGGCACGCCGGCGGAGGTCGATGTCGTCGTCTACGACGTGACCGGGCGTGTGGTTCGATCGATCAGCTCGGGAGCGCTCGGCGCGGGTGAGCACACGCTCCGCTGGGATGGTCGTGATGTCTCGGGCGGGGAGTGCGCGGCAGGCGTCTACTTCGCGCGTGCGACCGGGAGCGACGGCCAGACCGCCACGGCGAAGCTCGTCAGGCTCCGCTGACGGGAGCGGTCGATACAGTGAGACGGCGAACTCCGATGGGCCGCACTCGTTGCGGCCCATCACTTTGATGGAGCCTG
>CAZRAD010000118.1:0-8518 GCA_964597945.1 uncultured bacterium
CTCCTGCGGCCCGGACGGTCCTCGTAGTGCTCGACCGAGTACTTGAGGGTGTCGAAGTCGCGCCGCATCGGGGGGATGTCCTTCCAGCCCTCGAGGATGAACGGCACGCCCTGTCTCGGGCTCCCCTCGAACCGGATGCCGAACATCTCGTGAATCTCCTGTTCGTACGTCACCGCCTGAGGCCAGACGCCCGAGACCGTCGAGAGCTCGGGTGTCTCACGCGGGATCCGGACGCCGAGGATGACGGTGCGACGTTGCGCGGGGTCCGTCAGAACATAGGAGACCTCGAACTCGCCCTCTTCCAGCCAGTCGGTCACCGTCAGCAGCGTCAGCTGGACATACCCGTCGCCTCTGAGCTCCTCGAGTCGCCTCGTGAGTCCGGAGAGACCAACCGTCTCCTGTGTCATCCATCCGTCGGACCGCATGTCTCACCCTCGGTTGCTGCTACCAGGTATCATGCCGCTCGCAGCTGTCTCGCTGCTACCAGTTGTAGTCCGGCATGCGCCAGTCGCCGATGACGCGCTTCTGATTGACCTTGTACCGGTCGATGTTCTCGAGATACTCGTTCCAGCCGTTCGCCTCGCCCTGCTTGATCTTCTTCATCAGCTCCTGGAAGCCCGCGATGAGCGCCTCGGGGCGCGGCATGCATCCGGAGATGTAGACGTCGACCGGCAGGTAGAGGTCGAGCTTGTTGATCGTGTAGTACGAATCCCAGTACATCCCGCCGTTGATCGTGCACGAACCCAGGCCTACCACCCACTTGGGCGCCGGCATCTGCTCATACGCGCGGATGACGCGCTTGAGCGTCTTGAGCGACAGGTACCCGCCGATGATGAGCACGTTCGACTGCCTCGGTGTCGGCCGCGGCGCCATCCCGAACCGCGCCATGTCGAAGCGACTCGTCATCAGAGGACGAAGCTCGATCGCCCCGCACCCTGTCCCGTACGCCATCACCCACAGTGAGTTGGCGCGGCACCAGTTCTTGATGGTCGCGAGCGCCTCGCGGTAGGCCAGCGGCTGCTGGACCTCGGTCGCGCCGAGGTAGCAGTACGGGTCGACCTCGCGGCGCGGTGACGCCGGTACCGGCTCGTACGGACGGTCCTTCAGGACGTCCGGCGGCGCCGGCTCGATCCGTTCTGGAACCCTTCTGATCTTCTCATCCTTCAACTGCGTCTCTCCTGCTCCGTGCGATCGCTGCGCGCAAGTCTTGCGGCATGCGTGGGACTACGACGCGAGGTGCTTCAAGACCATGGCGAGCGCGATGCCCGCGAGTCCGAACCACGTCGGCCACCTCAGGAAGAACCGGACGGACTGCTCTGCCCGGAACCTCGGGAAGACCGCGCCGACGAAGACGGCCCACATGTACACGATGAAGATCTTGATCATGGCCTCGGGGATGCTCGTCGCCCCGCCGAGGAAGAGGTTCATGAACAGCGCCGACTTCGCGACACCGAAGATGGCCCGACCCGACATCATCAGACCGAGGAACGTGCTGTTGTACTCGGTCGGCGGACCGATCGGGATCTCCTGCGGAGCCAGCACGATATTGAACGGCGAGTACATCTGCATCCCGAGGAACGAGAGCAGACCCGCGACCCCCGCGAGCGGGTTCATGAACAGATACCAGTTCCCGATGCCGCCCGCCTGCGCTTCGATGATGCCGCTGATCGAGAATGTCCCGACCTGCGCGACGAGCGCGATGAGGGCGAGCGAGAACGGGAGCTCGTACGACGACATCTGCGAGAGGCCTCGCGAGACGGCGATGATCGCGTGCGGGTGGCCGCTCTCTCCGGCCCCGAGCGCCATCCCGAGGCAGCCGAAGAACATGAAGTAGATGACGAGCAGCACATCGCCGTTGAACGAGAACCCGGCGAGCCCGGGCATCCCGGCGACGATGGGGATCAACAGGTAGATGCCGATCCCGCCGACCGTACGGAAGACGGGCGCGAGATAGAACATCATCCCGTGTCGGATGGACGTCCTCTGGAAGAACAGCTTCGCGACGTCGAGGTACGGCTGCCAGACCGGAGGACCGATCCGGCTCTGGATCCGCGCCATCACCTTGCGGATGATGCCGCCGATGAGCAGCCCGTACGCGATCGCTCCAATGACGGAGAGCGCACAGAGCCCGAGATAGCCGATGTCGAGATCGAAGATCGCCTGCATCGTCGTTCTTCCCTGTCCTATCCTGCCGGGCCCCTGGCCTGCCGGATCCCCAGCAACGAGTCCCTATCCCGCGAGCCGCGAGAGCACCGCGGCCGCCACAACCCCGAGGAACACGACCGCGTAGAGCAGATACGTCTGTGCATCACCCGTGTAGAACCGCCGGCCGCGCTCGGCGACCGCCGAGAGCAATGCCGCGAAACGGCTCCAGCCCCGCTCAACGGAGACGCGGAGGACCGGAGCGAACGCCCGCTTGTACGGACGATAGAAATCGTAGGCGTAGTGGATCTCCTCGGGCGCCGGCGGCTCCTCCGCCGCCATCACGATGTCGAGCTGCCTGACCTTGGTCGTCTTCGGGCCGAGGAAGAGCACCCACGCGAAGAAGATCGCGAAGAGCCCCATCACCATCGCCATCACGCCGAAGGCGTTGAGATATCCGAGACTCACGAGGAGGCTTCCGTTCGCCGCGAACGCGACTCCCTGTTCCCCGAAGAAGGGAGCCGTCATCGCGGTCGTCACCCTGAGCAGCGCATCCGGGAACATCGAGAGCCCCATGATGGCGAACACGAGCAGCGCCTGCGCGACGACGAAGATCGCCGGCGCCTCCCGCACCTCACGGTGCCGGGGCTTGAGCTGGCCGAGGAAGATCGTGTTGATGAGACGGAAGAGGTAGAGGAACGCGATGACCGAGGCGAACATCAGCACACCCGCGATGAAGTACCACTCCTTCTCGATGAGCGCGTTGTAGATGAGCCACTTTCCGGCGAACCCCGAGAGCGGCGGCACGCCCGAGAGCGCGATGATGCCGATGAGCACCGCGATGTACTGCGCGGGCATCTTCTTGATGAGTCCGCCCATCTCGTGCATGCGGCGCGTCCCGGTTCTGTTGACGACCGCCGCGATGGCGAGGAAGAGCAGGAGCTTGATGAGCATGTGGTTGACCGAGTGATAGAGCGCGGCCGACCAGCCGAGCGGTGTCAGGAGCGCGAAGCCCACGACGGCGTAGCCGATCTGTCCGACCGACGAGTACGCGAGCAGCCGTTTGGCGTCCTCCTGAAGCGCCGCGAACAGCGTCATCGAGATCGCCGTGACCGCGCCCAGCCATCCCAGCGCGTATCCCGGCCCGTAGGTACCGCCGATGAGGAGCGGGTCTGCGCCCGCGATGAGTCGCGTCCCGAACAGCACGATGCCGAAGAGCGGCATCTTGGAGAGTACGCCCGAGAGGAACGTGGAGAACAGATCCGGAGACTCGGTATACGCATCCGGCGCCCAGACGTGCGTGCCTGCCGATGCGGCCTTCACCGCGAACCCGGCGCCGAGCAGGATGGCGGCCCAGAGAGCAGTCGCCCCTCCAAGACGCGTGAAGTCGGCGATGGTCGTCACTCCCGCGCTCAGGGCGACGAGGATCCCTCCGAGAACGAGGAACCCGGCCGCGCCCGAGAAGAGCATGTAGCGGAACGCCGGGCGTCCGCCCCTCTCCCCCTGCGCGACGAGCAGATACGATGTCCACGTCATCAGCTCCCAGCCTGCGAAGAACCCGAGAGGGCTTCTCGCGTCGACGAGAAGAACGAGAGACGCGACTAGCAGCAGGAAGAGACCGTGGTATCGCTTCCGGTCGGGCGGCGTGCCGACGCCCGCGAGAAGAACCGTGAACGCTCCGAAGAGCACGATGAGCATGAAGAAGCCGGTGACGGCTGTCGGCGCCAGGCTCCCGGTCTGATGGAGCATCCAGCCGGAGGCCGCGAGCGCGACCAGCGAGAGGAACTGGAGCAGACGTCCAGGAAGATGCCCGGCGACGAGAAGCACGAGCCCGGCACCCGCGAGAACGAGGACGGCGTCGGTCGACGACGTCACGAGCCTCGACGAGAGAGCCAATCCCGCGCCCAGGGCGATGATGCCGAAAGCGTGCGCCGGCAGGAGTGAGCCGATCGCCGCGGGCCTCGCCGCGGAGTCGCCCGCGCGCGCGTGCGCCAGCCTGAGCCAGCGGAAGTAGTAGATGAACTCGAGAAGCGAGCCCGCGAGCACCGGGATGATCCACCACGCGTGCGGACCGCGCGCGAGCGCGACGAGCGCATCCCACTTCCCCCAGAACCCGGGGAACGGCGGCAACCCGACGATGGCGAGCACGAGCGCGGCAAGCGAGAACCTGGCCACCGGCGAACCGGCGAGGGCGCCCTTCCATTCCACGAGCTTCTCTTTGCCTGCCGAGCCCGCGAACCAGAGCAGTCCGGCCTTCGCCAGCGTGTGGTTGACCAGCAGCAGTCCGACGGCCGTGGCCGAGATCTCACCCGAGTGCGCCAGCGGCATCAGCATCACGATGAGACCGAGCTGCGCGGACGTCGAGTACCCGAGCATCCGACGCACACGCGTCTGTCGGAGCGCGAACAGATTCGCGAGTACGAACGTCGCGCTGCCGACGATCATGAGCACGAGCGTCAGGTCCACGGCCCGGAAGATCGGCATCAGCTTCCAGAAGGCGAAGACCGATGCGTTGAGCGCCGTCCCGACGGTGAGAGCCATCACGACCGGTGAGACCCCGTCGTAGAGGTCGATCGCCGGACCGTTGAGAGGGAAGACCTTGAGCTCGACCAGGAATCCAGCAAAGAGGAACAGGAGCACGACGCCGAGTCCGAGTATCGGTGCCGCTCCCGCGCCGCCCGGAGCCAGCGCGGCTCTTCCCGACGCAGCACCTGCGTCCGAAAGAGCTTGCGCGATCCCGTCGATGGACAGCGTCCCGGTCAACCGGTAGAGCATCGCGATCCCGATGAGGATGAAGGCGGATGCCACCGCGCCGAGGAACATGTACTTGAATCCCGCCTCGAGCCCGCGTGACTCGTCGCCGGTCGCGGCAAGCGCGTAGGTGGCGATCGAGACGATCTCGAGGAAGACGAACGTGTTGAAGAGGTCGCGGGTCATGATCAGACCGTTGGTGCCGACGACCATGAGGAGCACGAGCACGAGTCCCCGAACGCCGCCGGCCGCCGCGTCGCGTCCGGCGCGCGCGGAGACCGCCCCGAACGAGCCGAGCGCCGCCGCCGCCGCGAGCGCCATGAGAACGGCCTCGGCGAGACCGAACCTGAGCGCTATGCCGAATGGTGCAGGCCACCCGCCGGTCGTCACGGTGAGCGTCGCGCCGCTGCGGAGCGCCGGGAACCACGCTATGACGGCCCCGAGCACGAAGGCGAACGTCAGACCGGCGAGACCACGCGTCGCGCGGTCACCCAGCCGCCGGACGACGGGGAGCAGGAAGGCCGCGCCGAGCGGCACGGCGATGAGCAGGACCGGACTTACCACTTGAGCTCCCTCAGTTCGCGGACGTCGAGCGTCCCCGCGCGGTCGTGGAGACGCACGATGTACGTGAGCATGAGCGCCGTCACCCCGACGCCTATAACGATGGCGGTAAGAACGAGCGCCTGCGGTACCGGATCGACCACGGCGGTCGCGTCGACCGCGAGCGTCGTGGCGTCGGACAGAAGAGCCGGATCATCGATGATCGGCGCGGTCCGTCCCGCGAGCGACCCGACGCTCGCGATGATGAGATGGACGCCTGTATCGACGATCGAGAACCCGAGGACCATCCTCAGAAGGTTGCGCCTCAGAAGAGCGCACGCGAGACCCGTGAGCACGAGAGCGAATCCGGCGCCAAGGTAGAGCGTTCCCGCGTTCATCGGCGCCCTCCCTTCGTCCGTTTCTTCCCCGCACGCCGACTCGTGCCCCCGCCGTGGCGCTTCCCGCCGCCACGGTGCCTGTCGCCGCTCGGACCCCCGGCGACCGCCTCTCCGCGCATCATGACATCGAGCAGCGCGGCGAGCTCGGAGCCGACCTTCAGACCGATGAGGATGTAGATCACGGGGATGATCCCCGCGGAGAGAAGCCTGTTCCACTCGCCGAGCGGGAGCACGCCCCGGTTGGCGAGGAACGACCCGGCGACCCAGAGACCCGCGAGACCGGCAACGACGAACGCGAACCCGGAGAGCGACTCCAGCCAGGACATGAGTCCGTGCGGCAGTTCGCGCTCCCGGTCGGCGAGCAGCAGCAACAGCACACCCGACGCGACCACGGCCCCTCCCTGGAAACCGCCGCCAGGCGTCAGATGGCCGTGGACGAAGATGTAGGCTCCGAAGAGCATGATCGGCGCGACGAGCACGCGCGCGCCGGTCTGAACGATCTCGCTGGCCCTCGACGCCTTCGCGTCGACAGGCTTCCTCTCGCGTCTGCGGAGCACGAACGCGGCGCCCGTGACCGACAGGAATAGCACCGTCACCTCGCCGAGCGTGTCGAGACCCCGGTAGTTGACGACGACCGATGTCACGAGGTTCGCGGCGCGATTCTCCGCAATGCCCCGCTCGACGTAGTGCCGACTCACGGTCCCGAGTTCGTCGGGAGTCCCGAGCCCCAGCAGCACGAAGAAGAGACCTGCGATGGCGACCAGCGCGATGAGGGTCACGACCGTCCGTGTCATCGGCCCTCCCCCGTTCGTCTGAGCGCGATCAGGAAGATCACGGTCGTCAACGCCGCGCCGATGGCGGCTTCCGTCATCGCCACATCCGGCGCGCCCATCCGGAGGAACAGGTACGAGACGAGCAGACTCACGACGCCGACCATGATGACGGCCGACACGAGGTTGCGCACCGTGGTTGCCGTCACGGCGACGACGACCATCAGAAGGCAGACGAGCGCGTCAAGCCAGATCATCGCGCCCCCCTCTCATCATCCCCGTCCCGGCGGTCCGCAGGATCGACCGAGCGGCGCGCCGCGCCGCCGTCGTCAGCCAGAGCGTCCTTCACGGAGCCCTTCGCCAGCGGGATACCCGCCGCGTGGGCCGCCCTTGCCAGCGCATGCGATGAGATCGGATTCGTTACGAGGACGAAGACCGCGATCAGGAGGATCTTCGGGAGCCACGAGGGCATCATGATGCCGAGCCCGGTCAGCGCGAGGAGGTTGCCGAGCGTGGTCGCCTTCGTGCCGGCCTGCATTCGGTTGTAGAGATCGGGCATCCGCGCAACGCCGATCGCGCCGAGGAGCAGGAACACGCTCCCGGCCAGCGTAACGAGCGCACCGATGACATCCCATGCGACCATTCGAATCCCTCATGGCGGCGCCACCTTGCGTGAGCGGCGGCGGGCCTGCTGTTCCCCGAGGCTAGATCCCTCGGTCGAAGTACCGTGCGAGCGACATCACGCCGAGGAAGGAGAGCACCGCGTAGACCAGCGCGACATCGAGATAGATCTTCCTGCCGCTGAAGACGGCGAGCGCCACCATCCCGGGAACGAACACGAGTGTCATGACGTCGAGCGCCACAGCCCGGTCCGCCGCCGTCGGCCCACGAAGGAGCCTCAGAACGGCGAGGAGGACGGCGCCGGCGGCCAGCGCCAGCGCGATGAGAAGGAGGTTATCAGCCAAAGATCCTCTCCAGGTAGCGCTCGAACCCGCGCACGATTCGCTCCGAGGCCTCTTCGATCCCGTCGGCCTCGACGTCGATCCAGTGGATGTAGAGCTCCCGCCCGGAGATCTCGACCGTGAGCGTTCCGGGTGTGAGCGTGATGGAACTGGTCAGGAAGAGCCTGCCCAGCGGACTCTCGAGGGTGGTGCGGACCTTCACGATGCCCGGACGAATAGGGAGCGCCGGGTTGATGACGCGGCGTGCGACGTCGATGTTGGCCGCGACGATAGCTCTGAGAAGATAGGGGATGTACGCGACAAGCCACCCGATACGCCGGTAGATGGACCCGGGGCACCCGGTGACCGAGTGCACCGCGCTCCTGGCGACCGAGGCGATGACGAGCGAGACCACGAGGCCGGTGGCTACCTCCTGCGGATCGAGACTCCAGGTCAGAACGAGCCACAGCGCGAGAAGCCCCGCGCTCAGGCAGATGAATGGTCTCAGCGTTCTCTCCTCGTGGGTCTACCGTCCGGCCGCTCGAACGATCGCGGCCGCACGATCCGGGTCGACGGGGTGAGCGGCCTCACCGCCGGCCATCGCCGCGCTCCCGATTATGATGCCCGATGCCACCTTCAGGATTCGGGGAATCGTCTCGACGGTCGCTCCGCTGCCGATGAGCACCGGAGTCCCGGGGAGAACCGCGAGGACACGCTCGGCGTCCTTAAGCGATGCCGGCGCACCGGTCCCTTCCCCGGTCACGATCAGCGCCGCGGCGCCGCCTCTCTGAACGGCGTCCAGCGCCTCCCGCTCGAGCGTCGTCTCGCTTAGGGGTGCGGCGTGTTTGACGAAGACGTCCGCGAATACGGCCAGGCCGGGGGCGGATTCACGGATGGACCGGAGGGTCGCCCTCGCCTCGCTCTGGATGATGCCCTGGTCGGTCACGGCCGCTCCGGTGTGGACGTTCACGCGGAT
>CAZRAD010000119.1:0-8416 GCA_964597945.1 uncultured bacterium
CGCGGATGGGACATCCGTACATCAAGAAGTTCGAGGAGGAGCGCGAGCTCACTGTGATGTTCGTCGTGGACGCCAGCGGCTCTGGTCGCTACGGGACGACCGAGCGTTTCAAATCGGAGCTCGCCGCGGAGCTGTGTGCGATTCTCGCGTTCTCGGCGACCAGGAACAACGACCGCGTCGGACTGATCATATTCACGGACCGTATCGAGAAGGTCGTGCCGCCCCAGAAGGGCCGACGGCACGTGCTGCGCGTCATCCGCGAGATCCTCTACTCGAAGCCGGAGGGGACGGGGACCGACATCCCGGGAGCCATTGACTACCTCTCGAAGGTCGTGAGGCGTCACGCCGTGGTGTTCCTCGTGAGCGACTTCGTCGCCGACGGGTACGAGCGCGCTCTGGCGACGGCTGCGAGGCGGTTCGATCTGGTCGCGGTCGAGGTGAACGATCCGAGCGAGTTCGAGCTGCCGAATGCCGGGCTCGTGGATCTCAGCGATCCGGAGACTGGCGAGCGGCTTCTGGTGGACACGAGCGACACACGTTTCCGCGAGCGCTTCGCCGCGGAGAGCGCGCGCATCGCGGAGGAGCGGGAGCGGCTGTTCGGCCGGCTCGGCGTGGACTCGGTCGCGGTCCGAGTCGGCGAGCCGTATGTCGACCCGCTCGAGAAGTTCTTCAGACTGCGGGCGAGACGCGCGGGGGGCGGAGCGACCACGCGCGTCGGAGGGGTACGGACGTGAGGCGATCGACGATCAGAGCCCGCGTCGTGGTCGTGGCCGTCTGCGTGTTCGTCTCGCTCCTGGCCGGCGTGAACGTCGAGGCCGCGCGGGCACAGGGCGACCCCGTGCAGGGCGGTCCCGCTGCGATGCGGGGCGTCGTGGGAGACACGGGGCGGGTCTCGCGTATGCGCGATACGCTCCGCGTTCCGTCGGATTCGCTGCTGACGGTCGGTGCAAGCGTCACGCCTGATACCGCCACCGTAGGCGACCGCCTCGTTCTCACACTGACCGCCGTCCACGATTTCGATACGGCGCTCGCCTTCCCACGCCTCGTGGGAGAGATCGCGCCATTCGAGGTGATAGATGTCGTCATCTATCCGGCTGACGAGGGACCCGACGGCGTGGTTGAGCGGCGCGACGTTGTCATCACGGTGTTCGAGACGGGTGAACATGTCATCCCGGAGCTGGCGTTTCACGCGGTGGTGTCGGGTGGGGATACGGCCCTGGTTTACTCGCCGAGCCTCGAGGTTGTGGTCAGGAGTGTCATCCCGCCTGAGGACCTCGAGGGGCAGATCGAGCCTCGCGCCATCAAGCCGCCGCTGGACCTCCCGAGAGCCGTGTGGCCGTGGGTTCTCGCGGCAATCGTCGCCGTGGCGCTGGCGGCAGCGTGGAGGCTGTGGGCTCGCTGGCGGGCTGCGCGTCCGGAGCCCGGTGAGGAGAGCGGGCCGTCTGTCGAGGAGCGCAGGAGAGCCGCACACGTCAGCGCGCTTGAACGGCTTCGCATGTTGCGCTCAGGCGACGCTCTCGAACGCGGCGACATCGAGCGGTTCTACGTCGAGCTGACCGACATCACACGGCGGTATGTCGGGGACCGGTTCAGTGTTCCGGCCATCGACCGGACCACGGCGGAGCTGGCTCCCGAGCTCATCGAGGCGGCGCTCCCCGCGGAACTGATATCCTGGCTGACTGGCCTGCTCGAACGCGCGGACCTGTCGAAATTCGCAAGGAGCGCTCCGTCGATCGAACGAGGCCGCGAGGACCTCGATGACGTCGAGATGTTCGTGGAACGTACTCGCTTGAGAGCGAGCGAGGAGGAGGGCGACGATGTTCCGGTTCGCTGACCCGGTGTTCCTCTGGCTCCTGCTTCTCATCCCCGTGTACCTCATAGCCGCGGTGCGGTTCCGGCGCGCGCTGGAACCGGCGGTCGCCTTCCCGCTGACGCGGATGGCGCGCGAGCTGTCAGGGAGCCGCGCGTCCTGGAAGCGAGGCGCGACGCTCGCGGTGCGGTGCGTTCTCATCGCGCTCATCGTATGTGGACTCGCGCGGCCGCAGGCGGGACGTGGAACGGACACGGTTCTCTCGGAGGGGATCGACATTCTCCTGGTGCTCGATGTCTCGGGCAGCATGCGCGCCGAGGATTTCAAGCCTCAGAATCGGCTCGCTGTGGCGAAGTCGGTGGTCGGCGACTTCATTGAAGGACGAGTGTCCGACCGTATCGGGATGGTCGTGTTCGCGAGCGAGGCGTACACCCAGTGCCCGCTGACGCTCGACTACGCCGTGCTCCTGGAGCTGCTGGACTCCGTCGAATTGGGGATGATAGATGAACAGAGCACGGCGGTTGGGCTCGCGCTGGCAACGGCCGCGAACAGGTTGCGTGAGAGCGAGGCCGATAGCAAGATCGTCATACTCCTGACGGACGGCCGGAACAACGCTGGTCAAATCGACCCGGTTACGGCGGCGCAGGCGGCCGCCGCGCTCGGCATCAAGGTGTACACGGTTGCGGCTGGGACGCCCGAAGGCGGTCCGATCCCGGTCGATGATCCCGTCTGGGGAAGACGCTACGTCAACGTGCCCACGGACATCGACGAGAACGTGCTTCGCGAGATCTCCCGGATCACCGGTGGCAGGTACTTCCGCGCGAAAACCGAGGGGATGCTCGCCGAGGTCTACGCGACGATCGACGAGCTTGAGAAGACGAAGGTGGAGGTGAAGCATTTCACGTCGTACACGGAGCTGGGGCCGCGGTTCGCCCTGGCGGCGCTCGTTATCGCGCTCGTCGAGCTCCTGCTGGCGGCCACCGTGCTGAGGAGGATTCCGTAGCGTGAGATTCGCAGTCGACACTGAGCTCCTGCTTCTCTGGTACATCGGCTCACCGCTCGTCATTGCGGTGATGCTCGGCTGGCTTGTGCTCGTCCGACGTCGCGCTTCGACGCGCGCCGTAGCGGATCCCGCGCTCTACGGGCGGATCGCTCCCGCGACGGCCGAGAGCGTGCACCGCGCGCGTGTGTGTCTCGCCGTGCTGGTGGTTCTCGCGCTGGGGCTCGCGGCGGGGCGTCCGCAGACCGGAACGAGGCTCGGCGTGGCGACGCGACACGGCATCGACCTGATGCTGGCTCTGGATGTCTCCGACTCCATGAGGGCGGAGGACCTTCGTCCCGATCGTCTCGAAAAGGCCAGACGCGAGGCTCTGACACTGATCGAGCTTCTCGATGGGGACAGGGTCGGTGTCATCACCTTCGCCGGTGCCGCATTCGTGCAGTGCCCGTTGACGCTGGACTACGGCGCGGCCTCGATGCTACTTTCAGCCGTTGAGCCGGGGACCATCTCCCGCCCCGGAACCGATCTCGGTGCCGCCATCCGAAAGGCGACCGCTGCGCTGACGACGCGTCCGGACCGCTCCAAGGCCCTCGTCATCTTCACTGACGGCGAGGGACACGAGGAGGATCCGATTGAAGCGGCGAGAGAGGCGGCGGAGGCCGGCGTGAGGATCTACACGATCGGTCTCGGGTCGACGGCCGGAGAGCCGATCCCGCTCTCGGCGTCCGAGGGAGGCGGGTACAAGCGGGATCGCTCGGGGAACATCGTCATGTCGAGGCTTGACGAAGGCACGCTGATGGACATCGCGTCGGTGACCGGCGGTAGCTACTACCGGGCGACCAGCGGTGAGAGGGAGCTGCGGGCGATCGAGGAGGAGCTGGCGCGAATGGAGCAGGGGGAGCTGGAATCACGGATGCTCGCTTTCTACGAGGAGCGTTTTCAGGTGCCGATGGTCGTCGCGCTGGCTTTGGTGCTTCTGGCGACGTTCGTTCCGGCTCGGAGACCCGCGCGCACCAGTCCGGTGCTTCGAACGCTCACGGCCCTCGCGCTCGCGGCGGTCTTCCCACTCCTGACCGGCTTCGGTGAGACGCCGGGCGGGCACAACCGTCAGGGCAATCGTCTCTATCGTGAGGGCAGATACTCCGAGGCACTGACCGAGTATCGGAGCGGACAGGTGCTCGCACCGGAACTGGCGGCGCTCGGCTTCAACGCGGGCAACGCGCTCTTTCAGAGCGGCGATGTCGAGGCAGCGCTCAGGGAGTATCAACAGGCGGCGTCGGCGGGCGATGACGAACTCGCCGCAGCCGCGCTCTACAACGCCGGCGACGCGCTGCTTGCCGCCGGCGACCTTGACGGTGCCATCCAGGCGTTCCGGCAGAGCCTCCTGAGGAATCCCGACGATCTCGATGCCAAGTACAACCTGGAGGTCGCGCAGCTCGCGCGTGAGCAGCAGGAACAGCAACAGCAGGAACAGCAGCAGGGTGGCGAGGGTGAGCAGGGTGAGGACGAGCAGGATCGACAGGACGGAGAGCAGCAGGAGCAGGACCAGGGGAACCAGGGGGACCAGGGGGACCAGGGGGACGAGCAGCAGGACGGAGAGCAGCGGGAACAGGATCAGGACGAGCAGCAGGGTGAGGATCAACAGAGCGAAGGACAGGACGAGGGTCCGGAGCAGCAGGATGGCGAGCAGCAGGATGGCGAGCAGCAGGACGGCGAGCAGCAGCCGGGCGAAGACGGCGGCACGCCCGGCGAGATGGACGCCGCGGCCATGACCCCGGAGGAGGCGGAGCGCCTGCTCGATGCCATCGAACAGGGTGAGCGTGAGCTTCAGGCCGAGCTCCTTTCGGCCAAGGCACGGAAGAGGGACAAGGTTGACAAGGACTGGTAGACCACCGGCAGTCGCGGCGAACGCAACGCGCGCAACGCGCATCGCGGTGGTGATCGCGCTGCTCGTCGCGGGCTTCGTGACGGGGCTCCCGACCAACGCGATGGCCGAGATCAGCGTCACCGTATCGGTCAGGCAGACGACCGTCACGCTGAACGAGAGCTTCCCGCTCACGGTCTCAGTCGAGGGGACGCGAAGCGCTCCCGCGCCGGATCTCGGGTCCGTCGAGGAGCACTTTACGGTGCGTTCAGCCGGAAGCTCGACGAACATCTCGATGGTCAACGGTCGCATCACGCAGTCCAAGAGCTTCACATACATGCTTCTGCCGCGCGAGCTCGGGACCTTCACGGTAGGCCCGGCGCGTGTCGAGGTGGACGGTTCGGTGTATCTCAGCAACACGTTTGACGTGACGGTCGTCGAAGGTGGTACGCCGGCGCCGCAGAACCGGTCCGAGGTTCGCGAGGGGACACAGACATCGTCCGGGCGTGATGTCTTCGCGACGACGGCGGTTGACAAGGCATCGGCGTACGTCGATGAGCAGATCACACTCTCGTTCAAGTACTATCGCCGATCGGAGCCATTCCGGCAGCCGCAGTACGAGGCGCCCGATCTGACGGGATTCTGGGTCGAGGACCTCGACGCACGCGAGGAGTACATCGAGATCGTCGAGGGCCGGCAGTACCGCGTGACCGAGCTGAAGACGGCGCTCTTCGGAACGGCGTCGGGACAGGCGACGGTCGGGCCGGCAACGCTCGTGTACTACGAGGAAGGACCCATGTTCACGTTCTTCTCTCGCGCCGGCGAACGGCAGACTCTGACAACCGATCCCATCGACATCGAGATCAAGGCGCCTCCGGACGAGGGGCGCCCGGCGGCGTTCACGGGTGCCGTGGGGCGCTTTCAGCTGAGTTCCTCGATCGATGTGACGAGTGTCGCCGTGGGGGATCCCGTGACGCTCACCGTGTCGGTCCGTGGTACCGGCAACATCAGAACCGTACCCACGCCGGACCTCTCCGGGCTCACGGAGTTCCGTGTCTACGAGTCCGGCAGCTCCACGGAGGTGACGCGGAAGAACGGCGTGGTCGGCGGCGTCAAGCGCTACGAGTTCGTTCTCGTACCCCTGACGGAGGGGGAGAAGACCCTGCCGGCCGTGGAGCTTGTCTTCTTCGACCCCTCCACCGGTCGGTACGAAGCGACGGGTTCAGCCGCGAGGACCGTTCGGGTCGTTCCAGGAACCGGCGAGGCCGGGGATGGGACGGTCGCCCGAGCCGCCATCGAGCGGGTCGGTGGCGACATCCGCTACATCAGGGAGTCGACGGGACCGCTCAGACCGGCCGGTCTGCCTCTCCACGCGCGACCGTGGTTCCTGCTCCTTCAGCTGGTGCCGCCGCTTGCTCTCGTACTGGTCGTGGTGCGCCGGAGGCGCGCGGACAGACTCGGGAGCGATGTACGACTCGCGCGATACCATGAGGCGTCCGCTCGTTCGCGTGATGCGCTCAAGGCTGCGACCGAGTCATTCGCCGCAGGCAGCGCCGAGCAAGGGTGCTCCGCCGTGGCACGTGCCGTAACGGGGTTCATCGGTGATCGGATCGGCGCTGAAGCACGCGGAATGACGATCGACGAACTGGCGGCAACGCTGCGCTCCGCGGGAGCGGATGAGGACCTGGTCTCCGACATGAGGAGGCTTCTCGGTGTGTGCGACGCGGCTCGGTTCGCCGGCGCATCCGGCGGCGTGGAGTCCGAACGCCTCGTCAGCGACGCGCGCGAGTGCATCCGATCCGTGGAGCAGCTGACGCGGAAGCGTACGCCCGGCTCGGCGAGAGTGAAGCGGGCCGGATCCGTCCTGGTGATCGTCGCGGCTCTCGCCGCTTGTGCCGCCGTCCCGGCCTGTTGCCGGGCCCAGGTGTTACCGGGAGGCGAGCCGGCGGGAGCGGCCGCGCGGTTCCGCGAGGCGAATGAGCTGTATGCGGCTGAGCGCTACGGTGAGGCGGCCGCGCTCTACGAAGCGATCATCGAGGCGGGTTTCAGCGCTGCCGACGTTCAGTACAACCTCGGCAATGCCCGCTACAAGCTTGGGGAATCAGGCCGCGCGGTGCTCGCCTACGAGCGGGCCCTCCGTATCGAGCCGGGGCACGATGATGCCCGCGCGAACCTCGAGTTCGTGCGTGAGCGGCTTGCCGACCGCCAGGCGCCACTCGAGGATGGCCCGCTGACGGCCCTTCTGCGCGGACTTCTTGCGACCGCGGGAATATCGATGCTCGAGGCCGTGGCGAGCGGACTGCTGTTCTGTCTCTTCGGCGTCATCATCGTCGGAGTCATCAGGCGTCGCGTCGTCGGGTGGCCGCTCAGAACGGCCGTTGCGCTTCTCGTTGCGTTCGCGCTCGTGACGACGGTCGTCGCGGTCAAGGTCCACGAGGCGGTCTCGGCGAACGACGCCGTGGTCCTCGCCGCTGAGCTCGCCGCGAGGACGGGCCCGGGGACGGAGTTCGTCCTCGAGTTCCAGCTCCACGAAGGGACGACGGTCGCCATCCAGGAGGTACGCGGTGAGTGGGCACGCGTCACGCTGCGCGGCACGGACCTCGTCGGCTGGGTGAGACACGACGGTCTCGAGAACATCTGAGGCCACTGAGGTGTGGGAGGTTGGAGATGGACGGTCACGTGAAGCTCAGGGTCGGCATTGCGGGTGCGACGGGGGCGGTCGGCCTCGAGATGCTGCGCGTGCTCGAGCAGCGGAGCTTCCCGGCCGAAACGGTCCGCGTGCTCGCCTCCGGTCGGGCCGGGGAACGGAGGCTCAGATTCCGCCAGCGCGACCTTCTCGTCGAGCCGCTGACGACGGAGTCGCTGGATGGACTCGATCTCGTCCTCTTCGCGACATCCGCCGAGGTATCCAGGAGATACGTGCCGGAGGTGGTCGGTCTGGGCGGCGTGGCCATCGACAACAGCCGTGAGTTCAGGATGGTCCCCGCCGTTCCTCTCGTCGTCCCGGAGATCAACGCCCACGCGCTTGCGGAGCATCGCGGCATCATCGCAAATCCGAACTGCTCGACGATCCAGATGGTCCAGGTCCTGAGGCCGCTCGCGGAGCGGGCGGGTCTCAAGCGGATCGTTGCCGCCACGTATCAGTCCGTCTCCGGAACCGGACTGGCCGCGATCGAGGAGCTGCGGGGCCAATCGAAGGCCGTTCTCGAAGACTCCGACGCGTCGCCGGACGTCTATCCGAAGCAGATCGCTTTCAACTGCCTTCCTCAGATCGACTCCTTTGATGAGTTCGGGGATACGCGGGAGGAGCTCAAGATGATCGGGGAGACCAGGAAGATCCTCGATCTCCCTGAGCTTCCCGTTGCCGTAACGTGTGTCAGGGTCCCGGTGTTTCGTTCGCACGCCATCGCCGTCAACATCGAGACGGAGCGCGATCTCGCACCGGAGGATGCGCGCGCCCTGCTTGCGGCCGAAGTCGGGGTCCGCGTGCTCGACGACCCGACCGAGGGTGTCTATCCGACGCAGGCCGAGACCGAACGGACGGACGAGACCTGGGTCGGACGGATCAGACGTGATGGCTCGGTTCCGCACGGAATGTGGCTCTGGGTCGTATCCGACAATCTCAGGAAGGGTGCGGCGCTTAACGCCGTCCAGATCGCGGAGCGCTTGATCGATGCAGATTCTCGCTGACCTGACGCTCGGTCGCTACATCGTGGCCGATTCATCCATTCACCGTCTTGAT
>CAZRAD010000120.1:0-5901 GCA_964597945.1 uncultured bacterium
CTCCTTGCGCGTGTAGAAGTTGATGTCGCTGCCGTAGGACCAGACATCGTCCGCCACGAAGAGAAAGCGACTCCGCCAATCGTCGGTCGCGTCGTATGTCTCGTAGAGCTTGATCTTCGCGATCTCGGTCTCGAGCTGGCTCGTCGGTCCCGCAGGCATCCTGCCGATGTACATCGACGGCAGGTAGGGATCCTGGTCGTCGAAGCTGACGTAGTATGAATCGCTCCCGATGAGTTCCGCGTTGTTCGCCTGTGATTCGATGTAGGTCGGCATGAGGTTCGGTCCGCTCGAGTTCAGCACGCCCCTCGTATCCTCACTGGCGTCGCCCACAAGAAGCGCGAACTGCGGCTGCCTGTCCCACTCCTCCCACGCATAGCGGAAGTAGTTCCTGATGCCCTCCGGTCCCGGAAGGCCTCCGTTGAACTCGTCGTAGACCTCGCCGAGAAGCGCGTCCGCGATGACGTGGCCCTGGCCCCGACGGTACTCGATGAGCTCGTCGATGGTCCCGTCAAAGCGCTCGTTGGAGATGACGATGACGTCCGCCTCGGACGAAAAGAGGTTCGCGGGCTCGCGCCTGTCGATCGAGTCCGCGCTGAGCGCGGCAGTTTCATCGAGCGCCTCGTAGCGGGTGAACGAAGCCGGCGAATCCTGGAGTGTTAGCGTATAGTCACCGTCCCCGGTGATGTTCTGTGGCTCAAGCGCCAGCGCGACCGGAGCGAGCGGGTCGGTGACGTCGAACGCTACGATGTCTGATGAGGAGAACGAGCCGACGTCGAACTCCGAATCGCCGGTCTCCCCGCCACCGGTGAAGCTCAGGCGACCACTGTGTGCCTCGTAGAGCCTGTTGTATGAGAACTCGAACCAGTCGAGGTCCGCACCCGAACCGCCGTTGGCGCCAACCGTATGGAACGTGTTGGCCCCGTCGGTGAAGTACGCGGCGGGCAGCGACTGGTTGGAGTAGATGTAGTAGTTCATCGAATCTGACGAACCAAAGAACGTGTGGATGCCGACCGAATGCTCGACACTCAGACCGTCGATGATCGACATCGTCATCGTGTGTCCGCTGTCGAGGTTGCCCTGATAGCGGACGCGCGTCCCAACATCCTCCGAGACATCGATGTCGTGGAGCTCGAACGGGAGTTCCCAGTCGTCGTTGTTGTCATCCCAGAACGTCCACGTGTACCAGTCGACCTCCTGATTCGGCGGCTCGACGTCCAGGTATACGTCCTCCTCGAATCGCACCGTGTCACGGAAGCTCACCGGAGGAGTGAGCCCGGTCCAGCCGTGCCACGCATCGCGTGTCGTCATCCGCTGCGCCAGCCCGTCGCCCCATCCGAACCAGTAGACGCTCTCGGTCCCGTACCGGTCCTCGTAGCCGACCGGCATGTGCTGGTCCTCGAAGCTCTGCGCGTAGAACAGCACGTAGTCGCCGCTGTCGAAGACGTCGTTGGCGTTCTCATCGAAGACGAGCACAGGCATCGGGGTCTCGACGAACGGGTCAAGCTCGGCGAGGTCGAACGAGCGCTGGTAGACGGCCACGTCATCGATATCGAGCGTGCCGGCAAGCCCCTCGGACGAGAGTTCACTGAAGTCGATACGATGGATGCCGGTCTCGGAGACCTCCAGGCGATACGCCTCGTGGTCCTGACGCATCACGCCCCCGAGCCCGCCGCGGCGCGACGACGGCCGCATTCGCCAGTCCTCGGCCTCGGCGTGGTTGAGAATGGTCCCGGCGTACAACATGTCCCACTCGGGTTCACGGACCTGCGCCTGCTCGTAACCCGGGACGCGTGCGCGCCCAAAGCCGCCTCGCCCCGAGCCGCCTGACAGCACGAGCCGCGCCACGATCCTCGTGTGGACCGTCAGCGTGTTCGTCCGCGGTGCGTACTGGAAGGGATTGAGCGTCACCTGCACCACGCGATGATGCCTGAGCGTGGAGTCGAACCCGAGTTCCACAACCGCACCCGTCGATGAATCGGTACCTGAGTAGAAGGACCTGTCCGGGAGGAAGTCGATCGTGGCGGTCGGGAACGGCTCGGCGTCTTCGAACCCAGGGACCCTCGAACTCATGTCGTAGATGAATCCCTCGGTCGGCGTCGGTTCGACGCGGTAGCTCCCGGCGCGCTCCGTCTCGGTCGAGACGAGCTCGAGCCGAACCTCAGCGCCAAACGGCACAGCCAGGAGCACTCCCATGGACGGAAGCCACGGACGTCCCACATCGCCCGCGGGATCGAGCCCGGGCGCGTCGATCCGGAAATAGGACTCGCCACCGTGCACGACCTCCGAGATGGAGTAGTCGTCGGTGGCGAGTTCGAAGAGTATCTCGCTGTCGGTCTGCTCGATGATGCCTGCTACGTTCGCCGCACCGCATACGAGCGGAAGCGCGACGAGCGCTATCGCGGCGAGGACAGTCGCTCGGTTCATACTGCACGCCTCTCCTGCCGACCCCCCGCGCCGCTCTCGTTCGTCTAGTGCCTCACCTGAGCCAGGTAGGTCGGGAAGCTGAAGTCCGGGCTGTTCTCCGGGTCATGGCACGCGACACAGGTCGCGACCCTGATCGTCCCGAATGACCCGTCGCGCCTGTGCTCGGTCCCGATGCCGTGACACGACTCGCACTGGACGCTTCGGAGTTCGGTCGGAACCTCCTCCGACCCGTCCTGGGCAAGATCCAGATTGCACGTCGTGTGACAGCGAAGGCACTCAGGGTTCGTCGACTGGAGCGCCTTCTCAAGCGTCTCGAACGCATGCGCGTGGGCCGTTGTCAGCCATTGCTCGTACTTGTCCTGATGACAGCGCTTGCAGGAGTCGTTCACGCCGAGGCACGCCTCTTTGTAGTCTTCCTCCTGCTGGGCCGCCTGTCGTGCGTCCCGCTGCCGCCGCCTCTCCTCCGCCTGCTCCGCCGCGCGAGCCTTGGAGGCCGTCTCAACAGCCGTCTTGTGTTCCTTGAGCATGAGAGCCATCGCGGCGTCGGCCGCCTTCTTGTCATCGAGCGCGAACGCGCTACCCGAGTACGACAGGAACGTCCCGTCGGTGTCGAAGCGTAGCCGGTAGTCGGCCATCGTCTGTCCGCGGTAGCCGGGCTGGATCACAATCGTGTTGCCGACCTCGTAGGGCTCGGAAGCATGGGCATTGTGGCTGCCCACGACCATGTAGTCGATCCCCGGCACCTGCTCGGCCAGGTCCTTGCTTCTCGTCAGACCCGAGTGACTGAGCACGATGACGTAGTCGCAGCGATCCGCCAGCTCGGGGATGACGTCGGTGAGCGCATCGACCGGGTCGATGATGTCAACACCGTGCGACTCAACCTCGCGATGCACATTGAGCCTCAGATCGGGATTCAGAACGCCCGTGATGCCGAACCGCACGCCGGCGACGTCCACGACCATGCTCGACGGGAACACGAGTTCCTCGGTCCCCTCGTGGTAGACGTTCGCCGAAACGACTGGAACACCGGCCTCGGTGACGCGGTCCAAGAAGTAGTCGATGCCCCGGTAGATGTCCTGCACGCCGACGGTCGTCGCATCGTACCCGATCATCGCCATACCGCGAAGGTTCGCGTTGTCGACGAGCACACTCTGAAAGTCCTTGCGAGTGAGCGTTCCGCCCGCGTCGAGGATCAGGTGGTACGGTGTCTCTTCCATCGTGCTGTTGATGTAGCCGGCCCTCCGGACCAGCCCGCCTTTCTGGCCCCCGTGTCAGCCACAGGGTTCGAGCTCGCCCCGGGTGTCCGTCGTCGCGAAGATCGCGACCGAGAACGGACCCTCGGGCGCCGCCGCTTGTTCCTTCACGGCGCAGCCGGCGGTCACGAGCGCCAGCAGTATGGCAACGAAGATGGCTCGTCTGAGCACGTCTCGTCTCCTCCTTCAGGGACTCCACATCAGCGCGACGCTTGCTCGGCGCAGTCCGCACCGGTCGCCGCTTCAGCCCGCAAGAGCCCATGTATCGGGTCGTTATGTCTTTCCCAACATCATAGCACGCCGCCATGGGAGGTGCAAGGAGGGAGCCTATTCGTGGTCGTGTCCCTCGTGCGACCCGGTATCCGCTCCCGGCACTGCGTCCATGACGGTTCCCGGCGCCGACACGCCACCCGGCTGTTCGAGTGTGTCGACCGGAGGCGGGTCACTGTGAATGCCCCCATGCGAACCGATCCGGAATCTGTGGTCGACGTTCTCGCAGTCCACGACCCATCTCGGGAACTCCGGATGGTCGAGGATCCTCACCGCTCCGGGCTTGCCAAGATAGAACAGATGCAGCACACCGACCACGACATGCTCGTCCGCTGTACACGGCGCCGATGCCATCATGATGCCCTCGCGCCAGCCGCCCAACACGAGCTTCTTCGGAAGCAGGCTCTCGAACTCGGGGGGCGACGATGTGCCGTTCGTGACGCCGAGTCTGAGCGTGAGCGTTCTGAGTCCGCCTGGGAGATTGCCGGCGTTGGCTCCCTCGAGAACCACGTACGCGTCGAACGACGTGTACATCGCCGGGTCGGCGCGCCGAACACCGTTCGGTGGTTCGAAGTCGATCGACACCAGGAGCGCAGCCGTTGAGTCAGCCTCTGCTCCCGCATCCCAGAGACCGCTCCCGTGTGCGAGCACCGCGCGCGGAGCGAACACGATGGCACATAACAGAATGCACAGAACAACACTCGTTCGATCGACCCGCATCTCTCAGTCCCCCTGTTCCGGTGTGCTTCTTGGACGACGGGCGAGCATACAACCTTCAACGCCTGCGAGGCCACCGCCAACCCCGGCGGGATCACCTCCCAGTTGATGTGCAAGTCGCACGGCACTCCTCAGACACACGAGAAAGCGGGTGGTGCCGGAGCACCACCCGCTTCGATCACTGCAACGCAGGTCGGAGAGCTACCTGTACAAGGCCTTGATGCCGCCCCACGTGCTCTCCTCGACCGGCGAAACGCACTCGCCCGTGGGCGCCGGGTCCATGAAGACGGCAGCGTTGTTGAGGATGCAGTAGTCGTCCGTGCCACCAAGGCAGTCAACGACCTCGCGCGGGTAGTCAGGATGATCGACGACCGTAATCTCGCCAGGCGTGCCCGTCCAGACGAACGAACCCTCGGCGATAGGAACGATCACATCGGTCATGCAGTCGGTCGACGCGAGCGTGATACCCGTGTCGAAAGCACCGATCGCCAGTCCGCCAGGAAGCAGCGAAGCCCAGCTGGTCGAGATCGAGATGCCGTCAGCAACACCCATCGCGAACGAGACGGTCGTGAAGCCCTCACCGATCTCGGTGGCGCAGAGGTAGGCATTGCCGAGCGTGTAAGGCGTCGGGTCCAGGCGCTCGACCACGGCACCCGAATCGAACGTGACGAACATCTGGATTGCCGGGTTGGTACCGGCCAGGGCCGGAACGGCCACTGCAAGCATGAGAGCAACGACAAGCAGACGCTTCATTTTCGTTTCCTCCCTCTAAGCCCAGACGGCGATTCCGCAACAGCGGCACCACCAGTCCCTTTTGTCTCTCGCGGCAGTCAGGTACGCCCGGGTCTCCGGCCCACGGTCTCCGAATGCCACTTCCCATCAGCAGTACTAGAACCGCGCTACATTCCGGTGGAATCTCCACCTCACAATCATTGTATCATGGCAAGCTACGCCATGCAAGCATGAAATGCCGTAGCATCTCCGGCCAACACGCCGTGAGCGTATGACTAGTGCTCACTTCTTGCCGGTTGTCCTGTCCGCTCCCCTCACATGGCCATGACATACAACGAGGCCCCGTGGGTATCCCACGGGGCCTCGCCCAGCCGACTTGCGTCAGCCTGTAGCGTCCTACCTGTACAGGGCCTTGATGCCGCCCCAGCTCGACTCCTCAACCGGCGAAATGCACTCGCCCGTGGGCGCCGGGTCCATGAAGACGGCAGCGTTGTTGAGGATGCAG
>CAZRAD010000120.1:6001-8368 GCA_964597945.1 uncultured bacterium
AAGGCGTCGGGTCCAGGCGCTCGACCACGGCACCCGAATCGAACGTGACGAACATGTTGATGTTCGGATTGGTACCAGCGAACGCCGGAACGGCGACCGCAGCAATCATAAGGATAGCCAGAAGCGTACGCATTGTGATTCTCCTCCCAGAAGAGTTGCCCCTGCAGCACAAACAGCACCTCGCAGCATGGACAATCCCGTCAATTGATAGAACTCTGCTCAGACGTCACCTCGTTCCATCGGGCCTGCACTGACATTGCGCTCCAATAACCTGAGTCGGGAAATAGGAACGACCGCTTCAATGCGGCTACCGCCACACCACCTCACCAACACCCGCGCAAGAACGATTCTTCGGACACCTAGTGACTAGTGACCGAAGTGAGCAGCGAAGAAGCCGAAGTCGGTCGGATTGACGTTGCCGCCGCTCCAGTCGAAATCGCTTCTCTCATGGTCCGCGCCGAAATCAGCGGCGAAGAAACCAAAGTCGACCGGCGTCACGTCACCGCTCAGGTTGTAGTCAACCGTGTTGCAGGTCAGCGAAACACCAGCGTCCAGAGCGACCGTGTAGATCTGAACATCGATATCGATCGCGGTACCCAGCCACGGCGAGACACCAACCGGATGGGCAATAGCCTCGTCAGCAACGACCGAGAACTGAATCTCACCGTTGACATCCGTCTCGGTTGTCTGTGCGGTGAACGTGCAGTCACCACCGGTGACCGTGAAGAAGAAGCTCGTGTACGGAATCCCCTGGATCGGGGTCGAGTCCGAGCGCTTCGCGGTGACCTTGATGAACTCGTACGGCAGAGCATCTCCCGCCGGGCAGGTCATGAGACCGGCCTTGGCAGCCTGGGTATCCAGAGCGATCGTCGACAGAGTCGGATCGGGGATGCCCGCACCGGCGACACTTGCGATGGCGAGAACAAGACAACCCGCCAGCACACCCGCCAGTATTCTTGACATTTCACTACCTCCTTTGAACCACTCTCCGTGCTGGGATTGCACGCACTTCAAGGCCGCGTACTTCCGCGGACCACAAACGACCGCCACAATGGCGCTATCGTCCTCCTTTCTGACAGTAGTCCCCCTTCATTGATAACTTGGTGTTACCAACTTCAATCGTTGTAAAGCTTAGCACAGCTTGAACTTCTTTGCAAGCACAATTTCCGGTCCGCACGGTCTGTTGCCTCGGCTGCAAGGGCCCAGAGGATGGCCCTTCTCCCCCCTGCTTCGACCGCTCGCACTCACTCCTCCAAGAGTTGATTTCGGCGGCCGCAGTGCGTTCGACGAACGACCTGCGGACGTATTCAACGATGCAAGAATCAAGCCCGCAGCGGGGGATCTCTCGGTGCCTGAACAGGTCAACATAGATATCGGGCCCACCCTGGGGGCGCACCCGATATCCTGTCCGGCCATTCACGCTACCATGCTGAACATCATTCGTTAAGCGAGATCCGTTGCCGGATAGCAAGAGGCCCGCCGGAAGCGGGCCTCTTGCGCAGAGCTTCTCAGACAGGGATCACAGGAAGCGCAGTCCTCTGTCGCTCCGAACTCTCAATCTCCTACCTGTACAGCGCCTTGATCCCGCCCCAGGTCGCCTGCTCCACCGGCACGTTGCCGGCGCATCCGACGTCGACGGGCGTCGGATCCATGAAGAGCGCGCCGTTCTGCCAGAGGCAGAACTGATCCGTGCCACCGACGGAATCAACCAGCTCGCGCGGGTACTCGGGGTGGTCGAGCATTGTCACCTCACCAGCGGTCCCGGTTGCAACCAGTGTGACCGAGGCGAAGAAGAAGAACGGACCGTCTTCGGCAGGCGTGATCGGCCGCGTGGATGCGATAGTGATACCCGTGTTCCAGTCACCGATGGCCAGCCCCCCGGGAAGGAGGCTCGTGTACGATGTCGACACGGACATCCCTGCGCCCTCAGCCATCGCCAGAGAGAGCGTTGTCCAGCCGGCATAATCACACATTCCCATGTAGCCGGTAACGAGCGTGTAGGGTGTCGGGTCAGCGCGTCTGCCTGCTTCAATGCCGGCGTAGTCCGTCGCCGCGCCGTCGAACGTAACGAAGGCCTTGCTGTCCGGGTTCATGCCGGCCACACCGGCGGCCGCGAGCATTGCCACGATGGCAAGTGTTGCCACGAAGTACTTCATTGCTGTTCCCTCCTATCGAGCGTTGAGCTCGCGCTCCGCTCATCGGTTCTCAGTGACATCCATCCGTAACAGTCCTGGCGACTCACCTCCTCATCCCTGAGAGCATTCGCTCTCTCGTGCGTGTCCGTCTGGAGCTACCGATTCCAGTCGCATGTCTGGTGGGCGAAACAGGATTCGAACCTGTGACCCCCTGCTTGTAAGGCAGGTGCTC
>CAZRAD010000121.1:0-8316 GCA_964597945.1 uncultured bacterium
GGCATTGATCTGGCCGTCGCTGTCGGCGTCAGCGTGGTCCTCGTTCCCGATACCGTCGATGCGGCCGTCGCCATCGGTGTCGTCATCCAGCGGGTTGGTCCCGTAGGTGACTTCCTCGAAGTCGTTCCAGCCATCATCGTCGGTGTTGGCATCGAGCGGGTCGGTCCCGTACATCGCCTCGAGGCCATCAATCAGACCGTCGTCATCGGTATCCGCATCGAGCCAGTCCGTCTCGTAGTACGGAGCTCCCGGCTCATGGACGCCGTTGCCGTTCGCGTCCTCGTCGGCATCCGGAATCCAGTCACCGTCGGAATCGACGTCCAACGCGTTAATCAGCGTGTCCTCATCTTCGGCACTGTCGACGAGTCCTTCGATCCCGTCATAGATCCCGTCACCGTCGGTGTCGGGGTTGTACGGGTCGGTCTCGCCTACATCAACGATGCCGTTGCCGTTGACATCTTCTTCGATGTCGGTCAGGCCATCGTTGTCCCAGTCGGCACGCTCGTCAGTGACCGTGCCGTGGATGCCATGCTTGATCTCATAAAAGTCCGGCAGCCCGTCGCCGTCCGTGTCGTAGTAGTACGCACTCGCGGGTACGCTGCCGATGAGCATCAGCGAGAACACGACCAAGAGCGAAGCGAGCGCGATCACCGCGCCTCTGTCGCTGCGGTTCTCTCTTGCCATCCGACAACCTCCTAGAAAAACGTTCTCACTCCGATGGCGCTCTCCCGTGCGCCTCGGGGCCCCGTCGTGGCCGTCCGGCCTCCAACGGAGATCTCTCGCTGCCGCTTCCCTGACAGCGAACCTTCCCCTAGCTACTCGTACTGAATATCCTCGCATTCACCTCCTATCGGCGCTGGATGCGCCACCGCATCGGTGGCTTCCAGACGCAGGAACCCCCACAGTTTCTCTTCACTAAGTTGCCTCAACACACCAACCCTGTACGGGTTTTGCGGCAATCTAGCACACGGTCCGGAAATCTGTCAACCTTCTTTTTGGCGCAATCCCGGACCCCTTGAGGCGGGTCAAGACCCGAGCCTTTGTCAAGTTAGCGCGACGCCGGAACCGGTTCTTTCGCCACCTCAGACGGCCGCTCGCGCGGCGCGTCCGAAAGCTGTATTGCCGCTCAGCGAACACCCCTCACCGAGTTACTCCCGGCTGCCGTCCAACCGACCGCCGCTCGATGAGCGTCCGCATCCCGATGGTCTCACCACTCTCTATGTACATGCGGGCCACACGCTTGCCTATCCCGCAGATCACATCGTAGTTGATCGTGCCCGACAGCCGTGCCACCTCGTCGACCGATATCTCAGCATCATCCTGTCTACCGAAAAGGATGACCTCGTCCCCGACGGCCGCGTTCCCCACGTCCTCGAGACTGACCATGGTCACATCCATCGTAACTCTGCCGATCACCGGTGCCTTCACTCCGCGCACCAGCACCTCTCCCCGGTTCGACAGCCGGAAGCTGTACCCGTGCCCGTAGCCCACGGGCACCACCCCGACCCGCATCGGATGCTCGGTCACGAAGGTGCGACCGTAGCTGACCGGGTGCCCGGCCGGGAGCTCGCGAATCTGTGCGATCCGCGATTTGAAACTCATCACCGGCCTGAGGTCCGCGCCCGGCGCAACCCCGGCCGCCGGCCTCAGTCCGTAGATCATGATCCCGGGACGCACCAGGTTGAGGGGCGCCTTCCGCGAGTCCTCGATCCCGAGCACACCGCCGCTGTTGGCGGCGTGGCGAAGCGGGATCGATACTCCCTTGCCCTTGAGTCGCGAGAGCAACCCGAGGAATCTGTCAAGCTGCGCACGAGTGAACTCAGGATCGTCGTCCGACGACGGGAAGTGCGTGAATACTCCCTCGAGGACCAGACTCGGCAGATTCGCCACCGCCGAGATGAAGGGCGCGGCGTCGGCCAGGCCGATGCCGCTCCGGCCCATGCCCGTGTCGACCTCAACGTGAACGACGCACTGCTTCTCGCGCGACACGGCCGCTCTGGAGAGGGCGCGTGCGATGCTGAGGCTCGGCACAGTACATGAGAGTTCGTAATCGACGACGCCGTCCGTCTCCTCCTCCATCGGTGGGCTGAGGATGAGGATGGGCGCCGTGATCCCGGCCTGTCGAAGTTCGATACCCTCGTGGAGCGTCGCCACACCGAGGATGTCGATACCCTGGCGGACCGCGACTCGCGCCACCTCGACCGCGCCATGGCCGTATCCGTCCGCCTTGACAACGAGAAGAACCTGGCAGTCCTCGCCCGCTCTGGCACGTGCCTCGGAGATGTTGTGTGACAGTGCATCGAGGTCGATCTCCAGCCAGGTCGAGAAGCGCATCAGTATCTCCCTCTCACGGCGGGCGCCCGTTGTTCCGGCGACAAACGAATATCTAGTAGCACAGAGACCCCCGCCCCGCAAGCGGATTCGCCCGTTTCAGGGTGGAATCGCCGGCGCGGGCGCTCCGGGAACGCAGATCTCACGGCACGTCCGGAGGCGCCGACGCCTCCTGCCGTCCCTGCGCCACGTGGATCAGCTTTCAAAGAGCCGGGTGCCCAATGAGCACCCAGGCCCCCTCCGGGCACACCTTCGGGGGCCTCCGGGCGCCGGAGGAGTGGGATGTTTCGCCACAACACCCCCACATCTCCGGCCCTCTGAGCCCTTTGGGATGCAAGTGGCATGCCACGGACACTCACAACCGTCCAAAACCTTGCCTCATATGTGGTTAGAGCGTCGCCTCGAACGTCTCGAACGGCGACCGGGCCGGACAGACCTCGTCACGGTGGGCGTTTCACGGCGCTCGTTGCGAACGTCCCGACCATCGTGTATCCTCTCGTGTGACAGCGCGTTCCATGCAAAGCGCATGTGCTTCATTATGGCGCATTCGTCGCCGGGACGGCGCCCGTCCGGCCCCCGGATGAGCGTCGCAGATCTCTCCCACGACAGGAGCCTCGACACGTGACAGCCGAGACCGAAGGACGTCCGTTCCACGAACTCGTCCAACTGACGAAACTCCTCCGTGCACCCGGAGGCTGCGCGTGGGATCGCGCGCAGACTATTGAGTCCATCAGACCACACCTGGTCGAGGAGTTCCACGAGGCCCTCGAGGCGATGGACGAGCGGGACGACGTGAAGCTCCGCGACGAACTCGGCGACCTGCTCTTTCTGATCGTGTTCATCTCGGTCATGGGTGAGGAAGCGAGCCGCTTCACGCTCGAGGATGTCATCACCGGTATCGACGAGAAGCTGCGCCGACGTCATCCCCACGTCTTCGGCGACGCGGTCGCCGAGACACCGGATGACGTGCGAGGTACCTGGGAAACGCAGAAGCTCACGGAGAAGTCTCACGCCGACCGCGAGTCAATGCTCGACGGTCTTCCTCGCGAACTCTCAGCGCTCCTGACGGCAAGACGCATGCAGGAGAAGGCGGCGTCCGTCGGATTCGACTGGCCGACCCGCGACGAGGTGCTCGACAAAATCGTTGAGGAGACCGGTGAGCTCCGTGAGGAGCTCTCGCACGGGGACAGGGATCGCCAGGAGGACGAGATCGGCGATCTGCTCTTCGCCGTCGTCAACATCGCGCGCTATCAGGGGATGGATCCCGAAGCCGCCCTGCGGCGCACGAACCGCAAGTTCCGCACGCGGTTCGCCGCGATCGAACGCCATTTCGAGGGGACCGATCTCAGAGACGTCGGACTCGAAGCCATGGACGAGGTGTGGAACCGCGTGAAAAAGGAAGAGCAGGGTCGGTAGTTCGCACAGCCGATCGCCGCGCGCTCGCCCGCGGCTCGAGGTCGCGAACGCATCAGATGGGTGTTCGGATCAACTGCGCCACCGGACGTAGTCAACGATGATCCGCCGGTGGTCGAACGCCATCTCGTCAGGGAGTTCGTCCAGCTGATAGACCGCAGCCGCCTTCGCATCATCGTCGGCGCGAAGCACGCCGCGCCCCACCGCGGTGAACACAACCGTCATTGTGTGCAGCCGGGGATCGCGCTCCGGATCCGAATAAACGCGGAACTGCTCGAGTCCTTCGAGCTCGAGTCCCGTCTCTTCACGCGCCTCGCGCACGGCCGCGTCTTCTGCGGTCTCTCCGTAGTCGATGAAGCCTCCCGGCAACGCCCAACCATGCGGCGGGTTCGCCCGCTCGATGAGAACAATCCCGCCCTCGAACGCGATGATGATGTCCACCGTCGGAACGGGGTTCCGGGGATGCACACCGGGCTCGCGTTCGTGCGAGTGCGAAATGCGCCTCGCCTCCCCCGGCTCATCCGTTTGCGCACCCGGGTCGCGCCGCGACCCGACCTTGTCTATTCGTCCGGACATCCGTCCTCATCCTCGAACCCGTCAAGGTCCTCGGGTTCGTCGGGACACATGTCCCGCTCATCGGTGATCCCGTCCCCGTCGTTGTCGAGATCGGGGACCCCGTCCTCATCCTCGAACCCGTCGTAATCCTCCGAGGTCAATGGCGCCAGATCCATCCGGTCCGGGATACCATCGGCGTCGTCGTCGAGGTCCGGGCACCCGTCCTCGTCCTCGAAGCCGTCGATGTCCTCAGGCTCGCCGGCACACTCGTCCCGGAAATCCGGGATGCCGTCGCGGTCCGTGTCGGTCGACGTCACCGGCCATGTGTAGGCGATCGCCACGGTCGCCACCCAGTCGGGCCAGGCGTCGTGCGGGTCGAACTCCGGCGTGGCGGCATCATCACCCGAGAGCGCGACGGAGACCGCCGATGTGATCGACCACCCCCCGCCGAACCGGAGCCGCAGCCCGGGGGTGATCATCAGAGGATTCTCCTTGCGCGCAATGACATCGCTGTTCGGGAAGATATCGCCGCGGAACTCGGTGAACAGATCGATACTCCTGCCCGGGAACTCGACGGCCCCACGCAGCAAGAGGAAATCGTTATCGTACGATGCTGCACCCGCGGGGAGCGGCGGATAGCTGTCCGGGAAGAAGCGCCGGCCGCGCTCGTCCTCGCGGTTGAACCGCCAGCCGACATTCGCGTGGAGTCGCATGGGGAACGTGCTCGTGAAATCGGCGGTCAGAAGCACTGCGACGGTGGCATCCACCTGCGTTCCTCCCGCCAGCAGCACGTCGTCGGCGGCGGTGTCGGTGACCGCGACCTCGGTCGCGACGGGAAGCCCGACGTCGGCCCAGAGCGCGGCGGCGAAGACCGAATCGCGAGACGGAAGACCGAGCTTCACGCCGACAGACGGATTTGAGAGTCCGCGCGCGTCAACGCTCCCGCCGTCGGCCTCCCACGCCGCGCCGCGGAGCGGCACGTCGAACGAGACCTCGAGCCAGGGCAGGACACCATATGAACTCGCCGCATGAAGCGAACCGTACGTCCCGGCACCGGCGTCGAGCCTCCGTGAGATATCGGTCGACTCATAGTAGCGGCCTGCGAGTGAGAGCGCGAGAACGCCGCGCGTCTGGATGCGCGCCGAGCGCACCTCGACCAGACCCACTCCACCACAGACGGCGCACCCGTCCTCAGCGTGTGCGACAACCGAACAGACGAGCGCGACCGCGAGTGTGGCAAGCAGCATGACCATCGAGAGGTCCGCGCGAGCGTGGCGCGAGCGAGCTGCTTCGCGACACCTGAGTCGCGACCGGATCACGCTCCATCCTCCGACTTGGTTTCGTCAGGCGCGTCCGACGAGTCCGCTGCATCCGCCGCGTCGGGTGCGTTCGGCGAATCAGTCGCGCCAGGCGCGTCCGGCTCACTCCCCTGCTCACGCGATGTCTCGAGGTAGTTCATCCTGAGCTGGTAGAGGACATGCTCGAGGAGCCGCTCCTCGTCCTTGTTGAGATTCCCCTCGCTCTTCCGCTTGAGCATGTCGAGCATGTCGATGCTGTCGCGCGCACCATCGAGGTCCAGTTCCACGTCGCCTGTGATCGGATGCGCGATCTTGCCCAATTGCTGCATCGCGGCGGCCTCGAACGTCGCAACCAGCCTGAAGAAGTGTGTGTCGAGTCCCTGGGTCTTCAGTTCATCGTCGCCCATGATTCCTCCGTGTGTGTCTCAGGGTCCGAGCATCTGACGGACCTGTTGTCATGCGTTCAGTCGCCGAGTGTATGCCCGTGCGACGGGTCCGTCAACAACGTGGTGGGACGCACTCGCCGACGCAAGATCCGGCCCGCTCGAAGAGAGCGCGCCGTCCGAAGAACGGCGCGCCCGTCAACTCTCTCAGATCGCTCTGCCGACCGCGGCACGAGAGGCCATGTCGTAGCTGAGCGGCCGTCGTCCGAAGGTCAGCCATGCCGCGCGGAGCGCGGCCGCCTACTTCAGCATGATGAGCTTCGCAACCTCGGAGGCACTGCCTATCGTGAGCCTCGCGAAGTAGACGCCGGTCGCCAGTCCCCTGCCCGCGTCGTCGCGCCCGAGCCACGTCACCTCGTGACGCCCGGCATCGAGTTCGCCATCAACGAGCACGCCGACCGAGCGGCCGGCCACGTCGAAGACCTCAAGACGGACGTCATCGCGGTTCGCGCCCGGGACCGTGAAACTGATCACGGTCGCCGGATTGAACGGGTTCGGGCGATTGGCCAGCTCGAGCCGCTTCCACGTCTGCTGTGTGTCGTCGCCGACACCGGTGCCACAGACGTCCGGAACACCATCGCCGTCATCGTCGATAGTGACGGTGTAGACGGAATCGAGGACCGGAAGCGCCGCAGCGCTGTTCGATGGAGCCGAGTCGCCACCAAGCTCCCCGTCGGGCTCCGGGTCCCAGCAGATCGACGCGACGAGCGAGACCTCCGCATCCACCGGGACCGCGTTGGGCCCCAGGCCGTAGAGCACGTTCCACGGGATGGCGATCTCGCTGCCGCCGTCGGTCCCGAAGGTGTGCATGGAATCGAAGGCGCTGACGATCGAGTCGGTGAGCGCCGTCGCCGTGGTCGGGCTGTCGAGCGAGAAGAAGCCGTCGGAATCGTACGCGCCCTGATGCTGATAGCAGCCGTACATGAAGTCGGCCGCAAACCCGCTCGCCGTGAAGCTCGCGCCCCGTTCCCACGTATCGATCGCCGTGAGGTCGGTCTCGCCGTTGGCGCTGCCCGGGTCGACGTCCACGTAGAGCAGCCAGCTGTTCCCGTCAACCTGCCCGTTCACCGCAAGGTAGAGGAAGTCCTCATCCCAGTCGATGTAGAGCCCGTAGAGCTCGTTCATCTCGGGGTCCGTCGGCGGGTGCCAGCCGGAATCGTCGTCCGGATCGTCGAGGAGTTCGCCGCATTCCAGCCACTCGGTCTCGTCGACGAAACCGTCCAGCGTGATGCGCGTGTCGGCCGCGTAGATGACACGCACGTCATCGGTGTTGTCGACCGCCTCGTTGCCGTTGCCGATGATATCGAGGAACGAGGCTGCGGGGATCATCAGCTCGAGCGTCCCCGGTGTGAGCATCTCAATGGCGTCGGCCGTCGCCGACGCGACCTGGATCTGGATCACCGTCGCGTCGCTGGTGTTCTGCACCGTCGCGGCGCCCGTGAGCGTGACCTCGGCGGTGCCGTCGTCGTCCTCATCGATCGCAATACCTGCAGTCGTCACAGCATCGTGCTGAACAAGTTCGTTGAACGTGATGTCGAGGCGGTCGGCGCCCGGATAGTAGTTGGCGACGACCGGCACCGGCGCGAGCACGTCGGTCAGTCCGGCCGTGAGCGCCTCGAGTTCGGCGATCTCGTCCGCGACCGGAGCGCTCGCGTAGCCGGCGTAGATGTAGAACTCGAACTGGCCCGTGCCGACGATCTCGTCGACCTCGAGCAGCGTCGCGGTGCTCGTCAGGTTGTGTGAGGCGCCGCCGCTCCCGAGCACGTAGGCCGCCGTCGCGCCGCTCGAGCTGTTCCGCTGGCCGCAGTAGCCGCCGGTGCCCGGATCCCAAACACGGTTGAGCTCAGGCTCCCAGATGAGATCAACAAGGTCCGGAGTCCACCCGCTCTTGATGTAGGCTGTCTCGCCGCCGACGTCGTAGATGACGTCGAGGTACGGGTCGCCGAGCGTGAGGCTCACGGTCTTCGTGACCGCGCCTCCCGAGTGGGCGAGCTTGAGTTCCACCGTGCTCCCGGAACTCGAGACGACGTCGAACGAATAGTCGTCATGTTCGCGGTTGATGCCGCCGACGCTGACGTCGGAGAGGGCCGCCGTGTGGTTCGTCTCGTTCCAATCCCCCGCGGTCTCGGCCCAGTACACGTTGTCGTTCCCGACGACCGAATAGCCGTAGCCTGCCCCTTTCGCGAAGACCCAGTTCGCCTTGCCACCGATGGTCTCGAAGACGGCCATGACGCGGTCGTTCCAGATGACCGCCTCGTCGCGGCCGTCCTCGTCGA
>CAZRAD010000122.1:0-8238 GCA_964597945.1 uncultured bacterium
CGGTGTGCGGTACCACATCATTCGCGGAACCATGGATTGCCAGGGCGTCGAGGGACGTCGCCAACAGCGCTCAAAATACGGCGCCAAGCGACCGAAGGCCTGAGGGAGGGTGCGATGCCGCGCCGCGGATCAGCGTGGGTGGCTCCACCTACCAGGTGCCGATCGAGGTCAGCCACGATCGGCAGCAGTCATTGGCCATTCGGTGGCTCATAAGCTTCGCCAATTCCAGACATGAAAAGACCATGACGGAAAGGCTCGGCGTCGCGGTTCTGGATGCCGCCGACAACCGTGGCGGCGCCATCAAGAAGCGCGACGACACGCACCGAATGGCGGAAGCGAACAAGGCACTGGCGCACTACCGATTCTAGAAGCCAGGCGGGATTTCAGGGAATGGCGAAGTCGATCACCCTCGAGAGGGTCAGGAACATAGGCATCATGGCGCACATAGATGCTGGGAAGACCACTCTGACCGAGCGGGTCCTGTTCTACACGGGCAAGGTCCGCAGGATGGGAGAGGTCCACGACGGCGCGGCTGCGATGGACTGGATGGTCCAGGAGCGGGAGCGCGGCATCACCATCACATCGGCCGCAACGACCTGCTACTGGCACGACCACCGGATCAACATCATCGACACGCCGGGGCACGTGGACTTCACGATCGAGGTGGAGCGTTCCCTGAGGGTTCTCGACGGGGCCGTGGCGGTGTTCTGTGCGGTGGGTGGGGTGGAGCCCCAGTCGGAGACGGTGTGGCGGCAGGCCGACATGTACGGCGTCCCGAAGCTCGCGTTCATCAACAAGATGGACCGGGTGGGAGCCGACTTCGAGAACGCTCTCGATATGATGGTGGAGCGACTGGGCGCTGTGCCGGTCCCGGTGGAGCTTCCCATCGGTGCGGGCGAGACGTTCTTCGGGGTCATCGACCTCATTCGGATGAAGGCGTTGACGTTCGCCCCCGAGTCGTTCGGCGCCGACATCACCGAGGCGGAGATTCCCGCGGAGATGATGGACGAGGCGGAGGTTCGCAGGGAGGCGCTGGTGGAACTCGCCGTCGAGCACGACGACGAGATCCTTGAGAAGTACCTCGGCGGCGAGAAGCCGACCGAGGAGGAGCTCCGGCGGGCGATCAGGAAGGGCACCATCTCGAACGCGATCGTACCGGTCTTCTGCGGTGCGGCCCTGCGGAACATCGGCGCGCAGACGATCCTCGACGGCGTCGTGGACTATCTGCCCTCGCCGATGGACGTTCCGCCCGTCACGGGGAGCAACCCGTTCACGGGCAAGGAGGAGTCCCGCGACACGACGGCCGATGCGCCGGTCGCGACGCTGGCCTTCAAGATAGCCAGTGACTCCTACGTCGGGAGGCTGACGTACCTCCGGATCTACTCGGGGACGCTCAAGAAGAGCTCACAGTATCTTAACCCGAGGACGGACAAGAAGGAGCGCATCGGTCGCATCCTGCTGATGCACGCGAACAAGCAGGAGGACCTGGACTCGGCATCGGCCGGTGAGATCGTGGCCGTCGTCGGACCCAAGAAGACGGCGACCGGAGATACGCTCTGCGATCCGAAGCACCCGATCGTGCTCGAGTCGATGACGTTCCCGGAGCCGGTCGTCTCGGTGGCGATCGAGCCGAAGACCAAGGCGGACGAAGAGAAGCTGATGCAGGCGCTGGACCGACTCGCCGAGGAGGATCCGACGTTCGTCAACAGAACGAACGAGGACACAGGCCAGACGATCATCTCGGGTATGGGTGAGCTGCATCTCGAGGTGCTGGCCGACCGGATGGTACGCGAGTTCGGTGTGAAGGCGAGCGTCGGTAAGCCGATGGTGGCCTACCGCGAGACGATCACGAAGGCGGCGGAGGCTCGCGGCGAGTTCATCCGCCAGGGCGCCGGCAAGGGCCAGTACGGCGACGTCGTCATCAGGATGGAGCCGAATCGCGATGGCGGGAATGAGTTCCAGAACGATCTTCCGGACGGGGTCATCCCCCGGGAGTTCATTCCCTCGATCGAGAGCGGCATCATGAGCGCGCTCGGCAACGGCATCCTGGCGGGCTATCCGATGATCGACGTGAAGGTCACGCTCATCGACGGGAGTTACGACGATAAGGACTCGACGGACATGGCCTTCAAGGCCGCCGGCACCATCGCCGTCCGCGAGGCCGCTGTGAAGGCGCACCCGGCTCTGCTTGAGCCGATCGTCAAGGTCGAGGTCGTCGTGCCGGAGCAGTTCGTGGGCGAGGTCATATCGGACCTCAACGCCCGCGGCGGACGCATCGAGGGCACGACGATGCGGGCCGACGGACAGATGGTCAATTCCACCGTCCCGCTCGGGCGTACTTTCGGATACGCCACGGCCGTGCGTTCCCTTACACAGGGCCGCGCCGTGTACACCACCCAGTTCTCACACTACGCGGAGGTGCCGAAGGAGACACTCGAGCGCATGACCGCGGGCTGGGGATGGACATAGATACTCCCGGCGGGTCGTTGCGGCCGGCGGGGGAGCAGCACACGAATACCCGGTAAGACAACACACGAGAGAACCACAGAAGGGGAACAGGAATGGCCAAGCAGAAGTTCGAGAGGACGAAGCCCCACGTGAACGTGGGCACGATCGGTCACGTCGATCACGGCAAGTCGACCCTGACGGCCGCGATGACGCTGTGCCTTTCGAAGGTCGGACTTGCGGACTACATCCCGTTCGACCAGATCGACAAGGCTCCCGAGGAGCGCGAGCGCGGTATCACGATCGCGACGTGCCACGTGGAGTACCAGAGCGAGACGCGCCACTACGCGCACGTCGACTGTCCTGGTCACGCCGACTACGTGAAGAACATGATCACGGGCGCTGCTCAGATGGACGGAGCGATCGTTGTGGTGAGCGCGGCCGACGGCCCGATGCCTCAGACTCGTGAGCACATCCTTCTGGCCCGTCAGGTCGGCGTTCCGTACATCATCGTCTACATGAACAAGACGGACCAGGTCGACGATCCGGAGCTTCTGGAGCTTGTGGAGCTCGAGGTTCGGGAGCTTCTTTCGGAGTACGAGTTCCCGGGTGACGACATTCCGGTGATCAAGGGTTCGGCGCTGAAGGCGATGGAGTGCGGGTGCGGTCAGGAGACGTGTGAGTCGTGCAGTTCGATCCACGAGCTTCTGAAGGCACTGGACGAGTACATTCCTGAGCCTGAGCGCGAGATCGACAAGCCGTTCCTGATGCCGATCGAGGACGTGTTCTCGATCACGGGACGCGGCACGGTTGGTACGGGTCGTATCGAGCGTGGGATCGTTCATACAGGCGACAAGGTGGAGATCGTCGGCATCCGTGAGACGCAGAACACGGTGTGCACGGGTGTGGAGATGTTCAGGAAGATTCTGGACGAGGGTCAGGCCGGCGACAACGTTGGTCTGCTTCTCCGCGGTATAGGCAAGGAAGATCTCGAGCGAGGCATGGTCGTGTGTGCCCCGAAGAGCGTGACGCCTCACACGAAGTTCGAGGGTAAGGCGTACATTCTGACGCAGGCCGAGGGTGGACGGCACACGGCGTTCTTCAACGGCTACCGTCCTCAGTTCTATTTCCGTACGACGGATGTGACGGGCGCTGCGACGCTGCCGGAGGGCACCGAGATGGTGATGCCCGGCGACAACGTCGAGCTTTCGGTTGAGCTTGTGACTCCGATCGCGATGGAGGATGGACTCCGTTTCGCGATCCGTGAGGGTGGCAGGACCGTCGGCGCCGGCACGATCACGAAGATCATCGAGTAAGGAGGAGTTGAGTGGCAGGCCAGCGAATTCGCATACGCCTGATGGCCTACGAGCACGCCACGTTGGACCAGTCCGCGGCGGAGATCGTCCGGGTGGCGCGGGAGACCGGTGCTTCGATATCGGGTCCGGTCCCGCTTCCAACACGTAGAAGGGTCTACACGGTTCTGCGCTCGCCGCATATCGACAAGAAGTCGCGCGAGCAGTTCGAGATCCGCACGCACAAGCGGCTCATCGACATCATGAACTCGACGCAGAAGACCCTCGACGCGCTCATGGACCTCGATCTGCCGGGCGGCGTGGATATCTCGATCAAGGTCGAGTAGCCCGACAGGAAAAGAGCAGGTGGTGCGTTTCCGGGGTACCGGAGCCGCAGGGAGAAGAATGATGAAGGGAATCATCGGTAAGAAGCTCGGCATGACGCGCATTTTCGACGAGGACGGCACGGCAACCCCTGTGACCGTCATCGAGGCTGGTCCGTGCGTCGTGACGCAGATCAAGACGAAGGACAGCGACGGCTACGAGGCCGTTCAGCTGGGCTTCGAGAAGATGCGCCGCAAGTCCGCGACGAAGCCGCGGATCGGCCATCTCGCGAAGCATGGGCTGGCGCCCAGACGCCGACTTGTTGAATTCCGCGTGGAGGATCCGGGGCAGTACCAGGTGGGGCAGGAGGTCACAGTCGACGTTTTCGAGCCGGGTGATGTCGTGGACGTCACCGGCTGGTCGAAGGGCCGCGGTTTCCAGGGCGTCGTCAGACGTCACGGTTTCTCGGTGGGTCGCCGGACGCACGGTAACAGGAATCACAGAAAGCCGGGTTCGATCGGCCAGAGCGCAACGCCCGCGAGGGTCTGGAAGGGCAGGAAGCTCCCGGGTCGGATGGGCGCAGCCCGCACCACGATCAAGCGGCTGGACGTCGTTCAGATCGATCTCGAGAAGAACCTGCTGCTCGTCCGCGGGGCTGTGCCCGGCGCGAACGAGGGCGTCATTCTGGTGAAGAAGTCCAACACCGGCAAGTAGGCCAAGGGTTCAGTGAGGCCCTCGGGCCGAATGACCGAAACTGAGTGAGGCGTTGGAAGATGTCACAGGTACTGACAGTTTTGACAACGGGCGGGCAGAAGAAGGGCGAGGTCACGCTTCCGGCGTCTCTCTTCGGCATCGAGCCTAACGAGCACGTCATGTACGAGGCCGTGCGCACGTTTCTGGCCAACCAGCGTCAGGGCACGGTCGCGACCCGCAACCGCAGTGAGGTATCGGGCGGCGGTCGGAAGCCATGGCGTCAGAAGGGCACCGGCCGGGCGCGAGTCGGCTCGACCCGTGTGAGTCACTGGAAGGGCGGTGGTCTGGCCTTCGGCCCGAAGCCGCGCGATTTCAGCATGCGGCTGCCGAAGAAGACGAAGCGGCTGGCTCTGAAGTCGGCTCTCTCGGCGAAGGCCGCAGCGAGCGAGATCGTTCTTCTTGAGGACTTCGTGATGGGCGAGACGAGCACGAAGAAGCTCGCGGCCATCATCGGAAGTCTGGGCCTCGGCGACGGGAGAGTTCTCCTGGTCGTGAAGGAGGCCGATACGCACCTGCTCCGTTCCGCTCGCAACATCGAGAACGTCAAGGTGGAACTGGCGCGGGAGCTCAATACGTATGACCTGCTGCATGCCGATCAGGTCGTGATGACCGAAGGCGCGGTCACGATGGTTGAGGAGGTGTTCGGAGCATGAAGCGCGATCCCAGAACAGTCATCCTCGAGCCGGTTCTGACCGAGAAGAGCATGCGGGCGCACGAGAAGAGCAACGAGGTCGCCTTCGTCGTGGCGCGCGACGCGAACAAGATCGAGGTGAAGCGCGCTGTCGAGGAGCTCTTCAAGGTGAAGGTCCTGAACGTGCGTACGATGTCCGTGGCCGGCAAGACCAAGCGTCTTGGACGGTTCGAGGGAAAGACGGCCGCGTGGAAGAAGGCGATAGTGACGCTCGGTGAGGGCGATACGATCGAGTTCTTTGAGCACGCGTAAGCGAGCAAGAGATTCCGGGAGTAACTGAGATGGCAGTCAAGAGGTTCAGACCGACAACGCCGACGCTTCGGTACAAGACGGTTGCCTCGTTCGCCGAGATCACGAAGACCGAGCCGGAGAGGTCCCTGCTCGAGCCGCTCCGCAAGAAGGGCGGCAGGAACAATCAGGGACGGCTGACGGTCCGACATCGCGGCGGCGGGCACAAGCGCATGTATCGGATCATCGACTTCCGTCGGAACAAGCATGGGATACCGGCGAAGGTCGCGTCGATAGAGTACGACCCGAACCGGTCCGCGAGGATCGCACTCCTGTTCTACGCAGATGGAGAGAAGCGGTACATCCTCGCGCCCGACAAGCTCACCGTGGGTGAGATGCTGATGTCGGGTGACACGGCTGAGATCAAGTCCGGTAACGCGCTTCCGCTGAAGCGCATCCCGCTCGGCCAGACGATCCACAACATCGAGCTGCGGCGCGGTGCCGGTGGCCGCCTCGTCAGAAGCGCTGGTGGTTCGGCGCAGCTGATGGCGCGAGAAGGCCGCTATGCGCACGTCCGCCTGCCCTCGGGCGAGGTCAGGCTCGTGGACGCGGAGTGCTATGCGACGATCGGTCAGGTCGGCAACATCGAGCACGAGAACGTCGTGATCGGGAAGGCCGGCAGGACGCGTTGGCTCGGACGCCGCCCGAAGGTTCGCGGCGTCGCGATGAACCCTGTCGACCATCCGATGGGTGGCGGCGAGTCCAAGTCGTCGGGTGGCAGGCACCCTTGCTCGCCGTGGGGACAGCCGGCGAAGGGCGGGAAGACCCGTCGGAAGAAGGCATCCGACCGGCTCATCGTTACCAGGCGCAAGAAGAAGAGGAAGTAAAAGGCTGCAGCAAGCGCAGGGCTGCACTTGAGTGCAGCTTGGGAGTTCGGGACGGGGAGAGCGTTTTCCCTACCCGGCGATTCGAAGGAGAAGCAGGAGCCCTATGGGTCGTTCGACGAAAAAGGGACCGTACATCGAGGAGAAGCTTCTCAAGAAGGTGCGTGGACTGGACCGGACCGGTGAGAAGCGTGTGATTCAGACGTGGGCACGTCGCTCGGTCATACCACCGGAGTTCGTCGGTCACACGATCGCCGTTCACAACGGGAACAAGTTCATCCCGGTCTATGTCACGGAGAACATGGTCGGGCACAAGCTCGGCGAGTTCGCCTTCACGAGAACGTTCAGGTCCCATCGGAGCAGGGAAGCGACCGCCGCGAAGAAGCGCTAAGGCGCCTTCGGGGGATCGAGGTCCGGCGACCGCGCAGCGCAGGGTATCGCAAGCGCAGGAAGCCCGTCGCGACCCGGTGGAACAAAGAAGCCGGAGATCGGTAACAATGGAAGCACGTGCGACAGCGAAGTTCGTAAGGATGTCGCCGCGGAAGGTCCGCCAGGTCGTGGACCTCATCCGGGGGAAGGGCGTCGAGGAAACGCTTAACGCGTTGCAGTTCATGCAGCGCGCGGCGCGGGTGCCGGTCGAGAAGACCCTGCGCTCCGCCGTTGCGAACGTCTTCAACAACGACCCGGAAGCGGCTCACATTGAGCCGTCCGACCTCTACATCAAGACAGCCTTCGTTGATGAGGGCCCGACGATGAAGAGGTTCAGGCCGCGCGCGATGGGTAGAGCGACGATGATTCGTAAGCGGACGAGCCACATCACTATCGTGGTGGGCGCGAAGGCCGACAAGTAGGCTGAGACCGGAGGAGCCAAGTGGGTCAGAAGGTACATCCGGTCGGCATGAGGCTCGGTGTGAACCGCACCTGGAAGTCCAGGTGGTTCGCCAGGAAGAACTACGCCGAGCTGCTCAAGGAAGACTTGACCATCCGGAAGTATGTGGAGACGAAGCTCTCCCGCGCGGGCATTTCGGACGTGGTCATCGAGCGGAAGGCCGACAAGGTAGTAGTGAATGTGAAGACCGCGCGACCGGGAATCGTGATCGGGCGGAAGGGCATCGAGGTCGAGAGGCTCAACAAGGAGCTCGAGCACCTCACGGGCAAGGACGTCAAGATCAACATCCTCGAGGTCAAGAGGATCGAGCTCGACGCCCAGCTCGTGGCCGAGCACATCTCGAGGCAGCTTGAGCAGCGGATGGGTTTCCGCCGTGCAATGCGGAAGTCGTCCGAGTCCGCGATGCGTCTGGGCGCCCTCGGTATCAAGATCCGGTGCTGCGGAAGACTCGGCGGCGCGGAGATGGCGCGCGTGGCCGAGCACCGTGAGGGGCGCGTCCCGCTCCACACGCTCAGGGCCAACATCGACTTCGCGCGTTCGACGGCGAAGACGTCATACGGCACCGTCGGCGTCAAGGTCTGGATCTTCAAGGGTGAGACCCTCGGGAACCAGATGGCACCGGACGATGCGGTAGAGCCCTCCGAGCGCGGTGGTCGTGACGACCGCGGACGCGGCAGACGCGATGATCGCGGCGGTCGTGGTGGACGCGGTGGTCGCAGTGGCGGCGGTGGT
>CAZRAD010000123.1:0-8144 GCA_964597945.1 uncultured bacterium
AGTACCAGTAGTCGGTACCATCGAAACCCGGCGTGAAGTTCGAAACGTGGAAATGTGCGACCGCCGTGGCCGTCTCGTCGATCGTGACGAAGCCCGTGGCGTCACTCATGTCCCAATACGCGTAGAGCGTGTTGGCGCGGTTCGGGCCCGTAAACTCGGTGGCGTTCTCGACCTGCAGCTTGGCCGAGACCATACCAACGCAAAGCACCAGAACGGCCAGCGAGACTATGATTGTCCTCATTCTCTCTCCTCCAGCTCATGTCTGCGGCGTGCAAACCAACTCTGTCACCAACGTGACCGTGTTACTCACAGTCGTTGGGTCGCCGAGCGGCCTCATGCACCGTCCGGCTCCCCTCCTGCACCTCTTCGAGCCTCCTTACGGAAACGGGTCTATCGTTGTGCTCTCTCACGTCGTTGTGCTCTGTCGTATCGTCGTGTCCTCCGAGGACCTCACGACCAACTGCGAGGTCACCCCGATCTGGATGACGTCAGCCCGCCTGAACAGATGCACCACGCAATCAGCGTGGCCGTACGCCTGTTTCGCTGTGCGGTCGTTTGGCAGATCCCATGATGCAGAACCCGGAAAACGCCTATTCTGTGGGCGCTTTCTCCCCGACGGCGCTGCCGTCCTGAAGCACCCGAGAACCCTCGGTATCTGGAAGTAGCATAAACCTGTCCAAATCCAATGCGACGGGGCAAGGAAGTGAACGGTGGCCATTTTGAGGGAACCCCGGGGCATTCGCGGGGAGGCCGCGGCAGCTCCGTCTGTGCGGCTCACCACCCGAGGCGGTGGAGGTCCGGTGTTGTGCGGCACGCCACCCGTAACGCGTGGCGGCGTTTCGATACGCGAAGAGGCCCGCCGGACGAATCCAGCGGGCCTCCTTCGTGCTTCATTCGGGCAGCGCCGTCATACTGGCACCCCCGTGTGCATCCGAGATCTAACGATACATGGCCTTGATGCTGCCCCAGCTGCTCTCCTCGACCGGATCGCCGAACACACCCTCGACCCAGGTGTCGTCAAGGTTGATGCCGGCGCCGCCGGCGGCACCCGGACCACAACCGTTGTCGGTGGTGTGGAAGGTCAGCTTGTACTGAACCGTGCTCGCCGGCAGGTAGTCGTCCAGCGAGTTGCCGTTGAGACCCGCAGTACCGAAGCCACCACACTGCTCGAAGTCACCCCAGAACGCGCTCAGGTAGTACAGCTCACCATCGATGATCGCGTCATTGACCCAGTAGTCGTTGTCGACTGTCGGGACCTCAGCGTGGAGAGCGGTCCGCAGCGTGCAGGTCACAGCGTTCGTGATGTCCACGACCGGCGTGATCAGCGAGTTGTTCAGGCCCGGCGGGATGAGGCTGGTATCAGCATCATCACCGCACCACCACGACGGGATCGCGACCGACGAGCAGATGTCGTTCACGAGGTGCCAGTAGTCGCCGGCCGAGCCCGGGATCGCCGGGACGCAGAGGCCGCCGCTGTTGACGTCGTCGAGGAAGTACACGGCTCCACCATAGAAGTCGAAGATCTTGATGTTGTCGACCATGTAAGCGCCACCGACGGACATGTAGAGTCCGTCCTCATCCGACGTGTTGCCGTCGGAGATGAAGCGGAAGCGCGCATCGATCGGGTTGTCGTAACCAGTCATCACGAAGCCGTAGGAACCGAGGTCGACCCACGTGCCACCGGCGATGATGCCGCTGTAGCCGGAGTTCATGTCGACGTAGGCTCCACCCTGCTTGGCCTGGACGTAGGTGAAGTCCCAGCCGAGCTCACTGCTGAAGTAGTGAGCGAACGTCAGGACCGGGTACGTTGCCCCCGTGACGTCGGTGACCGGGATCTGCAGCCTGTCATCCCAGCCGTTGCCGTAGCCACCATCGGCATCGTAGTCGAAGTTACCGCACCACCAGTGGTCGGTACCATCGAACGGCATGTAGCTGTCGACATGGAAGTGCGGGACCGACGTGGCGGTGTTGTCCACCGTCGTGAACCCGGTCACGTCCGTCATGTCGAAGTACGCAAAGACCGTGTTGAACCGGTTCGGACCGCGAAACTCCGTGGCAGTCTCAATATCCAGCGCAGCCAGCGAGGTGCCGGCGATGAGCAGCACGGTCAGCACAATAGCGAGCGTTCTCATCTGCTGTCTCCCCTCCTCTTACCAGGAACCTGCGTGTGGAACGGCGTCATCTCCGCGCGGGAGAGACCGCCTTCCATACGAACCCGGGACCCGCACCATGCGGGACCGGGAGTACAAAGGACGACCGAAGCAGGCGGACCAGCGTCACAGCCATGTCTCAGCCGCCCGACACCGTGTGCATAGGCAGACCTCCTCAGACCTGGTCTCTCCCTGTGATCCGACGGACTCGATTGCTTCGTTCGACTCACCCTCAGCACTATCAAGGTGATACTAGCACATCGTGCTGTCTTTGGCAACTATAAATGTGAGTATTGGTCAAGGACTCATAATTCGTGTGTTAGTGCTTTCCAGTGAATGACTTGCGGCATTTCAACCGCCTACTTCCTGACATCCCCTTCCCCGTTTCCGGGATCGTTGCGGTACGCAAGCGCCTCGACCGCGTGACACCGATCCACCGATGAGGCGCCATCAAGATCCGCCACCGTTCGCGCAACACGCATCGCCCGGTGATAGGCTCGCGCCGACAGCGCCATCCTCATCGCCGCCGACCGCAGTGCGCTCAGTGCGCCCGCCGAGAACGCTCCGAGACCGCGGAGCTCATCGATGGCGACACCGGCGTTCGTCGGGCGTTCCCGCGCATATGCGAACCGCTCTGTCTGCGCCAATCTCGCCCCCGCCACGCGCTCCATGACAACTGCGGAGCTCTCACCGTCTGTCGCGCATTCCAGCTCATCGACCGTCGGCCGCAGTACCGCGACGTGTATATCGATCCGGTCGAGAAGCGGACCCGACACGCGCGAGCGATAGCGCCTCAGTTGCGACGGTGTGCACGCGCACGCGCGCATGGCGTCGCCGCTGTAGCCGCACGGACACGGATTCATGCTCCCGGCCAGCGTGAATCGCGCCGGCAGCCGCGTCGTCCCCGCCGCGCGAACGATCGAGACAACACCATCCTCCATAGGTTGCCTCAGACCTTCCAGCGCGTCGCGCCGGAACTCCGGCAGTTCATCGAGGAAGAGCACTCCGCCGTGCGCGAGGCTCACCTCCCCCGGGCGCGGCACGCTCCCGCCGCCGAGCAGACCGGCAAGCGACGTCGAGTGATGTGGACTCCGAAACGGGGGCGATGACATCAGAGCGCTTCCCGGCTCGAGCAGTCCCGCCACGCTGTGGATCATCGTCGCGACGACGGCTTCCTCATGGGACAGACGCGGCAGTACGTCGGCAAGCCGGCGCGCGAGCATCGTCTTCCCGACACCGGGCGGCCCGACGAACAGGATGTTGTGTCCGCCGGCCGCGGCGACCTCCAGTGCGCGGCGGGCGACCAGTTGGCCGCGCACGTCACGCAGGTCGGTTCGCGTGGTCCTCGCCGCCTCACGTGGCTCGACGGGCGCATCAGGCCGGCCGCCCGCGAGGACTCGTGCCGCCGATGACAGGGATGCAGCGGGGAGCACTTCAACCTCTTCCACGACGGAAGCCTCCGCGGCATTGGCGGGCGGCACGACGATCCCGGCGAGTCCCTCCATGCGGGCCGCGATCGCCATGGGGAGCACGCCACGCACCGGACGCGTGGAGCCGTCGAGCGCGAGCTCCCCCACAACGAGCAGCCGGCCGAGTCGCGCCTGGTCGGCCTGCCCGGTCGCCGCGAGCACGCTCAGAGCGACCGGCAGGTCGAACGATGCTCCCACCTTCCGGATGTCGGCCGGTGCGAGGTTGACCGTCACGCGGTCATCCGGGAAGCGGAATCCGGAGTTTCGGATGGCCGCGGTGACACGGTCCCTGCCCTCGCGAACTGCGCTGTCACCGAGCCCGACCGTGGAGAACGACGGAAGTCCTCGCGACACATCCGCCTCGACACGAACGACGAACCCCTCGACGCCGGACACCGCCCCGGACAGCACAACGCTGAGCATACATCCCTCCTCTCTTTCGCTCGACCGTCTCCCTACTCGTCCCGGAAGGCACCCGGGATGTACCTGAGGCCGAGGTCCAGGCCGCCGCTCGAGATGGCGATCTCGATGACGTCGAAGCGGACCGGCGAGCCACCGGCACCGCCCCCGGCAAGATACCCGCGGGCGGCGGAACGGATGTGCTGTCGCTTCGTTCGCGTCACCGCGGATGCGGGTGGACCCCGTCGATCACCGCGTCTGGTCTTGACCTCAACGAACAGCACGCGCTCGCCATCCCGAGCGATGATGTCGATCTCACGTCCGCGGTGGCGATAGCCGCGCTCGAGGATCCGAGCGCCGCGTATCTCGAGGAAGCGCGCGGCGATCTCCTCGCCAAGCCAGCCGAGACTGTCTCGTGACATGATGTTCTCCGAGGGGAGCGACTCTGTGTGCGGGGCAATTCTGTGTGTGGGGCGATTCTGATAAGGGTGTGACTTCGCGAAGGGGATGCTACCGCGCCGGGCCGAGACCCGATGCGAGTCTGACGTAGCAGCGCTTGTAGAGCTTGCGGAGCTTTCCGAGTTCGTAGGGCGCGAGGTCGTCCTTTCGCATCGACACGCCCTTGCCCGCGAGCTCGAGCGTCTCGATGTCGGACGCATCCATGAGTACCGTGCGGAGCTTCCGATAGAGCGCGGACGGTCCGGCCGAGGACTCCTCGACGACATGGAACGACATCCGATGGATCGGACAGGGACCGAGACGCGTCAGCGCGGAGATGTGCTCCTCCGTGCCGTATCCCTTGTGCCTCGCGAACCCGTAGCCCGGGTAGATCTCGTCCATCTCCACCATGAGGCGGTCCCTCGTGACCTTGGCGACGATCGATGCGGCGGCGATCGGCGCGGAACGCTGGTCCCCCTGATGAACCGTCGTCTGCGGCCACGACGCGCCGGGAACCTCCTGTCCCCCGTCGATCAACACGTGTCCCGGGTCGATTCCGAGACCACCGACAGCATCGGCCATCGCCCCCATCGTCGCATGGAGGATGTTGACCTCGTCGATGACCGTGTGCGACGCGCTCCCGACGCCCACGGCCACTGCGCGCTCGTGGATGAGAGCGAAGAGCTCCTCACGACGTTCCGCGGTGAGCTTCTTGGAGTCGTTGAGCCCTGGAAGCACGCACTCGCGCGGGAGCACGACGGCCCCGGCGACCACGGGTCCCGCCAGCGGACCGCGACCGGCCTCGTCGACGCCGGCGACGAGTTCGACACCTTGATCCCAGAGGCTGCGCTCGTGCCGCCGGAGTTCGCTCAGGCGGCGGAGTTCGCGCGCCTCGCGCTTCCGCGCGCGGAGGAGCCTGGACGCGATGTCGCGAACCCCCTGTCTCGCGTCGCTCTCGAGCGCGAGCCACAGAGGGTCACCCGGCGCGGGGGGTTCCCCGGCCACAAGCGTCTTGATGTCGGTGATGTTCATGGAGGACAGGTCGGTGCACTGCTCATTCTCACGGGTCATGCGCTGCCGATTTCCCGTTGTGGGGCGCTGCGGGGGTGCCAGAGCGAGCCCGCCGGCCTCAGAGGCCGGCGGACTCACCGGATGCTTGCTACCTGATGTCTCTCGCCTTGGTCTTGGCGGCCTTACCGGTTCTATCCCTGAGGTAGAACAGCTTCGCGCGGCGGGCCTTGCCACGACGTGTGATCTTGACCTTCTGGACGTTCGGGGAGTTCAGCGGGAAGACCCTCTCCACACCGATCCCGGAGGCGACTCGACGGACCGTGAACGTCTCGTTCAGACCGCTGCCCCGCCTTGCGAGGACCGTACCTTCGAAGGCCTGCGTCCGCTCCTTCGCACCCTCACGGATACGCACATCGACGCGCACCGTATCGCCGATGCCGAACTCAAGGGCATCCTCACGTATCTGCTTTGCCTCGATCTCACGAATCTTCTCGTTCATGCTCACTCTCCCACGACTACCGGGCCGGTTGTCGTCTCCTCGGTCCGCCTCGATCCAGGTTGCCCCGACCGGCTCGGCCCGTGTCAGTTGTTGTCCCGTCCTGACTCCTCTTCTATCAGCTCCAGGATCAAGCGATCCTCTTCACTCAGTTCGATCCTCTCAAGCAGCTCGGGACGTCTTGAGAGCGTTGCCCGCAGCGCCTCGGTCCTCCGCCAGACGCGGATCCTCTCGTGGTTTCCTGAGAGGAGTGCCTCCGGCACGATGTCGCCCTCGAAGTCCTCGGGACGCGTGTAGACCGGCGGACCGAGCAGTCCATCGAAGTGCGAATCCGTCTCGGCGGACTCCATCGCTCCGAGAACGCCCGGCACGAGTCGCGAGACCGCGTCGACCACGATGGCCGCCGGAAGCTCGCCTCCCGTCAGGACGTAATCCCCGACGGACACCTCGTGCGTCGCCAGTTTGCTCACCCGCTCGTCCACGCCCTTGTATCGTCCGCAGACGAGAATGAGTCTTGAGCACTCCGAGAGCTCTCGCGCCAGCTGCTGATCAAAGAGCCGGCCTCTGGCACTCAGGAGTACGACCGCCACGCCTGCATCGACCGACGCGTCTGCGCCGGCAACGTCTCTTACCGCTTCAAAGATCGGGTCGGGCTTCATCACCATCCCGCTGCCGCCACCGTACTGGTAGTCGTCCGCGGTCCGGTGCTTGTCTCTCGCGTAGTCCCTGATGTTCGTGAGCCTGATGTCGAGCAGGCCTTTCTCACGCGCCTGCTTCAGGATGCTCTCGCTCAGCGGCCCCTCGAACATCTCCGGGAAGAGCGTGAGAATGTCGATCCTCACGGATCCCTCCCTCGTCGGAGCCCCTCAGGCTATCTCAGGCCCGGAAGCAAGTGGACCGTCATCCTGCCGCCCTCGATGTCGACGTCGAGTACCACGTCGTCGATCAACGGGAGAAGCAGTTCGCCGGATTCCGTCTCCACAACGAGGACCGCGTTCGCCGGCTGGTGCATCACGTCGGCAAGCCTGCCGAGCGTCTCGCCGTCGTCCGTCAGGACCGTCATCCCGACGAGGTCCTGCACGAACCAGCGGTCTTCGTCGAGCGGACCGATCTGGTCCCGGGTCATCCAGACTGTTCTGGACCGGAGCTCATCGGCGTCGTCGCGGGTCGTACGACCCTTGAAGGCGATGATGAGCCGACCCTTGTGCTTGCGCACCCTCTCGACGGTGAGATCTGCTTCCTCATCGCCGTGTGCACTCGTCGTGCGAAGCGTCATGGCTTCAGAGACCAACTCCAGGAGGTCGGTCTTGAGATCGACGACAACCTCACCTGCGATGCCGTGCGGTCTCATGATGACGCCGGCCTCGACCCACCTGTCGAGTTCCCCCATCGGATCTCTCCACTGAAGTCGGACCGGCGGACGCCTGGCTAGTCGATGATCTCGACCGTCGCCTTGTGCTCGGCCTTCGTGGCCGCGGCCCCGACGATGGCACGCATCGCCTTGGCCGTGCGACCATTCTTGCCGATCACGCGTCCCTTGTCCTCGTCTGCGACACGCACCTCGTAGACGATCATGTCACCCTTTGAGGTCTCAGTCACCTGGACCGCATCGGGGTTCGTCACGAGACCGCGTGCCACATACTCGACGAGATCCTGGAGCGAGAAGTCGTCGCTGCCAGAGGTTCTGGTCTCCTCGTCGAACATCGCGCCAACCTTTCCGGGAGACTGCGAGGTAAACGAAGGACGTCAGCCGCTAGGCGTCGGTCTTGGTCTCGTCTCCTTCAGCGCTCCCCTGTTCGTCCGCCGGTGTCTCTTCGGCGGGCTCGGGATCTGCCGCGGGCTCATCAGTCGGAGCCTTACTCGCAACGTCACCCTCAGCGGGTTCGACGGCCGCTTCGCCGCTCTCGTCCGAGGTCTCTGCCTCGGCCTCAGCGACCGCACCAGCCTCGGTCGGAGTCTCTTCGGCGGGAGCCTCAACAACCGGCGCCGCCTCCGCAGTCTCCTTCTCGACCTCGGCCTTCTTCTTGCCCTTGCTCTCCTCGTTCTTGCGCCGCTCCATCGCGGCCCTGGCGTCGATCTTCTTCCGGGCCTCCTCCTCGATGTGCGTGAGCTCATCGAAGGAGCGTCCCTTCTTCATCTCGTGCCAGGTCTCCATGATGCCGATCCGCGAGAACAGAGCAC
>CAZRAD010000124.1:0-8047 GCA_964597945.1 uncultured bacterium
GTCCGGGAGCGAAGGATGTCCCTCGGTCACCGTCGTGATGTAGGTCGAGAAGTTGTGTTCGTAGGCATCATCCCCGAGCTGTTCGTCCCCGAAGTCGTGGCCCCAGAGCATGACCTCTCCGCTCGTGACATCCCAGCATCGGATCCAGTGGAGCTCCCTGATGTCATCGGCGTCACAGTCCTTGAGGATGATCGTCAGCGGGATGGCCGTTCCGGTGTCCCTCACACGCCACGGGGCATCCATCATGAAGTCCTTCATCCACGTGTTGTCATACCGGTCCTGCGCGGACGCAGCCTGGGGGGGGAGGGCCGCGGACAGCGCCGCAGCAACGAGGATGGTCAACGCCAACGCTCGAGCTGTTCCGGACATCGCGTTCTCCTTGTGACTGCAGGTGACTCTGTGACTCCGCGCTCGCAGCGGAGCGAACTCTGCGTTCGTGATGGAGCGAACTCCGTGCCTGAAACAGACAGCCCCAGGGCCAGCGCTCATCATGCGCCCGGGCCGCCGGGGCTGTCAATCCGGTTGACGCTGTCGCGTCGCTCCTGCCGCGCTACTTGAGTAGCACGGCCTTCCTGTTCATGCTCTCGCCGTCACGTGTCAGCCTGAAGAAGTAGATGCCGCTCGCAACGGCCTTGCCGTCGGCGTTCTTCCCGTTCCACGTCGCGGTGTGCCGGCCCGCCTCGAGCATACCTGACTCCAGCGTGGCGACGCGGCGGCCGGCAGCGTTGTAGACCGCGAGCTCGGCCTCGCCACGAGTCGGGAGCTCGAAGGCGATGGTCGTCGTCGGGTTGAACGGGTTCGGTCGGTTCTGCTCGAGCGTGAATCTCGTTCCATCGAACGGGCCGTCGACCGCGGTGTCAATGAGCTCGAAGAAGTCGAGGATCTCCGTGAGCAGATCGGCTTTCGTCGATGGTGTGGCTCCGTCAGTGAGACCGCCGAACTCGAAGGAACATCCGAGCGTGCGGTAGCTCGTCTCGTCGTTGGCGACACCGCAGCCCTGAAGGTCGGCCGGGTTGCGGAAGACGACGACACCGCTGCCCGTCGCGGACATATGGTCGATGTAGCTGTTCCCGCCCGTGTAGGCGAAGCTCATGCCGTCGAACATCGTCCCCGCGACACCATTGACCGTTGAGAGGTCACCGGACCCGTCACTGGTCCCGTTGACGCCGAAGTACCCGTTGTAGACAGTGCGTGCCGAGTCGTACGCCCAGCAGTCGCCGCCCTCCATGTAGACCTGGCCGCCGGCGTTGAGGTATGCGACGAGCTCATTGGCCTGCGTCGTGGAGAGCGAGTAGTTCTGTGAGTAGACGCCGAGAAGGATGAACACGGCCTCGTAGCCGGCCATATCCGACTGCCACGACGTCGTGTAGTAGTAGCTCACGTCCTTGCTGTCGAGGATCGTCGTGATGGCGCCGCCCGAGATCGGCGAGCCGTCGAGCTCGACGATGAGTATCGGGATGGCGTCGACGATGTCGAAGCTGTGGTAGCCGGATGTCGGGTCATAGGTCACGTTGGCCGGTGACGCGGCGTCCTCGGCGCGGATTCGGTACTCGATCAGGTCGCCCTCGACCACGCTGCCCGGGAAGGCGCCCTCGTACGTGAAGGTCCCGCCGACGTTCGTCATCGTCACGTCGACCTGGCGCACGCTGTTGATCCATGACTCGAGGATGACCGCGCCGACCTGGATGTTGTCGGTCACCGTCGCGCTCGCCGTCGGCGGCCAGCTGGCCGTCGGCGTGTCCGCGATCAGGGCGTGCACGATCGCCGGGGCCTCGGTATCAACGAGAACCTCGAAGCTGTGCGCGTCACCCGGCGCGACGTACGGATGCGTCTCTCGTCTGCCGGAGTTGTCGGCGGCGAAGACGTAGTAGGAGACCTCGCTGCCGACCGACTGCGCGGGGATGTCGGCGGCGTAGGTGCCGGCGCGCGCCGAAGGTGTCATCACGACGGACGAGTAGCTTCCCATCCCATCGTTCTTCCAGTAGACGAGGAGAGAATCGGTCTTGAGACCCGCGTCGCTGTAGTCGTGGATGTACGCCTCGACCTGGTAGTCCTGTGACGAGCTCGCCGTGTCGAGAAGCGGGACGTGATCGATGTGGAGCATGTATCGGTCGGTCACGCCCATCGCGCGGCAGTGGATGGCATCGTCGGTCAGCCACGCGCCCGTGTAGCCGAGGATCTCGTAGCCGGGCATCGCGGCCTCGTAGGTCGCGATCGCGTCGTCGTCCCACTGCGTGCCGTACATCGGGACGTAGACCTTGTCGTTGACGATGAGCGAGTTCGTGTACGGCTCGTCGTTCGGAGTGTAGATGCGGATGATCTCGTAGGGCGTGCCGTATGAGCTCTGGATCTGCGAGAGATAGGTGACGTTCGCCTCGATGCGCGCGTAGTCCGAGTGGCCCGGGTCAACCTGCTTGTAGAGGATCTTGTCCGGTGAGAGGAGCTTCGCCGAGCAGTCGATGTGGTGGATGCCGCCGGTCTGGACGTATCCGAGTTCCTCGTACCGCGTGATACCGAGATACTCCTCCATGATGTCGCCGATCTGCGCCTCGGTGAGACTGGAGTTCTCATCGAGGACGAGCTCGGATGAGAACGCCACGCCGCGGCCGTCCGACATGTAGTTGCCGCCGGTGTGCTGGAGATCCATGACGTACGCCGGGACGCCCCACGACGTCGCGAGGAGACTCGGGATGAGATCGTCGTTCGGACGCGGGCGGTTGTAGTCGTGGTCGACGATGCCCTGCTCGTCGTTCCCGTTGATGATGAACCAGGGGCCGTAGTCGCGGGTCCAGTAGCTGTCGGTCGATGCGTTGAAAAAGTGGACGTTCGACATGTTGGCGCCGGCGCTCGAGAGCGAACTCGACGCGGAGCTCTGGTTCGAGCTCGTGCAGATGACCCAGAGTTCCGTGTCCTGCGAGTATTCGGCGAGGAGGTTCGTCGGGTTGCCGAACGGATAGCGGACGATGACCCCTGTCATCGGCTCGAACTCGCCCGGGTTCCTGACTGGTCCCGGAGGCGCCGCCGTCGGCTGCTGGTAGGTGCCGATCTCGTCGACCCGCGTCAGCTCCTCCTCGGTCATCCAGACCGGGAGCGAGTCGTCATACGGATTCTCGCGCACCGGATCCTTGGCGAAGGCGGCTGGTACGGCGAGAAGGAGCACGAGGAGCGTGAGCAGGGCCGCCGTCAGCGGGCCGCGTCTGAACAGCTGGGTCATGGCAAGTCCTCCGTGGATACACGTCGACATCGTAGATTCTCGAGTATCATTATCATTATAACATGGCAAGAGACGCAAAGATAGGGGCAATGGGCGGCGGCTCAGAAGAGCCTGTGCGGTGGGGGCTTCCGGGTGACCGTAGCGCGCTGAGACACGGGCTCTACAGCAGGGTCGGGGCGGCATCGAGGATGAAGCGGACCCCGAAGAACAGCAGCAGAGCCCCGCAGAGCAGACGGATCCCGATGAGGAACCGGTCGCCCAGGAGCTTCGTCCCGCGGTACGACGCGGATGAGAGGAAGAAGTACCAGATAACATCCATCGACCAGTGGATGACCCCGAACAGGATGAACTGCCAGACGCCGTACTCCCACGCGCGGAAGACGAGGGTTGCCCCGACGGTCGCCCACCACACGAGGAAGTATGGATTTGCGGCGGACATGAGGATGCCGGCCACCAGTGGCGAGGTGCTCCGGTATCTCTCCTCTTCCGCGCCCGCGCGGAGCGATCGGAGCAGTCCGTACGCCATCCAAAGGAGCACCAGTCCACCGGCGAGTCCGATGACCGCGGCGGCCGTGACGTGTTCGAGGACGGGGCCGAGCCCGACCAGGATGAGTATCATCAACGGGAACTCGACGACGGCGTGTCCGACCGCGATCATGGCTCCGGAGTACGGTGAGCGGGAGCCTTTGCCCACGACGACCACGGTGAGCGGGCCGGGGGCGATGACGCCCGAGAGCGAGATGAGGACGGCCTGGATGAGAAACGCAGCGTAGGACATGACGACAAGTGTAGGTGAGCCGCTCGCTTCAGGCAAACGCCCGTTGTCAGGCTGCATCCCGTCTCGTGCGGGGCGGGTCTCGCCCCATGCCGGCGCATCGCGTCTCTACGGTGAGAGGGCGCTCAGTGCTTGAGAAACTCATAAGATTGTGCTACAATGGAGTTTGGAGCCATACATTTCACGCAAGGAGGACCCCGCGATGAACAGCCGACCCCTGAAGAAGGTGCCGCAGATGGCGCTGGCGATGTTGGCCGTGATGCTCATGGCCGCGCCGCCGGCCCAGGCGATCCGCGTCGTGACCTACAACATCCTCAACTGGCCGAGCTTCGATATCGCAGGCAGGTACGACGACCACCAGCTTCTGATGGACGAACTCGACCCGGACATCATCATCGTCCAGGAGATCGAGAGCCAGAACGGCGTCAACAACTACCTCACGTACTGCCTCAACGCGACGGTGCCGGGGAAGTACGGCGCCGCCCTGTTCGTCAACGGACCCGACACCGACAACGCGATCTTCTACAAGAACAGCGTCGTCGACACGGTGACCTCCGAGACGATCTACACGGACGTGCGGTGGACGATGGACTACACGGTGCAGCTCGAGGGATACACGGGGGACGCAGGGCGGCTGCACATCCTCTCGACGCATCTGAAGGCCGGGAGTTCGAGCAGCGACGAGGACACACGCGAGGATCAATGCATCGACATCCGTGCGCACATGAACGACTACCCGGCCGGGACGAACTTCATCTTCGGCGGCGATCTCAATGTCTACTCCAGCAGCGATGCCGGTTACCAGGTTCTTCTCGCGTCGCAGGCCGACAACGACGGCCGATGCTTCGATCCGATCAACCAGCCCGGCACGTGGCACGACAGCTACACGTTCCGCCACATCCACACGCAGTCGCCGCGGGAGACATCGGTCAGCAGCTACACCGGCGGCGGCATGGACGACCGCTTCGACCAGCTGCTTATCTCGGCCTCGCTCGAGGACGGGAGCGGTATGGATTACGTGGTCGGATCCCACACGGCGTACGGGAACGACGGATATCGCCTCAACGGTGACATCAACGACCCGACGAACCTGGTCGTCAGCGCGGCCATCGCGGATGCGCTGTTCTATGCGAGCGATCACATACCGGTCTACCTGGAGCTTCAGCTGCCGGCCATCCTCGAGGTCGCGTCATCGCTCGACTTCGGCCGCGCGATCATCGCCTCCGCGGCCAACGAGAACCTCACGGTCGGGAACGCGGCGTTCGATCCGGCCGAGCAGCTCGCGTACTCCTTCACCGCGCCGGTCGGGTTCGAGAGGCCCGGCGGCACGTTCTACCTCGATGGAGAGCAGACGGACGATCACATCATCGCGATGACGACGGGCACCATCGGCGTCAAGTCGGGCGATCTCACCGTGACGTCGAACGCCGCCGAGAACGCAACGCAGTACGTTGCGCTGACGGGCACCGTGATCGATCACGCCGCACCGAGCCTCAGCGGTTCGGCAATCGTGCTTCTCGACACGCTCGACTTCGGTGTGCACCAGGTCGGTGAATTCGCCGACATGAGCGTGGCGGTCCACAACCTCGGATACGACAGTCTTCAGGCGCTGCTCGAGGTCTACGACGCGGAGATCGTCGGGGGTGACGGTCGCTTCTCGATCGTCGGTGGGTTCAGCCAACAGGACGTCGGCGGGACGGAGGCCGAGTTCGGCATCCACTTCGACGACACCTCCATCACGCGTACGACGCAGTACGATGCGGATCTTACGTTCAGCACGCGCGACGAGTCGGGCATTCACGGCGGCGGGGGAGCTCTGAGCGATCTCGCCGTTCATCTGACAGCGACTGTCGACGGCGGCAACAGTGTTGGTGACGAACCGCTCTCGATGCTGGCCCTCGGCCGCGGTGCGCCGAACCCGTTCACCGATGTCACGACGCTGCGATTCTCGATGCCACAGCCCGCGCATGCGCGAGTCGACGTCTTCGACATCGCGGGACGCCTCGTCAGCGGTATTCACGACGGCTCGATGGACGCCGGCGTCCACGAGATCGTCTGGGACGGCCGTGACTCGTACGGTCGGGCCGTGGCGAGCGGCATCTACTTCTGTCGCGCAGAGGTCGGGGAGTGGAGCCAGATCCAGAGGATGGTGCTGCTGCGCTGATAGAGCACCCGGGCTTCGGTGGCGTGAGGGGTGCAGAGCCCGTCCCCGGCCGTCCTGCCGGTCCCAGGATGTTCTCGAGGTCTCACGGAAGTCGATGACACACGGGCGGGTGCGTCGGAACTCAGGTTCTTGACGCACCCGCGTTATTTGTGATAGAATCTATAAGATACTATACTTACATAAGCATAGCGTATGCTCCGCGAGAAGCGTTGTTGGCGGCGCTCGATACCCACGCATTGCCTGTCCTCCGTCCTCCTTCCGGGAATGCCATCCGGGTTCTGAGTCCGGCTATGAGAGCGCCGACGCATGGGCATCGAACGACACCGCAAGGAGGGCGTGATGACCTCGAGGGCTGCACTCAGAAGCGTTGTTCTTGGTTTGGCTGTTCTGGGCGTGGCAGCGACAGCTGCGGCAGGGCCGGGCGTCGTGGCGACCCTCGAGGAGTCGGAGATCACATTCGCCGGCGACCCGGGTCGTGTCACGCCGTCGATCGACGGCTACCGGTCGCTCGCCGCCGATGGAGAACCGAGCATCCCGGCGCGGGTTGTCCACTTCGTCATTCCGCCCGACATGAGCGTGGGCGACATCGTTGTCTCCTTCGACGACGAGCGGACGCTCCCCGGGACGTACCGGGTCGCCTGGATACAGCCCGAGACTCGGCCGGGTGAGGAGCCGGTGTCCGTCGGCGCATCGCCCGGTGTTTACGAGAGCGACGAGGTCTACCCTCGAGAGCGGGCGGTCTATCTTGGCGATGGCTACCTTGGCGGGTATCACGTCGCCTCGATAGCGCTCCATCCTCTTCGCTACCATCCTGTGAGCGGTCGCCTGTTCGTGACCGAGAACCTGACGGCGCGGCTCGAGCTTGCGCCCTCTGTCGACCGCTCGGCTCCGCGATACCGCATGACCGCGGGTGCCGCCGACACCTACCGTCGGCTGGTTGCCGGAATGGTCGAGAACCCCGAGGACATCGCAGCCTGCATGAAGCCGGGTGTGGCCATCGTGAGCGGCGATTCTCCAGGCGGGTTCGCGCCGCGCCACTCTCCGTCGCTCGAGGGGAGCGCCGTCGAGTACGTCATCATCACCAGCGAGGAGTACGAGCCGTACTTCCAGCAGATCGCGGACTGGAAGACGAAGAAGGGTGTTCCGGCCGTCATCAGGACTGTCTCGTGGATCAATGCGAGCTACCCGGGCGGGTGCGACACCGCCGAGCGGATCCGTCTGTTCATCCGCGACGCGTTCGCCTCGTGGGGCACGACGTACGTTCTGCTCGGCGGAGACACGAACATCATCCCGACGCGGTTCGCGCTCTCCAACTACTACTACGGGGGGACGGAACTCGCGACCGACCTCTACTTCAGCGATCTCGACGGCAACTGGAACGGTGATGGGGACAGCATCTTCGGCGAGGGGTACGGCGGCCCATCGGTACCGGGTGACAGTCTCGACCTCTATCCGGACGTCTTCGTCGGCCGCGCGCCGGTCGCGTCGGTTATCGAGGCCGAGACGTTCGTGGACAAGATATTCGAGTACGTCACCACCTCTGATCCGGTCTTCACGACGCGGAATCTCTACCTTGCCGAGGCTCTCTTCCCGTACGACTGGGAACCGGGCATGATCGTGAGTGTGGACGGGGCATTCGACGTCGTTGAACCAACGCTGCCGCTTGTTCCTCCCTCGATTCACGTCAGCCGACTGTATCAGAACTACGAGCCGTACCCCGGATCGTGGCCGCTGACGCGCGATGCTGCGATCGACTCGATCAACCTCGGCTATAACCTCGTATCGCACATCGGTCACGGCAACAAGGACGTCATGCGATGCGGACAGCACGACTACTTCACGGTGCAGGATGCTGACGCCCTCATCAACGGGCAGACGAAGGCCGGGTACCTCT
>CAZRAD010000125.1:0-7698 GCA_964597945.1 uncultured bacterium
CTTCTCAGCGGTGAGAAGGGCCCCGGGTACCACAGTGTGGTCTGGGACGGCATGAGCGACGGTGGCGAGCGGGTCGCCAGCGGTGTCTACTTCGCGCGACTCACCGCCATGGACGAAGAGCATCAGGCGAAGATGGTCCTGCTGAAGTAGCGGATGTGGATCGAACTGACTGGTGAGAGGACTCGGGCGGTGACGCCCAGCGGTTGAGGGTGCGTCCCCGCCGCCAGAGATACGGAGGGTTCATGAGGTTCAAACGAGGTTTGCTCATGGCCGCGCTTGCGGCGGCGCTCGTTGCGGTGCTGGTCGCTCCGGCGTCCGCGCTCCACGAGCGCTACCATACGCACGCTGAGATCCGCTCGGAGCTCAAGGCGGTGGCGGCGGCCTACCCGGCGATAGCGCAGCTCGACACGCTTGGGTACTCGACGACGAACGGCTATGCGATCTGGGGTCTCAAGATCTCCGACAACGTTGCCGTGGACGAGGACGAGCCGGTGGTGTTCTATAACGGTATCCACCACGCCGAGGAGATCATGGGCGGCGAGGTCATCATGTGGATGATCGACGAACTCACGACCAACTACGGCGTCGTCGATTCGATCACGCAGTGGGTGGATGACATCGAGATCTGGTTCGTCCCGATGCTCAATCCCGACGGACACGAGATCGTCGCGACGGGCATCGACACGACGTGGCGGAAGAACACCAGGGATAACAACGGCAACGGCGTGTTCGATCTCGACGTTGACGGCGTCGATCCGAACTACAACTACGACTTCAACTGGGCCCAGGGTGGGGCGGGGGAGTGGGAGTCGTCATTCTACCGCGGCACGGCTCCGTTCTCCGAGAACGAGACGCAGATCATCCGCGATCTGTGCGTGGACATCATGCCGATCTTCTCGATGAACTACCACAGTCCGCTCGTCTCGATGGGTGATCTGATCTACTACACCTGGTACTGGCCGCAGATCGGGTTCTGTCCGGACTACGATGTCATCAGCGACGTGGCAGGAACGACGGCCGCGAAAACGACCAAGCTCGATGACACCTCGTACTACGCCGTGTACGGGTACTCGACGGCCGGCAAGTGCCGCAACTGGCAGTACGGCGTGCACGGTATCATCGGGCTTACGATGGAGATCATGAGCCAAATGTGCATCCCGCCAGGGTCGGATGTCGATGAGTATTGTGAGCGTGTCTCTCTTGGGTCGTACTACCTCCTGGATCGCGTCACAGGTCCCGGGGTCACGGGACACGTGACCGACGGCGAGACGGGTCTTCCGCTCGTCGCCGAGGTCAAGGTCATCGAGAACAGCTCCCCGGAGATCATGCCGCGGTACTCGGACGCGCTCTACGGCCGGTACTGGCGTATGCTTGTTGATGGGACGTACACCGTCGAGTTCTCGTGCGACGGCTACGATACCGTGACATTCACCGATGTGATCGTTACGGCCTCGGGACTGACGCCGCTGAGCGCCGTCCTCTGGCCGACCGGGACCGCGGTTCCCGAAGACGTGGAGACCGGCGCGCGGATCATGAACGCCGCGCCGAATCCGTTTCGCGGGCAGACGACCGTGAGCTTCGCATCCCCCCGCGGTCTTTCTGCCACCGTTGAGATCTACGCGGCGAGCGGCCGGCTTGTCGACCGCATCGAGGCGGCACCGGATGCGAACGGCCACGGCGCCGTGGTCTGGCACGGAACGGACGCGACGGGGGCGGATGTCGGTTCCGGTGTCTACTTCGCGCGGCTCGTGACCCCTGTCGGACAGGATCAGGTCAAGGTCGTCTATCTGAAGTAGTCGGTTGCGCTCAAGCGGGGGTGCGCAGTAGGATGCGGGGTGACCCGCTGACCACCATCGAAGAACTGCAACAGGGGCGAGCGCGGTCTACCCGTGGCTCGCCCCTTTCATGTCGACCGCACGGAGGGGAGAGATGGACAAGCCTGCATTCGACATTGAGGCGGCGCACAGGCACTTCGCCGCGGCCTGCTTCAACAGCGTCTGGGAACTCCTCGACAAGGAGGACCGCACGCCGTATGAGGATCAGCAGATGATCGAGCGGTGTCTTGCGTCTATCTGGCACTGGTCCGAACGTCCCGACCGCACGCCGACGACCATTTCGATCGGCTACTGGCAGGCCTCGCGCGTCCACGCGGTCATCGGCAACGCCGACGAGGCGCGGCGGTACGGGGAGCTCTGTCTGGAGGCCAGCCGCGCTCCGGGCGTGGAGTCGTTCGCCCTCGGGTACGCGTTCGAGGCGCTCGCGCGGGCGGAGAAGGTCGCGGGGAACGCGGCAAAGGCCGCCGAGCACCTGGCGAAGGCTCGCGACACGGCGGAGTGCATCGACGACGAGGAGAGCCGGCAGATGCTCGAGGCGGACCTCGACGAGCTGGGGCGGTAGCGGGATCGCGCGATGATCGGATGTGTCAGGTTAGAGCGGCACGTCTGACTCGACGGCCGAGCCGTCGGCGGTTCCTCGGAGGAACAGGAGCACGGCGCGAACCACACGGCGTCCGGTAGAACGCCGCACGGCTTCAGCGTAGTCCTTCATCTGCGGCGTGTAGTGCGCCGTGAGGGCCGCCACACCGCCCTCACCCGGGATGTTGGTCTTGTAGTCCACGATGACGAGACCACCGTCATCTTCGAACAGAAGGTCGATCGTTCCCTCAACAAGCCCGTCGTCGACTCTGGTCACGACGGGTACCTCTTTCCAGTGCCTCTCAGCCGATGCGGCACGCCGCATGACGTCGGTCGCGAGCCCGCGCGCGACGAGTCCCGCCGCGGCATCCGCGGCGCCTTCTCCCAGGCCGACGGCGCTCGCCAGCGCAGCGGCTGAGCGGGCGACAACCTCGTGCGCCGCCGATCGCGCGACCGTGCCGCGCGCCGCCGCGTCACCCGTGCTGGACGCATCGAATCCGACGGCGTCGAAGATGTCATGGACGAGCGTGCCGAACGCCGTGCCGCCGAACGCCAGGTCGGGCCGCGCGGGGTCGTCTCGAAGTGAACCCGAGAGCGACCGGTCGTAGTCACCGGCAGACGGCCTGGAGATCGCAAGCGGCCTGTGCGCGCTCTCCAGCAGATGGGCCATCTCTATCCGCCAGGCCTCGCGGGCATCAGCGCCGGCGTTCGATGCGTTCGCGGCCTCCAGAATGTCGGCCGCCCGGAGTCGCCCGGGCGCGCGGTTCGCCTCACCGGGGTCGAGCTCCTTGCTGCAGAGGCGGGAGACATCCGAGGACCTCGGGCGTCCTCCGTCGGCGTCGGCTCTGTACGATTCGAGCGTCGTGAGCGGGTCGAGCCGGGGAAGGAGGCCTCGCGCCGAGACCGGTCCATCCGGTTCGACCCACGGGATGACCACGAGGTCTCTCGCGCGTGTCGCGGCGACGTAGAGAAGGCGCGTCACCTCGGCCTCGCGGCGCCGGTCCTCTATCTTCCTCGCGTCCTCGTATTCGTCCGTCCCGAACGCGCTGTCCTTTGACCCGAACCCGAAGTCCATCCGCTCCCTGATGCGATCGACGATGATCTCCTCCTTGCGAGTCGAGTAGCTTGAGAGATCCGCGAGGATCGTGATCGGGAACTCGAGGCCTTTGGCCTTGTGGACCGTCATCAGGCGGACGAAGTCGTCGCCCTCCTCCGAGAGCGGCGACTCGGATTCCTCCGGCGCGAGCTGAACCGTCTCGCGGAGCCACCGGACGAACCCGCCGAACGAGACGTGCTCCGTTCTCTCAAGCGCGTCTGCAAGCTCGGTGACCTTCATCAGATTCGCGTGCCGCTGTTCGCCCGACGGCTTGAGGAGGAACAGCTCAGGCGCCTTCGTGTGGTCGAAGAGACGCTCGATCAAGGATGCGATACGATCCGATTCGCGATCGATGTGGAGTTCGCGGAGGATGTCCAGGGAGTCCCGGACCACCGGCACGCCGCCGGTGTCGTCGAGATAGGAGAGGGAGCCCGCCTTGAGCCTGTGGATGACGATGTCGTCGTCGGAGATGCCGAAGAACGGAGATCTGAGCGCGCCCACGACGGCGGCGGCATTGTGTGGATCCTCGATAGACGACAGCACCGTGATGAGTTCGAGAACCTCGCTGCGGATGTAGAACCTCTTCCCGCCCGCGATCCGGTAGTCGATCTCGTACCGGGCCAGCGCGTCCTCGTAGTCGTCGAGCGATGTCATCGTTCTGAACAGGATGGCGACGTCCTTGAGCTCCGGAGCACGCCACGCATCGAGCGTCCGATCGAAGATGCGGTAGTCTCCGGATTCACGCATCTCCTTGAGGAATCCCGCGACCGCTCGTGCCTCCAGCGCGCGTACCTGTCCGACCTTCGCGTTCTCCGGGAGCTCGCCGGTCAGGTCGAGCAGAACCGTCCCGGCCCCGTAGTCGTCGGGCGGCCGAAAGGCCGTCAGCGCCGCGTAGTCAGGCTGGTAGCGGCGTTCTCCCTCGGCCGGAGGCTGCATGAGCGGCTCGAAGACCGTGTTGACGCCTTCGATGATGGCCGGGCGCGTCCTGAAGTTCTCAACAAGCTCGAGCACGCCGCCGGCCTTCCGTATGAGCTCGCGGGCCTTCTCGTAGGTCTCGATGTCCGCCCGCCGGAACCGGTATATGGACTGTTTTGGGTCGCCGACGACGAAGAGCTTCCCGGGTTCGAGGATGACCTCGTCCCAGACCCTGGCGTTGTCTTCCTCACGCTCGGCGAGGAAGAAGGCGATCTCGCACTGGAGCGGGTCGGTGTCCTGGAACTCGTCGAGGAGGATGCGGTCGAACGAGCGCTTGAAATGCCGTCGCACGTCCGGCCGGTCGCGGAGCAGGTCGCGCGCGAGCGTGAGCATGTCCTGGAAGTCGAGCAAGCCGCGAGCGGTCTTCTCTCTCTGGTACGCCTTCACGAACCCGTCGAGCCATTCGACGACCCGGACCGCGGCGTTGTGGCGCACCGCCTTCTCGACCGCCTCGATGCTCTCGCGGAGCCCTCTGATGTCCTCGCGGAGCTCTGCCAGCGTATCGCCGGTCCAGTCGGACTTCCTCCCCGAGTTGAGTGGCGGCGTCTTCACGTGGCTGAGCGCATGCGCGAGCCGCATCTCTTCGGGGAGGTCGGCGAGCGCCCTGATCGCTTCGGCGAACTCGGCAAGGCGGGGAAGGAGCTTGTCGTCGATCGCGGAGCAGTGGTCGCGGCCCCGCGCCTGAAAGTCGTCGGCGGTGCGCGCGAGTTTGGCGAGGAGTGCGTCGCCTCCAGTGTCGGCGAGGGCCTCCGGGACGTCGCCGAGCGCATCGCGATGATTGAGGAGCTTGCCGGCGAGTTCTCTGATCTGCCGGAGACGGAACCCGAGCGCGTGGGCCTCGGCCACCGCGGGTGGAAGCTCCTTCGCGAGCTGCCCGCGGATCCACTCGTCCCAGACGGTCTCTTCGATGACCGTCTGTCGGAGTTTGTCCGCGACCGCGAACCCGGGATCGATGCCCGCTTCGACGGGGCGCTCCCTCAGGAGCGCGCTGCAAAATCCGTGGATCGTGGCGACCTGCGCGCGATCGAGACACGCGAGCGCCTCGCGCATGCGCTCTGCACGACCGCGGTCGTGCGGGTCTCGGCCGTCCTCGTCTCGCGTGTCGACGAACGCCTTCTCAAGCCCGGCGCGGAGACGGAGTCGGAGTTCGCCGGCCGCCTTCTCGGTGAACGTGATGGCGACGATGCGCTCGAGCTTGACGCCCGAGGCGACAAGCGCGACGAGACGGTCAACGAGCACGGTCGTCTTGCCCGTCCCGGCGCCGGCTTCGACGAGGTAGGTTCCGCCGAGGCCACCGTCTCTGCCCGCCGCGAGCGCGCGGTCGCGCGCGTCTGTTGTCGGTCTGTCGCTCATCGTCTGGTACGTCTCTCCCTGTTCAGCCTCAGCGCGGCGTTCATCATTCGCCCCAACCGTTGCTGCTCGGTCCAAGCGCTGCTACTCGATCTTCGCGAGGCCCTCGGTGAATCCCTTCGTCTTCCGGTCGCCGTTCTTCATCTCGGCCAGCGGGAGCATGACCGAGGGGCAGGCGTCGCGGAAGTCGCAGTTCCTGCAGCTCCGATCCTCGGGAAACGGGAAGAACTGCCCCCGGGCGATTCCCTGGACGATGATCCCGACGGCCATCGCGAGGTCGTCGCTGCGCTCGTCGAGCTGCTCGGCCGTCACCCGCGCGGCCTTCGGCCCGTTGGGCTCGGCCACGTGCAGATACTCGGCGGAGACGACGCCCGTCTTCGGGTGACCGTCCGCGAGCATGGCCTTCGCCGCCATGAGGTAGATCGGCAGCTGGAGCCTCGTCCCGTGCGCGAGGAGCTTGTCGCCCGTCTTGCCGAGGCTGTGATACTTGCCCGTCTTGTAGTCGATGACCTTGGCCCTGCTCCCGTCGCCCGAGATGTCGATGCGGTCGATCTTGCCGGCGAAGTGGACGACGACGTCACCCACGGCCTTGAACGGGACGCCATCATCGAGCGTCAGCGCCGTGTCCTCATTTCCGCGAGACCGGCCGCCGAAGCGTGCCTCGAAATAGGAGGGGAGGTAACCGCCACCGGTCTGGAGTTCGTAGCGGAGCCACAACAGCAGTGACGCTGCCAGTTCGCCCCGGACGAGCTCCTGGGCTCCGGCGTGTGCGCTTATGCTCCAGCGGTCGGATCTCGCGACGCGGTCCGCGATCGCCAGCAGGCGGTCGCGGGCATCCTCGGTCAGCGGGAGCGCGCCCTGGTCCCGCGCGTCGCGAAGGAACCGCTCGAGCACGTCGTGGAAGAGTGTCCCACGCTCGAGCGGGTCGAGCTCCAGCGCATCCTCGGGCTCGTCGACCTCCTCGATGTGGAGCACACGGTTGAGCAGGAACTTGAACGGGCATGAGGCATACTCCTCGAGCGCCGTCGCGGAGACGGTCTTTCCGTCCGTCGGTCCGCCTCTCGTGATCCCCGAGAGCGTCCCGGCTGCTTCGATCGCCTCATTCGATGCGAGGACGCCGTCGTACTCCGTGTGGTACGTTGAGCCCCAGCGCGCATCTTCCATTCGGAGCGCGCGGTGGAGTGGAGCGTTGGCGACCGCAAGGTGCGCAATGGCCTCCGGGCGTCCAGCTGCGACCGCGGCGAGGATCGAGCAGCCGTCGTACTCGTCGACCGTGACGGCATCGGCGCTCGTGTCCGGGAATCGTCGCGCGAGGGCTATGCGCCTGACGTGCTCGCTCGACTCGAACGATTCGTAGTCTTGCGGGACACCGGTGAGCTGTTCGAGGACGCGCAGGAGAAAGATCGACGCGATCCTCGGACGCGCGGTCGCGGGGTCGAGACGAGGAAAGCTCAGAACAAGCGTCTCACGGGCGGTTGAGGCCGCGATGCGGAACAGAAGGCGCTCCTCGGAGATCGTCTCCGAGCGAACGGAGAGGCCCTCGATCTGCCCACGTCCCTCGGGCCGTGAGTAGACCGCGTCGTTGATCCGCTGCCGTTCCGAGTCGAGCACCACCGGATCCTGGCGTCGTCCCATGGGGAACAGCTTCTCGACGAGCCCGGGAATGACGACGACAGGGTAGGACAGGCCTCTGCTCGTCATGAGACTGAGTACGCCGGGGCCGCCGCGTCCGAATCGTTCCTCCCGTGTGCCCGTATCCGACAGCGTGCTCCGCAGGAGTTCAGCGAAGCGAGCGACGGACATCTCACCGGCTATCTCGGTGAGAGCATCGAGATCATGAAGCGCCGTGAGAATGAGATGCTG
>CAZRAD010000126.1:0-7596 GCA_964597945.1 uncultured bacterium
CGCCTCCGCCAGACTGTGCTTCATTGCCGGTGAAGACGCAGTTGCTCAGCGCGGCCCTCCCACCGTCGCACTTGACCGCGCCGCCCTGGTCGGCGTACCCGCCCGTCACGGTCACGCCCCTGAGTGCCGCCTGCGTTGTCTCGCCGGAGCGGAAGTGGAAGCCCCTGTGTGGCTCCGCCTGACTGCCGCCGCACTCGATGATGCAGTCCTCCGGATTGTCGCTCTCTGAACGCACGGTGATGCGCCTGCCGTCGTAGTCAATATCCCTGTTGCCAGCCCCGGAATACGTACCGTCCTCCAACACGACCTCGTCCCAGGCGTCGGCCGAATCGATGGCCGCCTGGATGGTCGGGAAGTCGCCACCACCGGATGGACTCACGAAGATGGAGCGCGGTGAACATCCGTACGACTCGGCCCCGATGAGAACCCCCCACGGGTTGCCCCCAGGCAGGCACGGGGAACCGGCAGCCAGAGTAACGACGCCGCCCTCCATGTCACACAGCCGAGGGTCTACGAAGAGGTTCTCTCTGTGGACACACTCGAGACTGTCGCCACCCGCGTTCCCGAAGATGCAGGAGTGCCGAATCTCCAGATCCGCGGTTGCCGACGAGACACCCCCGTTGAAAGCGAGGATGGATCTCTCCACGGTGACGGTTGGACCGGAGATCAGCGAGAACACAGGGTCGCCTGCGTGGTCGGCGACGGTCATCCCGGTGATGGAGACATCGCTACCGGCCACGGAGATGACGGCGTCGCGTGGGGAGTTCGAGCAGAACACCACGTCTTCCAAATGTACCGTCGAACCGCTCCCGCAGTAGAGAATCCCCTTCACGAAGGCAATGGCGTAGCAGTCGGCAAACCGGACTCTCCTGAGAGTAGCGTCGCAGTCGCGGAAGCACGCGCCGTCACCGAACCCACTGAGAGCGGACATCTGGGTACAGGATACGATGTCCACGTCCTCGACGAGCACGGTGCTCCCCTCGCACGACAACCCGCCGCCGAAGATCGCAGTGCTGCAGTGGTCGATGAGCGTCCCTCTGATCACGAGTTCGCCCTCCGTGACGATGACGGCCTTGTCCTCGAACGAGCAGTCCTCGACACGCAGCCCGGCGCCTGTCACGGACACGCCTGACGAGTGGAAGGCATACCCGCTGCACGCAAACCCTGCGAACACCGATGTCGTATCCTCTCCCGATGTCAGCGTGAGTGTCGCATCGCCGTCGGAGACGATGAACGTGCTGTCCCGCCCGGCGCGCGAGCGGAGCACAATGTTGGTACCGTGGAAGTCGAGCAGATCGTTCCCGTCGCCTGTGTATGTCCCCGGGGCGACGAGCACCGTGTCGCCCTCGGAGGCGGAATCGATCCCCTCCTGGATCGTCGGATAGTCGCCACCGCCACCGACATCGACGATGAACGTCGCCGCGCGAGCCTGGGCGCCCGGGAGCAGGAGAGCGAGAACAATGAACCCGAGGATGTATGTGGGCATGCTGCATCCCCCCTACTTCAGAAGCACCAGCTTCTGCTGCCGTAACTCGGCTTCGGTGGCCGTCGCATCGCGACCTCCGACGGTCGTCATCCTGACGAAGTACACGCCGCTCGCTGCCCGTTCGCCGCTGTCCGTACGGCCGTCCCACGTCGTCGCGTGCGCACCCGCCGCACGATCGTCATCGACCAGCGTGCGCACCGACCGACCCGCCGCATCATTCACGCGGATGGTCACGCGTCCGGGCGAAGCGAGCGTGTACGCGATGGTCGTCGTGGGGTTGAACGGGTTGGGACTCGGCGCGAGGAGTCGCGTGGCGAACATCGGTTCGTCGGGAACGTCCGTCTCAAGCGGCACACCGACGCGGAAGCGGTCGAGCATGAACCCGACGCCGTGACAGCCGAGCGAGTCCTCGGGGGCGTGGTTCATGGCCCAGACTCGCATCTTGAACCAGTCATACCCGGCATGCAGTGCGTAGTCCTCCGTGAAAAGGAAGGCGAGGGGGCCACCGTAATACGTAGGCCATGGATCGCCGAACGGACCAGTGTCGAACGTGAAGCACTCCGGGAGCTGACCGATGTCGGTAGCGATCTGGGCGACGTCGTTCGCGCACTGCGGCATGTCGATCCAGCCGGACCACTCCAGGACGAGGTCCGACGCACCCGAGATGTCAACGGCCGGAGAGAACAGCGTACTCTGCTGATCACTCACCATCACGCCACTGCCTTCATCGTACGCGACCATCATCCAGCGCGGGTCGCCCATGACCGTCTCAAGAGATCGACGGAAGGTCACTCCCGTCTGTCCCGTCGGCGGAGTGTCCTCGTTGTGCCAGCCGTTGGTGCCGGGCGATTCGCAGTCATCGAGCCAAACAGTAACCTCGTTGACCTTCCACTCGATGTTGTCGAGCTGCCATGCGCCGTCCTGAACCGAGTGCGTGTCATTGTCGTACATGTCCTGCGCCGAGTAGGCAACGTCGGATTCGAAGCGGAAGCGTAGCTGTACGTCCTCCCCCGCGTATCCCGAGAGGTCGAACACGGGATGACCAAAGGTCGCGTCATCCCAGTCCCGTGGCACGCCGGGCTTACCTGCGAAGCCAGGGTTGTCGTACGTCGCCAGGGTCGCCCACGTCGAGCCCGCGTCGTCGGATACCTCAACGTACCCATAGTCGTAGTCGGTCTCTATCGCGAACCGCTGGTCCCACTCGAGCGTCACCTCGTCACCCGCATCGCTCCACTCCGACAGCGGGAAGTCGCGCCACATCAGCTGGTGCCAGTTGTTCCCGTACCCGCGTGGCTGCCGCCAGCACGGGTTGTATGTGCCGCACCACCAGGTCGAGTCGCCGAGGTAGGGCTCGGTAAGTCGGATCGTGTCCTTGTGCCAGTAGTTCTCGAGGCCGAGAGTGCCGGAGATGTCCTCCGACACCCACCCGGCGTTGTCCCCGATGAGGTCCTCGAAATCCGCGTCGAAGATCCAGAGCGTTTCAGTTCTGGCTTCGACAGCATGTGCCGGTGAGATGGCGAGGATGAGAAGTGCGAGGAGTCCGGCCATCATCCATCGTGTGCGCATGGTCGTGTCCTTTCCGGGGCGAAACCGGAAGCGATGACTTGGGATGTGGCGCATTCCTGACACTTCGCTGCAACTGCTACCTATCTTCGTCGGCGCTCTTGTCTCCGAACCGAAACGCGCGCTCCGCGAGTACCAGCTCTCCATCAAGCTCGACGGTCGGCTCGGCGATGATGAAGCCCCACGAGAGAGGAGCCTCGTTCTCCCCACCGATCAGAAGGTTGTCGCCTATCCAGACCGTCGCGTCGCCGTGTGATTTCGAATCCCACAACGCGTACCCGACGGGATTGGTGATCTGCGGATTGGTCCCTATCTCGAATCCGCCCGCCAGCCGACCGGCATCGCCGCCCTCGGCCAGCACGAGTTCGAGCAGCTCGGCGTTCTCGCCCGCGGTCGCCGACACAACAGCGCCGTCGCGGAACTGGAGACGGATGTCGTGAATCGGGACACCGAAGTAGTCGGTCATCTCACTGTGGATCGCGCCATTCACGGTGCCGGCAACGGGCGCAACGATGACCTTGCCCGCCGGCAGATGGCCCCACCCGCGCTGATGCTCCGTCTCCCACTCCGAGACGATGCCGTCGTCGATGAATACCTCGCGACCGGCGACAGCGAACGTGAGGTCGGTACCTCCCGCCGAGGTCACGCGGACCTGCGAACTGGCGCCGAGTCGGCGCGCGACACGCCCACACTTGGAGGACAGCTCGCCGTAGTCGACGTCAAGCGCCGTCCACCAGGCATCGTGGAGCGCTCGGTAGTCGAGCCCCATGACCTCCGCCTTCCCGGGCGTCGGATACCCCATGTAGATGATGCGCTTCCCGCTCTCCACGAACTCGCGAAACGCCGAACTCTCGAGCGGATAGCCGGGAACACCGGCATACAGATGTCGCATGCCGTTCCGCACGAGGTCCTTGAGGAACTCCGGTCCATGGGTCGTCGCCGCGTCGGTGCCATTGATGCCGTTGGACGGATACTCGATCGGCTCCTCGATGACGATGATCGAGGCAATGTTATCCTTCCACTTGAGGATGTAGTCGTGCTGCGCGCGACCGTCGTAGGAAACCAGCGCATGTCCGCCCAACCCCTCGACAGCCTTCACAAGCGGCTGGATGATGTCTCGGTGCGCGAACGCGCCCTGGACGAGGATGACATCACCCGTGTTGGTCTGAAGACAGTCACGCACGACCTTCGTGGCGATCTCGTCCTGATCGACGTCGAGTACCTCTCGGCGCCGCCAGCCGAGCATGCTCTGCGAGATCATCCGACGGACGTCGCCCGTCAGCCCGTCGTGCTCGCCGATCCCCTGCGCCACGTAGAAGTTCCGGGCCACGGCGCGGTAGTACTTCTCGATCACGCCGCCCTTCTCCACCTTGGCGACGAGTTCGACGAGACCTGCCTTCTCGAGCTCCTTGATGTGATAGTGAACGCGGCCGCGCGTCCCCTCGACCCAGTCAGCCACCTGCTTGGCCGTCCCCGGCCGCTCGATAAGGAGCGTGAGGATGCGCGCGCGCTCAGGGTTCGAGAGCGCTTTGATCTGAACGGGGCGCTCCACGACTGTCACTTCGCGCGCCGGTGCCGCTCCCACGCCAGGTGCACTACTGTGTCTCTTGCGGAGTCCCACGGAGTCTCCAAGTTCGTCAGCTTCCATCGAAGCGCGTCCAGCGCGCGTCCCTCTATCTGTACAACGCCTTCAGCATACCCCAGGTGCCCGTCCACCCGGACTCAGGGACGGCTGTCTCATTCGGCAGTATCTCGACCTCGAGCTCGAACTCCTGGTGCAGACTCGGGCCGTCGGGCCAGATCCACCCGCTATACGTGGCTCGCAGCAGATACGTGCCGTCCCACCAGATGGGCCTCTCGGTCAGAGGGTCGTACATGTCCCACGCACCCTGCTTGACATAGGTACCGCCCGCCGCCAGCGTGTCCCACGACATGACCGTGAAGCAGCCGCAGCACTCCCACACGCCCCACGGCTCCGGGTGCCACCCGTTGGGAGGGGCCCAGATCCCGATCGACATGCTCCCGAGGCCGGCGCACGGGTGCTCGATGATGAGCGAATCGCCGGACACGTTCGTGATGACGAAGGTCAGCGGGACGTACTCCCACAACGCGTACGTGTCACTGGGGGTCGAGAAGTAGTAGTGGAGCCCGTTCTCCTCGAGTTCGACGCTGTGCTCCGCGCCTGCTGGAACACATGTGAGGATAACGACGAGCGCAACCGCCATCCCGACTTCTCGCTTCATAGGCATGTCAATGCTCCCATCGCCTCGCCGCAGGCCGACTCCCTGAAGTGCGGCTCTATGAGATTCTATACAATCTGTCATGTCGGGCCGGTCTAATTTTCCAGCGGGTTCAGGATATCACTGTACCACTCTCCTGTCAAGGGCTCTCTGACTCTGATTCGGCTACGTTCACACCCGCCGCCAACCCCAGAGAACACACCCACTTGTCGGTGTACCCCGAGCTCCCAGAAGGCCCATACAAAGGCCGTACCGGGCCCTTCTCGCTTGACACCCGGCGAGTGCCGTCCCTATAGTGTGCAAGGTCTCCCGACTGCGGGAGCTCACACCGCGCTGGTGCGTCGGTCACACGCGTGGCCGTCCGCGTCAGGCATCCACGACATCTCCCTGGAGAGACAATGACGACGATCGTCGACGTATTCGGTCGCGAGATTCTGGACTCGCGAGGCAATCCCACCATCGAGGTCGATGTCTGGCTGGAGTCGGGCATCTTCGGGCGCGCGGCGGTGCCGTCCGGCGCATCAACCGGTTCGCATGAGGCGGTGGAACTCAGGGATGGAGACTCGGACAGATTCCTCGGCAAGGGCGTGCTCAAGGCGATACGGAGCGTCAATGAGATCATCGCTCCGGAGCTCGTCGGGTTCGACGCCGACCAGCAGGTCGCGATCGACGACATGCTCCTCGCGCTCGACAACACCGAGAACAAGGCGACCCTCGGCGCCAACGCCATCCTCGGCGTCTCCATAGCCTGCGCGAAAGCCGCGGCGCAGGCTCTCGACCTTCCACTCTATCGCTACATCGGTGGCGTCTCCGCGTGTCTGCTCCCCGTCCCGATGATGAACGTCCTCAACGGCGGCAAGCACGCGGACAACAACGTCGACATCCAGGAGTTCATGATCGTCCCGGCCGGCGCTGACTGCTTCGCCGAGGCGCTCCGCACCGGAACGGAGGTCTTCCACGCGCTCAAGGCCGTACTTAAGGAGAAGGGGCTCTCCGTCTCCGTCGGCGACGAGGGCGGGTTCGCACCGAACCTCGGTTCGAACGAGGAGGCCATCGAGTCGATCATGGCCGCCATCGACAAGGCCGGCTACGGCGCGGGCGATGAGGTGTTCATCGCGCTCGACGCGGCGGCGAGCGAGTTCATGGAGGACGGCAAGTACGTGTTCGAGGGCAAGCCGAAGACAAGCGGCGAGATGGTAGACTACTATGCGGGTCTCGTTGAGAAGTACCCGATCGTCTCCATCGAGGACGGGCACGGCGAGGACGACTGGGAGGGCTGGGCCGCGATGACCGAGCGGCTGGGCAGTGAGATCCAGATCGTCGGCGACGACCTCTTCGTGACGAACCCCGAGCGGCTCGGCCGCGGCATCGACGAGGGGTGCGCCAACTCGATCCTCATCAAGCTCAACCAGATCGGCACGATCACCGAGACGCTCGACACCATCGAGATCGCTCACAGGAACGGCTACACGTCGGTCATCTCGCACCGTTCGGGTGAGACCGAGGACACGACGATCGCCGACTTCGCGGTCGCGACGAACGCCGGCCAGATCAAGACCGGCTCCGCATCCAGAACCGACAGGCTCTGCAAGTACAATCAGCTCATCCGCATCGAAGAGGAGCTCGGTGACGCCGCGCAGTTCCCCGGCGGGTCGGTCTTCGGGCTCGAGGCGGAATAGGACGACACAAGGGCGACGACCCCGGCGCGCCGACACGCCGGGGTCGCACCGAGAGCGAGTAGCAATGCCAGGCATGAACGCAGCGAACCGCAGGAAGAAGCGGAGCGTCGAGGAGCAGCCCGTCCTGAGGAAGCTGTTCCGCAGCAGTTACGGCGCAGGGGCGTCAGCGAAGGTCGTTCGCATCCTCGGATGGGGCATCGCGCTCTGGTTCGTCGCGGCGGTGCTCTTCGGCGACAGCGGATTGCTCTCGATCATCGGGATGCGCGGGATCCGCTCCGATCTCGAGAGTGAGATCACCGTCCTTGAGGAGGTCAGGGCAGAGACGGCCGAACGTCGCGACGACCTCGAGAACGACCCGTGGGCCATTGAGAAGGTCGCCCGCGAGGACTGCGGCATGATGAAGGATGGAGAGATCGTCTACCTCCTCGACGACGAGGAGACGGAGGACGAGTAGTCCCGCCACTGCGAGATTCGCATCTCCCTGACACCAGGAGCGAGCCTTGAGACCGACGATCCCGCAGGAGATCTTCGCAGTCGTCGCCGTATCCGCACTGCTTGCCGCGACGCTGGCCGGTGCTGCCGTGCTTCGCGTATCCCGCGATATGTTGCCTGCAACGATCGATGACAT
>CAZRAD010000127.1:0-7580 GCA_964597945.1 uncultured bacterium
GCGCACGCCATCGCGTGTCGTGAGCCTGAGGACGCGGTTGTTCTCCCTCCACTCGAACCCGACGGCGAGCCACGGCACGAACTCGGACGTGATGCTGTTGAAGACGAAGAGCGGCTCGTAGATGCCGGCCAGCGTGGGCCACCGCGCGGCCGATGCCGTCGTCAGGGGATTGAAGTTGCGGATCCACGACGCCTGCTGCTCCTGCGAGACGACCAGCACGCCCTCGGGCAGCGGCGCACGTTCCTGCGTGCACCCGGTCAGGAGAACGGCGGCCAGGGCAACGAGGAGCGCCGCCACGAGAACGGCCGGAACGGCGACTCTGAGACGTCGGCCTCGCGTCATGCGACCTCGCAACATGCGGCCTCGCTTCATGCGGACTCCCGGGAGCGTCGCCTCCGAGTCATCAGCTGAACCCGTAGACGCGGACATAGTCGACCAGCATGGTCTGGGGGAACACGGTGCTCGCATCGGGATCGCCCACGAAGTGACCGCCGACGGCGACGTTGAGGATGATGAAGAACGAATGATCGAAGACCCAACTCGTGCCGCCCGGCAGGTCCGAGGACTCGATCGTCTGGTAGGCGACGTCGTCGACGTACCAGGTGATGGAGTTCTCGTCCCACTCGATGGCGAAGACGTGGAAACCCTCATCGAAGCCCTCGCCCGAGAGGGAGTAGCTCCCTGTCAGGGCGGACCCGCCGCTGTAGCCGGGGCCGTGAAGACTGCCATGGACGATCTGCGGCTCCTGACCGCGATACTCGAGAATGTCGATCTCCCCGCAGCCGGGCCAGCCGGCCTGGTCGAAGTTGCTGCCGAGAAGCCAGAACGCCGGCCAGATCCCCCGCCCCACCGGCAGTTTGATGCGGGCCTCGAACCTCCCATACGTGCGCTCGTAGAACCCCCACGTGTTGATGCGCCCCGAGGTGTAGTCGCTGCCGAGGTATGATTCCTCGATGGCGGTGATGGCGAGGTTCCCCTGCCCGTCGAGCGAGACGTTCTCCGGGCGGTTCGTATCGTACTCGAGCTGAGCGTTGCCCCAGTCGGTGCCCACGTCGAACTTCCACTTCGTGGAGTCGGGCGACTGCCCGGCGGAACCCTCGAACTCATCCGACCAGATGAGCCCGTACGTCTGGGGGCCGCTGAGCGTGGTGGTGCACCCGGCGACTGTCAGAACCGCAAGCGTTGCAACAGCGATGATCAGCTTGCTCTTCACATGCACTCTCCATCTCGCCGCGCATCGGCGGCTCTCTCACCCGGCGTCTGCGCGCCCCGGCAGCTACTGCCCGCTTGTGGCGACCTCGGACTCGACCGCGATGGCCGGGAAGAGGCTCGAGTCGGCGAGCGCCGCCTTGAGCACAAGGGTCGCTGCGCCGATGGCGACCGACTTCGGACCCAGCTCACTCACGCGAATCTCCGACGCGGTGATCGATCGCACGAGGGTCCGGCCCTGCGCGGTCTCGCGGAGCGGCTCGAGCAGCAGCTCACCCACGTCCGAGAGGTCGCCGCCGATGACGACCATTGAGGGGTTCATGAGATTGAGAAGACCGGCGACGACGGTACCGAGGTGGCCCGCCGCCTCCCGGACGATCATCAGCGCCAGCGCGTCGCCCCGGCGAGCCGCGGCCTCCAGTTCGCGGATGCCCCGCTCACCGGCCGCGAACTCGCTGTCCGGAAACTCCGCCAGGAGTTCCTCCGCGCGTTCGAGGAGCGCCTGCGTCCCGACAAGCGTGACCAGGCACCCGTTGAGCCCGCAGATGCACGGCTTGCCGTTCGGATCGATCGATGTGTGGCCGATCTCACCCGCGACGCCGGTGGCGCCCCGATAGATCTCCCCGCCGATGATGTGGCCCGAGCCGATGCCGGTCGCCACCTTGATGTACGCGAAATCTTCGAACCCACGGCCGGCGCCCCACCAGTGCTCGGCGAGCGCGCCGAGATTGGCGTCGTTGTCGACCATCACCGGCACACCGTACCTCTCACCCAGGCTCGCGAGCCCGAGCTGGCCGTTCCACTCCGGAAGCACGATGGCCGAGAGTTCGTCAGGCCTCGCCGGGTCGAACGGACAAGGAAGGGCCACACCGATGCCGACCAGGGGGAGCGATCTGTCGGGCGATTCCGCCAGACACGCGTCGCAGAGCTCGGCGATCAGAGCGCGCGTTCCCTCGGGATCGGTGCGCACGGGATGCTTCCGGTGCTGCCACGAGAGAACCCGTCCCCGGAGGTCGGTGAGCGCCACATCCACGTGGGCCGCGCCCATCTCGACGCCCAGGATGACACAGGCGGCGTCCTGGAACTCCAGGAGCACCGGCCGTCGCCCACCCCTCGACTTCCCAAGCCCCACCTCGGCCACCAGACCCATCGGGAGGATCTCGCTGACCACCTCGGAGACCGTCGAGCGGGAGAGCCCTCCCTGCTCAGCGATGTCAGCCCGCGAGATGCGCTTCTCGCGCCATATCAGACGGAGGATCGCGTCCGCCAGCGGCCGTGGTCCCTCCGGATCCGTTCTTCGTTCGCCCTTCCTCACCTGATCCATCAGTTCACTCCCTGAAGTACGATGTGTCGGGCCACGAGTGCCCGCGTCAACGAGCCGTTGTCAGGCTTTCCGGGAGTCTACTTGTGGAAGTAGACGTTGTCTACAATGGCGGTGCTCACGTCGGGCGACGAGATCACAAGCTGTGCGATGTGTGCGGTCGTCACGAGTCCGGTGAAATCCGTGAGCGGGATCTCGAGCGCCGACCACTGCTCTGCCACGAAGGCCGGCGTCGTCCCGGCGTTGAATGTCAGTTCGTGGTTCACATCGTCCCCGCCGAACTCCGTGCCGTCGGCGCCGAAGTCGATCAGCTTGACGAGGAACGAGGTCCCCTCAGGAGCCCATACGTCCATGTGGAAGTGCGTCATCTCACTGCAGTCGATCGTGTCCTCGATGATGATGCCCGCGAAGTTGAGGTCCGTGTAGACCTTGACGTTGTCACCGTCGATGACGAAGTCCGTCACGTCGCCCGTCGACCACGTCCAGTCCGCGTGCCACGTCTCCACATCGACGTCCGCGTACTCGTCGCTGTAGAGCGAGACCACGTCCGACTCATCGTGTGTCGGTGCCGTCGCCGGCCCGGCCGGAGCGCCCACGACAGTCGCCGTGATCGCACCGGTCACGTCCACCGTGTCGAGCTTCGCGGTGATGGTCGCTGTGCCGCCCCCCACACCCAGGACCTCCCCATCGACCACCGTCGCGACGAGGTCATCGGTCGACGTGAAGTCGAAGTACGCCGGCATGTGCGAGACAAGCACGTCCGCGCGTCCGTCGTCGAAGATCGTCTGGGTGCCCTCGATGCTCGCCGTGCCCCCGGCGAACGTCGAGACCGTCGCGGTCGTCATCTGCGGCCGCGGATTCGTGATGGTGCTGAGGTTCTTGAACTCCACCTCGTCGAACCAGACGGTGAAGCCCAGGTTCATCTCGTGCCCCTCGGCGAAGTAGAAGAGTCCACCCTCGTCGGTGAGCTTCGAGGAGTCCGGAATCGGGATGATGACCTGCTGCCAGTCGGTCGTGAGCGGGATCGCGCTCCGACTCGCGTCGTAGAGCGACGTCCCGGTGTTGTCGTTGCCGAGCCCCGCCACGTCCAGCGTCGCGTTTCGGCTCGCCTTCGCGTAGAACGTCAGCGCGTTGTATCCGGAGAGGTCGCGGACGTTCCACGTCGTGAACGCGCCGCCGGCGTACGTGCCGTTGGGGTAGCCCGGCTCCGGGACATTGACCTTGAGCGAGGCCGAGCCGGAGTAGAATTCGATGTAGTCGAGTGAGACGGCGTCGAACTGCGAGCCGCTGAAGGCCTGGTAGTCGACCGCGTCCCCGAAGTTGTCATCGAAAACAACGGGGTCGTCGACTGCGAGGGCCGGGGTGGTGATCGCGTCCCGGCCGCAACCGGCCAGCGTGGCGACAAAGAAGATCGCGGCGAGCACTGTGAGATGTCTGGAGAACGTGTTCACCTGCTGCCTCCACTGAGTCATAGGAGAATCAGGCCCGCCCGCCCGGTGCCTGATGGCCTGCTCGACTTTGTGCGGGTGCCTTACAAAGGATGCTCTATGCGCGAGTTCCTGTCAACCCTCTACTTCCCTGATGCACGAAGAAGTACCCAGTTTCGGCTCCGGGTCTCTCGATCTCCGCCCATGACACACCTTGAAAAAAACGCAAAAAAGGACTTGATTCGGAAACCGAACATAGTCTATAATCATCTCATTGAGTAGAACTCCCCCATTGTCTGCATCGGCTGACCGGCAGTCAAGCGTTCGGAGGGGTTCGTGGAAACGTCAACACGGCAGTCGAGTTCTCGTCCGACCAGGGAGGTCTCCGGATGAAGAGTGTCACCATTGTTCTTGTGTCGGCTCTGCTGCTCACCGCCCCCGTTGCGTTTGCGCAGACGCCCTATGAGCAGGACTTCGAGTTGCTGGCCATGGTGGACGGATCGCTGGCCGCTGATGGCTGGCTTGTCTACGGTAACGTCTCAGATGCCGGCGGCAACTATCTGTACGGTCATGGTCCCTGGCCTGCGCCGAACAACATCAGCAATTGGTGTGATATCACCACTGGTCAGGGCGGCATCGACCAGGGTGATCAGCAGCTGTCCATGTTCAGCGACTACAACAACCCTGATCACGCTCTTGGCTACCTGATCGAGTCGAACCTCTATCAGGAGCAGACGCTTCCGGTCGGCGCGTCGGGCATCTGGTGCTTCCAGTTCGACGCCAAGATGGGCGACCTCACGGGCGCCTCGACCGCCTCCGCCTTCATCAAGACGCTCGACCCGGGCGCCGGTTACGCACTGACGAATCACATCATCTACGACACGACGACTCTCCCTGAGACATGGGGAACATACACGATCTACCTCGACGTCACGGGTCTCGACAACCAGCTCTTCCAGATCGGTTTCGCCACGGTCGCCTCGAACTACGAGCCGTGCGGCGTCTTCTACGACAACGTCTTCCTTTTCGAGCTTTCCCCTTCGGCGGCTGCAGAGCCGGAGTCGCAGTCAACAACGTTCACGCGCATCAAGGCGATGTACAGGTAGTCAGAGAGTCATTGGGTGATGTACTCAACCTGAAGGCACCCGCCTTCAATCAGACCTGAGGAGGTCACAGAATGAAGAGTGTCAATATCGTTCTCGTCGCGGCCATGCTTCTCGTCGCGTCCGTCGCATTCGCGCAGTCCCCGTACTCGCAGGACTTCGAGGCTTTGGCTCCCGTCGACGGTTCTCTCGCGGCTGACGGCTGGCTGATCTTCGGCAACGTGTTTGATCCAGGCGGCGGTTACCTGTACGGGTACGGCGTCTTCCCCGCGCCGAACAACATCGGCAACTGGTGCGACATCGTCACCGGTCAGGGCGGCGTCGACCAGGGCGACCAGCAGCTGGTCATGTACAGTGACTACGCCAACGCCGATCACGGCAACGGCAACCTCATCGAGAGCAACCTGTTCCAGGAGTGGCCGATCGCTGCGGGCGCCTCCGGCACGTGGGTCTTCGAGTTCGACGCAAAGATGGGTGACCTGGGCGGCGCTTCGACGGCCCTCGCCTTCATCAAGACGCTCGACCCGAACGCCGGCTACGCCATGACCAATTTCATCACGTACGATACGACCATGCTGCCGACGACCTGGGGCACGTACATGCTCAGCATCGACATCACCGGTCTCGACAACCAGCTTATCCAGATCGGTTTCTCGACGACCGCCACGAACTACGAGCCGTCCGGCGTCTTCTACGACAACATCAACTTCTACGAGGACGGCACCTCGCCGGTCGAGGAGTCGACGTGGGGCGGTATCAAGGCCCTGTACAGGTAGTCCACGTTCGTCAGAGTGATGTGCAGACTGAAGGCATCCCCCTTCAGTTCGGACGAGGGCCCGGCATCGTGCCGGGCCCTCTTCTTTGCCTCTCGTCCCTGCCGCGCTGTCCTCTCGCGCATGCCACGAGACCGACCCTTGGATTGACCGCCGCGCGTGTGGTATGATGTCATCAGGCATGCTAGATGGGAATCTGCTCAGCGCGAAAGGAGGCGGTCATGCGTACACTGCTCATCGCTGCGGTCGTCCTCGTCCTGGCCCTCCCGGCTGGCGCCGGCTCCAGAGGCTCGTTCACGGTCGTCCACTCGTTCGAGGTCGACGCCCCGTGGAGCTGGGGTATCGGGTTCGATGGCACGGACTTCTGGGTCACCTCCGGGGTGCCTCTGGCCTACGGGGACACGACCATGTTCTGGATCTACGATACGTCGGGAGCGCTTGTGGACAGCTTCATCCAGGTGGAGGGCACCCACTGGGGCTGCCGCGACCTCGCCTGCGACGGAACGTACATGTTCGGGAGCGAGGACGGCAAGATCCGGGCGTTCGACATGTCCGGAACCCCGGCCGGCTGGTTCTGGGGACCGCTCATCCCCAACCGCGGCCTCGCCTACGACGGCACGTACTTCTACTGCTGCAACTACGATGACGCGGTCTACAAGGTCGAGTGGGACGGCACATGGAGCAGTCCGCCGGTCAGCGTGACACCCATCATCGGCACCGGGACCGGGTTCCGCTACGGGCTCGCCTACGACACGAGCCAGGACTGCCTCTGGATGACGTACGCGGACGACGTCGAGGGAAAGGTCGAGAAGTACGACACGGACGGAACACTGCTTGGCACGTATACGACGCTCCCGGAGTACGGCAACCCGGCCGGCGCGACGATGGCCAACACGCCGTACGGCTACGTCCTGGCGGTCCTCCACCTCGACACCGGCCACGCCGGCGGGACCGACCGCGTCGTGCTCTACGACGTCAGCGAGACGGCGGTGGAGAGCGAGAGCTGGGGACGCATCAAGGCCCAGTATCGGTAGGGGCCGGGGGCGTGACGCAGCTCGATCGCCCGTTCATCCCGAAACGCAGGAAACCCGTGACGCAGGAAGCCCCCGAACCTCTCTCGAGGCCGGGGGCAACCCACAGCCAGCTGCATCGCTGTATCCCGCGCTCGAGCGGGGTGCGCTGGCCACATCCGGGGCGAGTCCTGGATAGTGTCCGCTGCAGCTATCGCTTCAGCGAGCGGGTCCTAGATGTAACCCAGGTCGCTCAGCCGCTTCTTGATCTCCTCTTCCTCCTCCTCGGAGTAGTCGGTCCCACCGTCCGTCGCGGGGATGTGACCCATCAGCTCGAGGGTCCGGAGGATCTTGCCCATGCTCTCCTCGATCGACTCCTCGGCGGTCTTGACGACGATCTCGGCCTTCTCGGGCGCCTCGTACGGATCATCGATGCCGGTGAAGCCCTTGATCTCCCCCGCCAGCGCCTTCTTGTAGAGACCCTTCGGGTCGCGCTCGATGAGCTTCTCGATCGGGGCCTCGCAGTAGACCTCGACGAAGTTGTCGATCGACTCGCGGACCTCATCGCGAACCGCCGAGTACGGCGAGATGCAGGCCGCGATGGCGCAGGCGCCGTGCCGCGAGAGAAGCCGGCAGACGAACCCGACGCGGCGGATGTTGATGTCGCGGTCTTCCTTCGAGAACCCCAGGCCCTTCGAGAGGTTCGTGCGGATGACGTCACCGTCGAGGATCTCGGT
>CAZRAD010000128.1:0-7532 GCA_964597945.1 uncultured bacterium
GGGGTCTTCGGAGGTATCTATCTCCCGCATCTGCGTTCGGCCGTCTACGAGCATCTGCTCAAGGCCGAGAACGCCGTTGCGCCGGGTTCCGAGTCAGGGGCCACCGCTGACGTGATCGACCACGATCTCGACGGTCACGATGAGGTTCTCCTCGAGTCGCGCCGGCTCAACGCCTACGTGGCTCCCGCCCGCGGAGGAGCCGTGTTCGAGATCGACCTTCGCGGAGCGACATGGAACGCCGTGGCGACGATGGCGCGGCACTGTGAGGCGTATCATGCGCTTCTTGAGGACGCCGCGGCGGGGAAGGACCATGACGGAACGGTGAGCATCCACGATGCCATAGTGGCCAAGGAAGACGGGCTCGCGGACATGGCCGTGAGCGACCTCGTCCCTCGCGTGGCGGCCGTCGATCACTTCTTCCCTGAGTCGTGCACGCTCGTTGAGATGCTCCGGCCTGATGAGATCGACCTCCTTCCGGCCACGGGAAGACGCTGGGGATTCCGGGTCCGTGAGAGCGACGGGACCGCAGAGGTCTCGATGCAGGAGCGCCTGACGTTTCCGTCCGGAGATGATGCGATCGAGTGCGATCTGAGCAAGACGGTTCGCTCCGACGGTGAACGCCTGCGGGTTGAGTACCAGGTGTCGCCGAACTCCTCGTCCGGGTTCGTCTTCTCTTCCGAGTGGAACATCGCGCTTCTGACGGGGATAGCGGAGTACACGACTCTCCGTACCGCCGATAGCGAGACGGTCAGCGCGGAAGCCGCGCACTCGCTCGAGCGTGTCAGCGCGTTGACGATCGAGGACCGACTCCGCGGGGCGCAGATCACCCTGAGCTTCGAACCGGCGACCGAGGTCCGGGTGCAGCCGCTCCAGACCGCCTCTCAGTCGGAGGGAGGTTTCGAGCGTGTCTATCAGGGGCTCTCGTTCTTCCCCGTGTGGGGATTCGAGCCCGAGACCGAGCTCATCTGCTCCGTCACACTGGAATGGAAGACGCTCGAGGGGTAGCTCATGAACGACGGTGTTGCCGTTGTCATCCTGGCGATGATGGCGGGCGCGGTGGCGGTCGATACCACGGCCGCACTACAGCTGATGTTCTCGCAACCGGTCGTGTCGGGGACGCTGGCGGGAGTTGTCGTCGGGGAACCGGCGACCGGTCTGATGGTGGGCCTCACGCTCCAGCTCGTCTGGTCGGGCGTTCTCCCGGTGGGTGGAGCGGGGTTCCCCGACGCCGGTGTGGCCGGCGTCGTCGGGGCGGGCTCAGCCGGGCTTCTCGTATCGCGGGGGCACCCCGCCGGGTGGGCGCTCGCTACCGGTCTGCTCACGGCTCTGGCCATGGGCTGGGTCGGTCGCATCGCAGTAACTCGACTGAGACGGCGGAACATCCAGCTCGCCGAGCGCGCGCGAGATGCGGTCCTGGCCGGGGATCTCGGCGGCGCGCGGCGTGCCGTGCTGCGAGCCATCGGTTTCCGATTCTCGGTGGCCTCCGTGCTGTCAGCGGCGGCCATCGGTCTGACGCTCCTGATCGCGGACGTGCTTCTCCCGGGGACGGGCCCTGAGCGATATCCGGCGCTCGTCTGGGCGGCGCCGCTGGCCGTGGGCGCCGCGATCGCGCTCTCACGCGGATGGGGCGAGAGGGTCAGTGTCGTCGCGGGCCTGGCGGCCGGGGCCGCTCTGATCGCACTCATGTAGCGCGCTGAGCGAGTGGAGCGGACGCTTCGCGCGTTCGGGTTGAAGGAGGAAGCGCTCGTGCAGGACGACGCGAACAGAGCACGCTCGTCGGTGCGACCAGGGGGATGGAAGTGGCGCCTGTTCGTGCGTTCCTTCCTGCTCCAGGCGGTCTGGAACCCGCGCGGTATGCAGGATGTGGGTTTCTTCTTCGCTGTGGCGCCTCTGGCGAGCACGATGGATGAGGAGGAACGACGGGCGTTCCTGAAGCGGCACATGAGCTTCTTCAATACGAACCCGGTGCTCGCCCCGTACGTCATCGGCGCCGTGGCACGAGCGGAGATGGAGGGCCGCGGCGCGGAAGAGGCTGCGGAGATCAAGAAGGCTCTCGGTGGTTTGCTCGGGATGGCGGGGGATGCACTGATGTGGGGCGGTCTCCGTCCCGCGGCCGGGCTCATCGCTGCTGCGGTTGCTCTCTACGGTCTTCAAACGGGTGCGTGGGGTGTCTGGGCGGCGCCGATCGTCATGCTCGTCGTCTACAACGTCCCCCATATCTTCCTCAAGGCCCGGGGTGTGGTTCGTGGACTGGATGTGGGGCCGGAAGCGGCGAGCGAGCTCCTCGGAAAGGGCTTCAGGCGGGCGGTGCTCGCGACGAGGTGGGCCGGCGCATTCGCGGCCGGGTTCGTGCTTGCGCTCGCAGCGTCCGGGACAGAGCGCCCGGGGGTGCCCACAGCGGTGGTGATGGGTGCGTTTCTCGTGTTGGGGGCTGTCGCGGCGCGTTTGAGGATCCCGTCCACGCTCGTCGCGGCCGCCGGGGCGATCGGAGGGATCATCCTGATGGTGAACGGTTTCTACGGAGGGTAGCGTGCTCGAGAGAACTGTGACGATCGCGAATCGCGTTGGTCTGCACGCCCGCCCGGCGGCGGAGTTCGTGAAGCTGGCCGGACGCTACAGATGCGATGTGAAGCTGACCAAGGACGACCTGACGGTGGACGGCAAGAGCATCATGGGTGTGATGATGCTGGCGGCCGAGCACGGAAGCTCGGTCACCGTCACGGCGGACGGCAGTGACGAGATCGACGCGATGGAGTGCCTGGCGGCCTTCCTCGAACGCGATATGGAGGAGTAGAAGACCTTGATCCTGAACCTCGCTGAGATAGGACACGCACGCACTATCGAGGGGATACCCGCCTCTCCGGGCATCGTTGTCGGCAAGGCGTTCATCCTTGATGCGGAGAGGCCGCACGTGCCGGAGGAGCTGATCGCCGCCGACCAGATCGAGAGTGAGGTCGCACGGTTCCGCGAAGCCATCGAAGACACGAAGGTGCTTCTTCGGCGCCTTCGCGGCGAGCTGGAGGAAGAGCTCGGTGAGAACCAGGCGGCGATCTTCGATGCGCACCTGATGATCCTGGAGGACTCGATGGTCGTCGAGGGAACGCTCAAGCGTATCACCGACGACTGTGTTCGTGCGGAGCTGGCGCTCACGGAGACGATCGGTCAGGTGACACGCGCGATGGGGCGTACGGAGGATGAGTACCTCAGGGACCGAATCTACGACATCAAGGATATCGAGCGACGGCTCTTGATGCGTCTGCTGGGGCGCGACGACAGGACGCTTCGGAACCTGGATGACGAGGTCATCGTCGTTGCCCACGACCTTGCTCCAACGGACACCGCGTCGATGCGCAGGGAACGAGTCAAGGGTTTCATCACGGAGGTCGGTGGCCGAACGTCGCACGCGTCGATCATGGCTCGCTCGCTTGAGATTCCGGCGGTCGTCGGGGCCCACAACGTCACGGAGTCGATCAGCCAGGGCGAGACCATTATCATCGACGGCGTCCTCGGTCTCGTTGTCTTCGGATTCGACTCCGCAGTCCTCGAGTACTACCTCGAGCGCAAGCGCGAGTACGAGGACTTCGAAAAGCAGCTGCTCAAGCTCAAGGACTATCCCGCCGTGACCCGCGACGGGAGGGCGTTCGAACTCGGTGCCAATATCGAAGGTCCGGAGGATGTCGTATCCGCGATATCACACGGCGCGGAGGGGATCGGACTGTTCCGAACAGAGTACCTCTTCCTCGCACGGCGGGACATCCCGAGCGAGGAGGAGCAGTACGAGGCGTACCGGTCGGTCGTCGAGACGATGTCGCCGGGCCCGGTGCTGATCCGTACGCTCGACGTCGGTGGCGACAAATTCGGCCTCGACGGGCAGCATGAGGAGGAGGCGAATCCGTTTCTCGGCTGGCGAGGCATCCGATACAGCCTGGCCCATCCGAACATCTTCATGCGTCAGCTCAAGGCGATCCTGCGCGCGAGTGCGCATGGGAATGTCCGAATCATGTTCCCGATGGTCTCCTCGATCAACGAGGTCAAGGACGGGAAGCAGGTGCTCGAGGCAGCGCGGCAGCAGCTGAGGATCGAAGGGCGGGAGTTCAGCGAGGACATCCAGGTCGGTATCATGGTCGAAACGCCGGCCGCGGTGGTGCTTGCCGACGCGCTCGCCAGGGAGGTCGACTTCTTCAGCATCGGCTCGAACGATCTCATTCAGTACACACTGGCGGTCGACCGCGGCAACGACCGCGTGGCGTACCTCTATGACCAGTATCACCCTGCGGTGCTCGAACTGGTCCGGCAGACCGTTCGGGCGGCCAAGCGACACCGCAAGTGGGTGGGGCTCTGCGGGGAGATGGCCGGTGACCCGCTGTCGGTTCTGCTTCTCATCGGCCTGGGCCTGAACGAGATCTCGACAAGCCCGCTGATGCTTCCCGAGGTGAAGAGCATCATCCGATCAACAAGCTACAATTCGGCGAGGAAGGTCGTATCCCGCGCGCTCGATATGGAGACCGGGCCCGAGGTGCGGCGCTATCTCGAGCAGATATTCAAGCGGAAATACCCCGAGATCAGTGCAACGGAGATGATCGTATGACGATGCCGAAGAGCGCGGAGGAGATCGCGGGACGTGACCCGGGCGGTATGTACGACCACATGATGGGCTTTCAGCGGCAGCTGATGGAAGCCGATGCGATCGGAAGGGACGCGGCGCTGAGGACCAGCATCGATGGCGTGACATCGATCGTGGCGCTCGGCATGGGCGGGTCGGCCATCGGCGCGGAGTTCGCGTCGGCGTATCTGGAAAACACGCTGCCGATCCCGATGCGTGTGGTGCGCGGATACGCGGTTCCCGAGTACGTCGGTCCGCAAACACTCGTGCTGGCCTCGAGCTACTCGGGGAACACCGAGGAGACGCTCTCTGCGTTCGATGATTCGCTCGGTCGCGGAGCTCGTGTCGTCTGCGTGACGACGGGCGGTCAACTGGCCGAACTGGCCGGCGAGCGAGGTCTCGACATCGTGCGGATCCCCGCCGGACTGCCTCCGCGCGCGGCGCTCGGGTACAGTCTGGTGCCGCAGCTCTGGATCATGCACAAGCTCGGGCTCACGCCGGATCCGTCGCATGAGATCGAGGAGGCCGCCGGTGTAGCCGCGGAGCTCGCGACCCTCTACGCTGTTGAGCGCGGAACGGTTGAGAACGTCGCGAAGGAGCTTGCGGAGTGGTTCTTCGAGAGGATCCCCGTCGTCTACGGGGCCGTTCCGTGGACGAGCGTCGTGGCGAGCCGTTGGTGCGGACAGATCTCCGAGAACTCCAAGCTCGTCGGACACCGTAACGAACTGCCCGAGATGAACCACAACGAGATCGTCGGGTGGAGTGCCGCGAGGCCCGTCGGGGGAGTGTCGCGCGTTCTGTTCCTCAGAGACAGCGGGGAGCACCCGCGGATCGCGAGGCGGTTCGAGGTGACGCGACAGATCATCGATGACACGGGCGCGGATACGCGGGAGGCCTGGAGCATGGGCGAGTCGGGTCTTGCGAGGCTCATCTCTCTCGTGGTGCTCGGTGATTTCATGAGCTACTATCTTGCGATGCTGACGGGAGCTGACCCGACGCCTGTGAAGCCGATCGACAGGCTGAAGGCCGCGCTCGCGCGAAGCTGATCCGGGAGCCGGGCCGCGGGGCGCGGCACGGCCGCCAGGGATCGAGTACCGGAAAGGACATCCCATGAGAGCCATCATCCCCGTCGCCGGTATCGGCACGAGGCTCAGACCGCATACCCACACGATCCCGAAGGCGCTCGTGCAGGTCGCGGGCAAGCCGATCCTCGGGCACATCGTTGAGCAACTTCTGCCGCTCGGCATCACGGACATCGTCCTTGTGACCGGATACATGGGAGACCGAGTGAAGGAGTACATGGCGAAGGCCTATCCCGACCTGACCGTGTGCTACGTTCATCAGGAGGAGCGGAACGGGCTGGGTCATGCGATATTCATGACACGCGAGTGCGTGGACGATGGTCCGAGTCTGATCATTCTCGGTGACACGATCGTCACGGCGGACTTCCCGGGACTCGTTGCCCGTGGAACGACCACCATCGGCGTCAAGGCCGTCGAAGACCCCAGGAAGTTCGGGGTTGTGGAGATCGAGCGAGGGGTCGTGAAGAGCCTCGTCGAGAAGCCCGATCTGCCGCCGAGCAATCTCGCTATCGTCGGCCTCTATCTGATCCAGAACACGGGGCTCCTCATGGACAGCCTCGCTGAGATCGTGGACCGTGATATCCGGACGAAGGGTGAGTACCAGCTGACGGACGCGCTCAAGATCATGCTCGAGCGAGGGGAGCGGATGGAACCCTTCGAGGTCGAGGGGTGGTACGACTGCGGGCACCCGGTCACGCTTCTCGAGACGAACCGATTCCTGCTCGAGCGTTCAGGCAACGGCGTCCCCGAGTATCCGGGCACGGTTGTCGTCCCACCGGTGTCGATCGACCCGAGCGCCGTCATCGAGAATTCGATCGTCGGTCCGTTCGTCTCGATCGCGGCCGGCTCGAGCGTGAGAAACTCCATCGTGCGCGACAGCATCGTCAACACGTCCGCGCATGTCGAAACAAGTCTCCTCTCCGAGTCGCTTATCGGGGAGGGTGCCGTTGTGAAGGGGCACTACCAGAAACTCAACGTCGGTGACTCATCGGAGATCGATATCGGCTGACGGTCGTCGTCGATCGCGATCGGCGACGACACGGTCCAGGGGCGGAAGCAAGTGGGAGGAAGCATGCACAGACACCTCTTTACATCAGAGTCGGTGACCGAGGGGCATCCCGACAAGGTGGCCGATCAGATCTCGGACGCGATACTCGATGCGATCATAGAACAGGATCCAATGGGGCGGGTCGCCTGTGAGACGCTCGTGACGACCGGGATGGCATTTGTCGCGGGGGAGATCTCGACTGAAGCCTACGTCGAGATCCCGAGGATCATCCGTTCGACGATCGGCGAGATCGGCTACACGGACGCGCGCTACGGGTTCGACCATGAGACCTGCGCGGTCGTCACCGCGATCGACGAGCAGTCACCCGACATCGCGATGGGCGTCGACACCGGCGGCGCGGGCGACCAGGGAATGATGTTCGGATACGCTACACACGAGACGGACGAGTACATGCCGATGCCGATCCACCTGGCGCATGCGCTCGCGAGGCAGCTGGCCGTGGCTCGGAAGAGCGGCGTCATAGCGGGTCTGGGGCCGGACGGCAAGACGCAGGTCACGGTCGAGTATGACGACGGCAAGCCGATCCGTGTCGAGACCGTCGTCGTGTCGACGCAGCATGCGGCCGACCTGACGATCGACTCTCTCCGTGAGCAGATCAAGACGAGCGTCGTGGACCCGATCATTCCGGAGCATCTGGTCGTCGATGGGTATGAGCTTCTGGTCAACCCCACCGGCGCTTTCGTGAAGGGCGGTCCTGCGGCGGACTGCGGTCTGACGGGCAGGAAGATCATCGTCGATACGTACGGCGGCGTCGGAAGTCACGGAGGTGGTGCCTTCT
>CAZRAD010000129.1:0-7515 GCA_964597945.1 uncultured bacterium
TGACCTTGTAGAGCAGGTTCTCGAGATACGCGGCCACATCGGGAGGCGTGCCCTTCCTCACCGCGAAGCCGCGCCACATGATCTCACCGGGCAGGTCATACCCGGCCTCGACGAACGTCGGCGTGTCGGGGAAGCGGTCGAGCCGCTCGAGCGCGGACACCGCGGCGATGTGCAGGTCGGGACGACCCTTCACGTCCTGAGGGTTGCCGACGTAGACCACGCCGTGCTCGCCGAGGAGCGCGGCGACGGCAGCGCCGCCCCCGTCGTAGGGAACCCACGTGGCGTCGATCCCGAGCTTGTCCCAGGTCTTGATGGCCATCAGGTGATCGAGACTGCCGACCCCGGGGCCGACCCAGATCTGGCGTCCGCCCTTCTCGCGGGCATCGGCCACGATGTCCTCGAGCGTGACCACATCGCTGTTGCGGTTGGTGATGAGCGCTTCCGGCGCCTCGGTCAGACACGCGAGGAAGTAGAAGTCGTCCATCCCGAAGTCGCTCTGCGTGATCTGCACCGTCGAGACGAACGTCGCCGGAGCCGCCAGCACCATGTAGCCGTCCGGCTCGCCGCCGAGCACGGCGCGCATCGCCACCGCACCCGAGCCGCCGTAGCGGTTCTCGACCACGAACGGCACGTCGACGTACTTGCGGGCCACCTTGGCCACGACGCGCGCGGTCAGATCGATAGCACCGCCCGGCTTCGTGTGAACGATGAAGGAGATCGGTCTGTCGGGATACTCGGCGTGCGCCGCATCCGCGGGAAACAGTGTCACCGCGAGCGCCGCGAGAAGAGTCCACGCGAGCAGTCGTATCGTCAGTCTCATGAGTGTGCCGCCGTCCCTCTCTCTACGCGGGTGTCGCCCCGCCTCGAACGAAGCGGTCGTAGAACAGGCCGTGCCTGAGTCCCCGGTCGCTCACGGTCAGCTCCGCCGCGCCGAGTTTGCGCATGATGGTCATCACGATGGCTGCGCCGGCCAGGATGACGTCGGCACGCTTCGGCATCAACCCGACCGTCTCGCGGCGCTCTGCGATGGTCTTCGACCGGTACATCTCCACCTGCCGTTCGACCTCGGCGAGCGTGAGCACGGAACCCTGGATCACATCCGGATCGTACACCTTCATCTTGTGATGGACGGCTCCGAGACTCGTGACCGTTCCACCCATCCCGACCAGCGAGTCTACCCCGAGTTCGAGACGATCGAACTCCTTATCGAGGAAGGCGACCATATCCACCAGCTCGGCTTCGGTCACCGGATCGGACGTACAGAACTCCTCGGTGGGCTGACGAGAGCCGGTGTCGAGGCTGAAGCGTTCCTTGATCTCCTCGCCGTCGCCGAAGATGAACTCGGTGCTCCCTCCGCCGGTGTCGAAGACGATTACGCGCCCCTCGCCGGTTCCCAGACCGGAGAGCACGGCCAGGTACGACAGTCTCGCCTCCTCCTCCCCGGGAACGACCTCGATCTCCAGCCCGCAACGTTCGCGCACGGCGTCGGTGAAGGTCTCTGAGTTCTCCGCCGAACGAAGCGCCATGGTACCGACCGCAACGATCTTCCCCGCACCCATCTCAACCGCTTTCGCCCGGAACGCGACGACGGTGTCCGCCGTACGCTTGATGCTCTCCTCCCCCAGTCTCCCGGTGTCGTGAAGCTCCTCACCGAGACGTGTTACCTCGGTGAAGTCGCCCAGCACGTCACTGCGGCCGTCTTCGACGGTCGCCACGTACATCTTCACAGAGTTCGTACCGATGTCGATCACCGCGTGCGTTCCTGCCATGCCGTCCTCCGCGCTCGTTCCCGTCACGCCGTCTCCCTGCCGGGTCCCCATCACACGACCTCCATCCCGACGGCCTTCTTCATCGCCTTGATATAGTTGACGTTCGGCAGCGAATCGAGACCGAGTTCACAGACGACTTGCATGACGAGCTGCGGGTCGATGTGTTCGGCGGCCGCCGTCCTGAATTCGATGCCGTCGAACGTGACCTCGGCTACCTCGACGATGACCTCGCGGATCATGAACCCCGTGCGGTTCTTGGTCACCTTGACGACGGCCAGATCGTCCGAGCCGCCGACGATCTCCTCGATGAACTGGTCGTACGTGTATTCGTCGCGTTCCATCTCGGGACGGACCAGATCGAAGGCCGAGAAGATCCTGGCGACGTCGTCCGCGGGAGCAGGGAACCCGACCTTCATCACGGGCATCCACTGCTCGAGCGTATCGTCATTGGTGTCTTCCAGCTGCTTGATGTCCAGCAGACCGTCGCGGACCTTCACGTTGTTGCCGCTTGTGCGGCAGACGATGTAGTCCTCGGCGCTCTCCTTCACGCGCGTGACCTCATGCGCCCTGATGTTGCTCTCGATCGTCCCCAGATCCTCTGCGAAGACCCGGTACTCCCAGCGTGGGATGATCTTCTCCATGATCCTCTCTTCTCTGCTCTGTCGGATGATGCCGTGACTATAAGAACCTGCTCGCCGCGACCTGTGGCCACGGCGAGCAGGGAAAGCAACTCGGAACACTGCAGCCGATCTACGGCCGATGAGATGCACTGGCTAGAAGGCGGCCTGGACGCGCATCTGGAAGATGCCGTAGTCGAAGCCGTCCTCGTTGACAATGAAGTCACCGTCGGCGTCACTGTCCTCATCGTTGTCGATCATGGAGTAGTTCGCCATGATCTTGATGTTGGAGTTCGGGTACCAGTTGACGCCAAACGTCAGGGCCGTCGACTCACCACCCATGATGTCAGCATCCTCGTCGGTCAGGTTGACCATGCTGTAGCGCGCTGCCAGCTCCACCGCGCCGTTCTCGCCGGTCGGCTTCACGCCCGTGAACTCGCCAAGCTTCGGGGAGTACGGATGCGAGTCATCGGTGAGGAAGTAGCTGACGAAGCCGTACATACCCGTGAAGCTCGGGTCGTCGTACTCGAAGTCCTCGCACATCGCAACCGTCGAGCCCATGTACTCGCCCTGGATCATCAGGCGGTCCATGACGAAACCGAGCTCGCCGCCGAATACCGTCCAGCTCTCGGTGTCCTTCATCTTGCCCGTCGAGACGAGCTTGTGGTTCGAGATGTGCGTCTCGTTGCGCGTGCGGAAGCGGACCTCACCGATGCCATCCTCGTCCGTAAAGGTCGGCTTCATCATGGCGTAGGCGCCACCGATGTGCAGAACCTTGTGCTCGTCCATGATCGGAGCGACCGTCGCGCGGCCTGCGAAGCTCCAGTTCATGTCGCTCTGGCCGTCTTCGATCTGGTCGTCCGTGTTCGTCTCGAAGTCCTCGGCGTCGGGTCCGAGAGCGCCGAGGGCGATGCGGTACATGTCACCCCAGTACGCAACCTCAGCTCCCAGACGGCGGCCGGGCACGAACGGGTCGGTACCCTGACTCCGCTCCATGAACATGAGGTAGCGGCTCGACGTGTTCTCCTCAAGACCGAACGGCGCGCGGAAGTTGCCGACCCGCACATAGCCCTGCCTGTCGAAGAGGTTGTCGTAGCGGATGTACGCGTCCTTCAGAGCGGTGGCTTCCTCGGCGAAGTCCACGTCGACCTCGGCATACCAGTCGTTCCAGAGGATGGCCTTCCAGGCCATGCGGGCGCGGCGGATCTGGATGCCACTCGCCATGCCCACTTCGAGATCCTCGTCCTCCTCCATCTCGATGGCCAGGTCGGCAGCATCGTCCATGTACATCGCCATGTCCAGGTAGACGCGGGAATCGACCCACCACTTGAACATGCCGTCCTGAGACTCGAAGACCAGAATCCCGTCGTTGGCGGTCGGCTCGAGATCCACCGACGTGCCGGCCGACGCGAGCGCAGGCAGCAGCAGCGCGCCGGCGACCAGCATCAGCGCCAGATTACGAAAGATCAACTTCTGCATCACATCTCTCCTTGGTTGAGGACCTCGCCTCAGTTCACTTCTCTCTCCACTCAGTTCACGTTTCCCCACGTGGTTTACATCGCTCTGCTTGCACGCAAGGTACGTTTCCGAGCATCGGCTGTCAAGCCTGAAGGGGTCCGAGCTATGACTGCCACTCACCGCGAACGCACTTATTACACTGTTTGTTTGACCCGAACACGCAACTTGTGCGTTTGGATGGCAATAACGGCAGGAGGACTCCCTGAAAACGTTGGCGGTGCGGTGGTGTGGAGTCCCGGGGGGATGTCCTGATCCAGCGAGAGAGAGGGCGAGATGACTAGGATTCGTCCAGCGCGGCCCGCGCGGGGGCGAACGATGGGTCGAGTTCGAGCGCGAGCATGTACTGCCGACGCGCCTCATCACTCCTCCCCATCCGCTCGAGCGCCTGACCTCGGTTGTAGTACGGGTCGACCATCCGGGGTGCGAGCTCGCTGGCGGTATCGAGCGCCGCAAGCGACTCCATGTATCGGCCGGCCTCGCGCTGCGCCACGCCGAGATTGTTCCAGAACACGGGTTCCTCCGGAGCGAGCGCGGTCGCCGCCGCGAACTGCTCCGCTGCAAGCACCGGCTGCCGCACCACGTTGTAGAACTTGCCGAGCGCGTCGTGCGCCTCCGGCGATGACGGCCTCCGTTTGACCGTCGTCGCGAACTCCCCGTGCGCCTCCTCCACCTTTCCCATCCTGTGAAGCGACTCGGCCAGCCGCATCCGCGCCGGGACGTCCGGCTGCCCGGTCCTGAGCGCCCGCGCAAACGCATCGGCCGCCGCCGGGTACTCACGCTGCCTGGCCAGCTCCTCGCCCAGCAGCGAGAGGAACACGCGCGACCGCATCCCGCGGCGCACCGCATCGCGCATGAGCTCCTTCGAGATCTCGTACCGCCCGAGGCGCGACTCCGTGAGCGCGAGGTTCTGAAGCGCCACCGGGCGTGACGGGTCCAGATCGACCGCGGCGAGAAGATGCGGCAGCGCGGCCTCATGGTCACCGCTCAGATGCAGGGCGTTCCCCGCGCGAGCCCGGACGGTCGCATCCTCCATGAACACCTCCGCTGCCGCCGCGTAGTGCGCGCCCGCATTCGGCCAGTCGTTCCACTCCTCAGCCTGGCGCCCCCGTGTCTCCGCCGCCTTCGCCGCAACCGTGGGGATGTGCCCCGGCATGACGGCATTCACACCGAGCACGGTGACGACGCCGACCATCAGCGTGAAGGCCAGGCAGACGGCCAGCAGCACGCGGTCGAGGTGCTCGTGACGCCAGAACACCACGGCCGCCGCGCTCCCAATACCGAGAAGCACGGCCGGGACCAGCAGGACCGGATACGGGAGCAGCGCCGGTACGGCCAGATACCCGAGCAGCACCAGCACGGCTGTCGCGATCCGGCCGCCCTTCTCCCCGAGCAGGACGGGCAGTGTCACGACACCGGTGGCGCCGTCACCCAGCCTGTCCTTGAGATCCTTCGCGGCGAACCCGAGCCCGAAGGCCAGCACGATGACCCAGCCGAGCCTGGGTGCGAAGAGCGCGAACGTCCGCTCCTCGGCGTACGCGGAGAACCCGGTCATGCACACCAGCAGCGATATCACCCCGAGGCTCAGATTCGAGACCAGCGGGATCCGCTTGAGCCGCAGCGGCGGCGCGGAGTACGCGAACGAAAGTATGAGCGCAAGCAGTACGAAGAGGAACGTCGAGTACTTCACGTTGAGTGCCGTCAGGAGCGACACGCCGGCCAGCACGCCGGCCGCGATGGCCGCATCACGCCGCGTCAGCGCACCGCGGACGAGCGGCCGCGGCACCCCGACGATCCGGTCGGCCTCCTCATCGAAGAGATCGTTCAGGTTGACCGACGCCTGGAAAGCGAGGAGGACGGCGAGCGCGACCCCGATGATCCCGAGTACGTCACCGCCGCCGGTGAATGCAACCCCGACCGGTGCGAAGACCGCCCACCCGAGCGCGACACCGAAGACCGCCATTCCCAGGTAGTGCAGCGTCCGGAGCGGCCGCAGGTTCGTCCGAAGCGCTCGCTCCTTCTCCGGCGCATGGCGTTTGAGCGCCCACCACCCCAGCGCACACGACGACAGCAGGAACACGAGCGCGAGCTTCCGGCTCTCATCGGGCACGATGCCGCCGGCCCGGTACATCACGTTGTAGATGAACGTCGGCGGTGCGACCGGATTCCGGCCGATGATCCACGCGAGTCGCGCCAGCGCGTTCGGCAGGATGCCGTGCGCGAGCAGCAGCAGATAGACGAGCGGGAACGCGAGAACGGCGCGGAGCCGGCTCCGGCGCTTGATCCACACGTACGCCACCGCGAGCGCCATCGCAGCCACGATCTCGACGCGCTGCCCGGGCGAGACCCGGTCGAGCGTCGCAGTCGGGTCGAAGAACCGGAACACGACCGACCGCAGATCGAGCAGATACGAAATCCGCATCCCCTCGCCCGATGTGACGATGTAGTCGAAGATCGGCGGGATGAGGATGATGGCCCACGCGGGCGTCATCACCTTCATCACGCCGCCGATGCGCTCGCCGGTGAGCCTGGATAGAAGGATCGAGAACCCGAGGAAGAGACTGACGTAGAAGAGCAGGAAGTGGTCGAGCACCATCAGCGCCGACGGCGAGCTGAAGTAGACGAACCCGATCGAGCCCCGCGGCCCCAGCGCGCCCTCGAGCAGGTTCCGCGTGACGACGAACGCCAGGAACGCCAGCAGGAACAGTCCCCAGTGGTACGGGGAGCGTTCGACGCGCTCGACGGCATCGTGCAGCCTGCTCGGCACCATTCACCTCCGGCAGGGCACCCCGTGCGGATGCGCGGGGTGCCCGAGACCAACGACTGCAGGAACGACCGGTCTGGTGAGACCGCGACGTTCCGGGATTACGCTGCTACTGCGAACGCCACGAACCCTCGGTCGTACCCGCAGCCCTCGCCCGCTCGCGACGCGCGGCGTCCTGAGCCTTCCGTTCGGCGTTCGCCGCGGCGCGCTCGGCCTTCTTCGCCTCTCGCTCCTCATTGTAGTCGACGCTCGACGTCGCCGGGAGCCCGTGGGCCTCCGGGTGCATGTAGCGACCGACCTCGTAGCCTTCCTTCGCCACCTCGACCGCGATCCTGTTCTCCTCCGCGAAGCGGTCCTGCCTCACACCCGTCACCTGCCACGAGACCTTGGACCCGGGCTCGCCACCAGCGATGCGGAAGCTGTTCCCCGCGATCTCGGAAGCGACGTAGAGGTTCGGACCCGGCGCACCGATGGCTGTGAGCTGGTAGCGGAAGTCACGGTTGAGGACCTCGAAGTAATCCGGCAGCACCACGGTCGCCTCACCCGTGCCATCGAGCACGGCGTTGCCGTTGTAGACATTCATCATATCCGGGCTCTCAACGAACGAGTGCTGGAGGTACATGTTCGCGGGGTCCAGCGGGTGGTCGATCTTGAACGCGCCCGCACCCTTCGAGAGTGTGCCGGTCACGTGGGTGTCGCCGGCGAAGTAGCCGGCGTACAGCGGCCCGTTTCCGGTCGGAGTGCTCCCGTAGATGCTGTAGGCCGAGGCCGTGTTGGTCCCATTGTCGACGTCGCCGTACACACCGTAGATCCAGTTCGCGTTGTCATGGCCCTGGGCGTATGCCTCGAC
>CAZRAD010000130.1:0-7409 GCA_964597945.1 uncultured bacterium
ATGAAACGGTTGAGGGCCATGGGGTTCATCGCGGCACTCGTCGGCCTCGTGCTGGCCGTCGCGGCTCCAGGCGTTCATGCCGGGGAGATGCTTGATCTGAACAGGGCGACGCTCGAGGAGATCGAGGCGCTGCCGATATCCGATGAGATGGCGGAGACCATCTGGCGGTTTCGGGAGTACCGGACCTTCTACTCGAGTGTCTACGACCTGCTCGATCTTCCCGGGATGACGATGGATGACTTCCTCCGGATCAAGCCGCTCGTACGAATTGAGCGTGTCCTGGAGGAGGACGAGGAGCTCCAGCGCATCAATGACATCTACTATCGCTTCAGGCAGTGGGAGTCGGAGGAGGGCGGTGGAGAAGCGCTGGTGGACTACTGGATCGACCTGGCGAAGGACCCGTTCAACGTCAACACGGCATCCTACGAGCAGATCGCGAATCTGCAGAGCGTCTCGCCACCGGACGCGGTGGCCATCTACAGCTACACACGCAAGAACCGGATCGACCGGCGGACGGCGCTGAGGAACGTCCCGGGTCTGACGTACTGGGGGTACTACAACACGCGCAACTTCGTTCGCTACGACGATCCGTCCGATGCCACGAAGTTCCGTGGGAGCTACCAGTTCCGCGCCTATGACTCGCCTGCGATCTTCGACACGGAGGACCTGCTCAAGGAGGACCGCAACATCTCCACGGGCGGGCAGGACTCCTGGTGGAATCGCCTCGAGCTCGACGATGCGGGGCCGATCTACCAGCACAAGGTCAGGGCGCGCTGGGGTCAGGACATCACGGCCGGTGCACTGGCGTACCAGGGCTTCGGTGACGAAGAACTGACGTCGCTCAAGTTCCACGCGACCATCAAGGATAAGTCGTGGGGACCGGTGCAGTTCGACAACATCGTCCTCGGCAACTACGCGCTGGCCTTCGGTCAGGGCCTGGTGATGCAGAACACCGATTACTTCAAGCCGAGGAACTCCGGGTACAACTGGGACAAGCGCTATATGGGCGTCCTGGGCGACATCACGCCGAGCCAGGAGTACCAGCTGACAGGCGTCGCAACGGAGATGACCGTCGGCGACTTCAAGACCGTCCTGTTCTACTCGGACGACTGGAAGGACGCGGTCCTCAATCCGGACGGCACCATCAGCCAGTACATCATCATGGCTCCGCGGATCGACAACGACGATCTCGCCGCCGCCGGTATGCGGGACATGAAGGACGTCGTGCACGAGCAGACCTACGGAACGAACGTGAAATACGGGTTCGCTCCGGGGTCGTGGATCGGGTTCTCGGCGTATGAGAGCCGGTACAACAAGTACTGGAGACCGGCATACGACCCGTACGGGACCATGGACATCTCATGGATCATCCCCGAGGAGAACGAGGACAAGATCGTTGCTGCCGACAGCGAGCTCTTCGGGACCTACTCGAGTCCCGGGAAGTTCCGCCGGGTCTACGGGACGGAGTTCCAGTGGGTCGTCGACAACGTCGCGTTCGCCGGCGAGTATGCCGGTCTCGACAGCGACGGGGAGATGTTCGAGTTCGCCGAAGATCCGAAGGCCATGACCGTGAGCGGTTTTGCGTCGTACAGCAACCTCACGCTCCTCGCTGTCTACCGTGACTACGACGTCGACTTCGACAATCCGTACAACCGCGGCTTCTCGGAGTACAAGCGGTACAAGGGCTCGATCCTCGAGGATGAGTACTACCTCTCGGATCCGCTCTACGGACTGCTCTACGACAACTCGGTCACACCGCAGGCCGAGCGAGGTCTCTACATGAACGCGCGCTATCGCTTCTCGCACCGCCTGACGCCCGCGATCGAGTACGACGTCTGGCAGCGGAAGACCGACGGCGCCGACTACTCGCGGCTCGTGCTCAAGCTCCGGTTCCAGCCGATATACAACATCGTGATGAACCTCCGGCAGAAGTGGCAGGGGAGGCTCGGCGACGACTGGCTGACGCCGCAGAGCTACGAGCAGGTCGAGACCCGTTTCCGCGTCGAGTACCGTCTGTCGAAGTACGACGAGGTCGAGTTCCTGGCCTCGCGGTCGTGGATCGAGTGGCCTCCGAGACCGCGCCTCTCCGGTAACATCGAGCCGGATGGGAACTACCCGGATGTCGGTTCGGCCGCCGTGCCGTCCTACGCTCTGGGAGCGGCCGTGACGCACAACTTCACCGATTGGCTCAAGGTGACCGGTTCGGTGATGTACTACGACGGTTTCCTCTGGATGTTCGAGGACGGCACGTTCACGGTGATGGACGACCATGCGTTCCGCTACTGGATCTCGATCTCGGACCGCATATCCGACCATCTCTCGCTGAGGCTCCGTTGGTCGAACAACCAGTCGTGGCCGCTGACGTACGTGGACGCTCGCGAGTACAATGAGAACCCGCAAGGCAACCCGGAGCCGGATGCCACGTACGTGCGGGGCGACGCGAGCAACTTCCGCGTGCAGCTCGACTACTCATGGTAGCCGGCGGAGGACCGACAATGGCACGCACGACGAAACGACACAGGGATGACACGGGGAGGACTACCATGCGACGAGGAGTGACGGTCGTTGCCGCTCTCCTGGCTATTGCAGCGCTCGCGGGCGCGGCATCGGCCTACACGTATGCGGAGGGCGAGTACGGCACGCTGATCTACGCGTCGGATGCCCGCTCGATGGCGATGGGCGGCGCAGGTGTCGCGTCCGCCGACGGAGCAAGAGGCATGGCGCTCAATCCCGCGCTGGTCGGCAAGGCTGAAGGCATCGATGTGGTGTTCACGGCCGCGGCCGTCAGCGCTGAGGAATCGCGCGAGGTGCCGCTCTACGACAGCTTCGAGGGCATCATCGCCTACAACACGTACGCAATGAACATGAGCCTGTACGACCGGTACATCGGCAACGTGGCCTGGAAGCCGGACGGCGAGTTCGAGTGGATGCCGGCCGTCGCCGTCGGATACGGCCCGAGACTGGACATGAGCTACAACTATCACGTTCAGTACCGGGATTCCGACACGCAGGCCGAGCCGCTCGACAAGATCCTCTACGACCAATGGATCGAGAACGACGGCGGCGTCAACGCCTTCTCCGTCGCTGTCTCGCAGGAGGTCATGGACGCGCTCTTTCTGGGCGTGGGCGTCGACTTCCTCCGTGGTGACGCGGACGCCGAGGAGCGTACGGTCTACCCGGTGGATTCCGAGGAAGAGGACGTCGAGCTCTGGTCGAGCTACGATGCGCTCTCCGGTACGCAGTTCACGGTCGGCCTGTTGTCCGAGCAGCTACACCGCGTCGACGTCGGCGTCGTCTATCGTTCGAGCTTCACGCTTGACGGCGACTACAGCATGGAGGACGCGGAAGGCGGCGTCACGGAGGGGAACTTCGAGTACAAGTATCCGGACGCCATAGCAGTCGGTCTGGAGTACCACCCGCGGAACGAGATGATGACGAGCGTGAGCTTTGATGTCGTCTACACGCGCTGGTCGGACTTCGAGAGCGACCTGTCCGAAGACATCGACTTCGACGATACGCTCGAATACAGGGCCGGCGTCGAGCACCAGTTCTTCGACAATACGCAGGCGCGATTTGGACTTGTCTATCAGCCGGCTTATTTTGATGAGCATACGACGCGTACGGCCTTCTGTTTCGGTCTCGGTCTCGACGTCGTCGGCGTGAGAGTCGACATCGCCGGGCAGATGGGGGTCCGCGAGTATGGGATCGAGGAGGGGCGTCTGCGTGAGACGACCTCGATCGGCACCGTGACGGTCTCACACACGTTCTAAGATGCTGCGCACAGTGAGGAGCAGACTATGAAACCAGGAGGAAGGAGCGCACTGGCGGCGTTGATGGTCATCGCGGGCGTGCTGGCGATGACGCTGGCAGCGAACGCGGTGCCCGAGGGCGCCGACATCATGCGCCTCTCCGTGGTCTTCACGAACGACATCCACGGCGGGATCGACGCGTCGGGTGCGACGTTCATGAACCGCGAGTTTCCCCCTCCGCTGGGCGGCGCCGCATCGGCCGTGGCGTACCTCGAGCAGTTGCGTGCGAAGGCGGAGAGCGAAGGAAGTCACGTCCTGCTCATGGACCAGGGCGACATCTTCCAGGGAACGCCGGTAGGCAACTACCGGAAGGGCGAGTCGGTGATCGACTATTTCAACCTCGCCGACTTCGATCTGTGGACGGTCGGAAACCACGATTTCGACGAGGGAAGCGAGAACCTCTGGCATCTCATCGAGATGTCGGAGATGCCGGTGCTTTCCGCGAATCTCGTGTGGGAGGAGACGGGCGAGCCGGTCGAGTATGTGGAGCCCTACATCATCAAGGACTACGATGGTGTCAAGGTCGCCATCATCGGACTGACCACGACCGACACACCGAAGATGGCCTTCCCCGAGCATGTCGCCGGCATCAACTTCCTGCCGTCCATCGACACGGCCGAGAAGTACGTCGCTGAGGTGCGCGAGCAGGGCGCCGATATCGTCCTCGTCTCCGGACACATGGGACTTCCGTACGATCCGAAGGAAGGGTACGAGGAGATCCTCGAGGACGAGCAGCGCGAGGACGCAGGCGAGCGCGAGCCTCTCGAGGACCGCAAGTGGGGCGCCAACGCCATGGAGGTCGGTCACGCCGTCCCGGGGATCGACGCGTTCTTCGGCGGGCACATCCACAAGGGTTTCGACCAGCCATGGGAGGATCCGTCCACCCACACGCTCTTCTTCCAGACCTACGGTCGAGGCTCCGGTGTCGGACACGTCGACCTGCTGATCGACCGTGAGTCGAAGACGCTCGTCGGGTACGAGCTGCCGTCCTACCGTGGCGATCTCATCACGCTGTTCGAGGACCAGTGGTGGCCGGACGAGGAGACCCGCGAGATCATCACCGCGATGGTCAATGAGGCCGAGCAGGGAATGGACAAGGTCATCGGTTACGCCAACGTCGACCTCACGCGCGGCGGCGACGGTGAGACTCGTATGGGCAATCTCGTCTGTGATGCGATGCGGGAGGAGGTGGCCGCGGACTTCGCGTTCACGAACCTCGGTGGTATCCGCGACGAGATCCCGGCCGGGCCGGTGACTCCGCGTCAGGTCTTCCGGGTGCTTCCGTTCGGCAACAGCCTTGTTGTATTCGAGGTCGACGGGCGATTGCTCAAGGAGATCATCGAGTACCGCGTCAGTGCAAACCACCACGGCGTCTACATGTCGGGCGGGAAGATCGTCTACAGCAAGACGCGGCCCGACTACGACCGCATCACGACGTTCGAGATCGGTGGCGAGCAGTGGGAGCCGAATGCGACCTACCGGATCGTGACGACCGACTTCCTTGCGTCGGGCAACGCGGGTCTCTATATGCTCCCGGGCATCCCGGCCGAGAAGACCATGCGGACGTCGACGACCTGTATGGACGCGGTGGTTCACTACATCGAACGCCACACACCCATCGGCAACACGACGGACGGTCGGTGGGCGCGGATCGACGAGGCCGAGAAGGACGCGGCGCTCGCCGCCGCGATGGAGGGGATGGAGCCGCTCTCGGAGCCGACCGAGGAGATCGAGGGCATGTACGAGTAATGTCCCCAGCGCGATGGAGCCAGGCCGATTGTGAGGCGGTCGGCACGCGCGTACGGTGAGTTTCTCGTCACAGCCTGATGAGTCGAGACACCCCGCCCGGGGGCTAACCTCCGGCGGGGTGTTCATTTGGGGCCGGGTGTGCGCTCACGGGTGTGCGCTAACATGAGATACCGCATACGGTTGCGCCGGGCCTGGGCGTCCGTCGAACACTGGACAAGTCATGCTCTGTGTGGTATAATTCCCCGTGTGGTGACAACGACCTCTCGCGTGCTGCCAGGGCTGACGGCACGCGAAGAGCACAGGATACCTCTATCCAAAAGGAGGCTAGGGGGAGACGGTTCCGTATGTAGTGATTGAGCACCTGGCGTTCACAGAGAGGATGGGACACCCGAAGGAGGTCCTTCCATGTTGAGATACACCCTTGCGGCTGTCGTGGTTCTGGCTCTGACCCTCGGCACCGCGGCGGCCGATGTCGTGATCAACGAGATCTACGTTGACTCGGCCGGCACGTACGATGGAGCCGAGTTCATCGAGCTCTACAACGACTCGGCGACGCCCGTCAGTCTCGACGGGTACGTTCTTGCGGGTCCGGAGTACGAGCAGCTCTGCGGCGGTGAGGATCGCTGGCAGTTCCCTGCCGGCACGACGATCGGCGCCTATGAATATATCGTCGTCACGAAGGACGCGCACGACGGCGATGACGGTTTCTTCGAGGAGTTCGGGATCGAGGCGGACTTCGAGATGTTCGACCCATCCTTCTTCGCCGACCATGACTACCTGTTCGTTCCGAACATGGTTCTTCTCGACGATGACCCGGGCACGGGCTTCAGCGATGAGATCCAGCTGGTCGGCGGCAGGGGCTACGGTATCATGTGCGGCACCACGAGTCACGCGGACGTCGTCTACCTCTACACGACGGCCTCGCTGACGACGCTCGTTGACCTCGTCGAGTACATGGATCCCAACTACTGCACGACAGATCCATGTTTCGGCGACGACGGTCTTGTCGACAACGCGTTCGAGGGCGTCCCGTTCCTTGGCAACTCCCTTGGCCGTGACGCCACAAGCGCGGACACCGACAACTCGAACGTCGACTGGTCGCTTCAGGCTCCGACGCCGGGCGCGGTGAACGTTGAAAACACGCCGCCGTGGATCAGTACCGTGCGCTATGCGCCGATCCCCCCGACGTCGCTCGACAACGTCGAGATCTCAGCAACCGTCACCGACAACGGCACGATCGACTCGGTGAACGTCTACTACAACATGGAGACGACGGGCAGCGGGTGGGCGATGGCTCCTGCTTCCGCGGTTGGCGACGTCTACACCGCCCAGCTTCCGCTCATGCCTGACGGCGAGCAGGTTGCCTACTTCGTCCGGGCGATCGACGACAACGGAGCGAAGCTGAGCTACCCGGCGGAGGGCTTCACGGGCCCGTACCACTTCTCGGTCGGCTACACAACCATCTACGACATCCAGTACGTGGATGAGGGTCTCACGGATTCACCCAAGATGGGTCAGTCCGTCAACGTGACCGGTATCGTGACAGCGGGCGTTGGCGACTTCTCGACGTCGTTCTGCATGATCCAGGAGGGCAACGGTCCGTTCGAGGGCATCAAGGTCTTCAACACCTACGACGTTCCGATCGATGTGAACGTCGGCGACGAGATCACGGCGTGCGGCATCGTCACCGAGTACTACGGTGAGACCGAGCTCTACCTCCACTTCGACGAGGCGCTTGTTGTGCACTCGACAGGCAACGCGACGAGCTACGCATCGGTCACGACCGGTGACCTCTACCCCGAGCCGACAGGCACGCCGGAGTATCTGGCGGAGCCGTGGGAGGGGCAGATC
>CAZRAD010000131.1:0-7232 GCA_964597945.1 uncultured bacterium
CCGTGTCATGACCGGCATCAGAACTTGAATTCCGCTGAGAGGTGAACCCCGATCGTTCGGCGGGTCTGGTCGCGTTTCTCGTCGCGGCTCTGAGCGAAGCTGATCTGCAGCCCACCGGAGACGCTCCGCGAGAAACTGTACGTGGCGTCCGCCACGATCGAGTACTCCTTCGTTGCTGAACTCGGTTCAACGGTCACCAGCAGCGCCTCCGTCTGAGCGGTGCGCGACTGTTTCGCCGATGTCCTGAAGGTCAGCGATGTGTCGAGATTGCTCTCGAACTTCAGCTTCTGTCCGAAGAACGGCAGCTTGAGTCCCTGCGGCGCCGAGAAGCGGTAGTTCATCGTCAGGCTCATCGAACTGGTGACGTCTTCGGTGACCGAGCCCACACCGCTCAAGCTGTACGTGTTGGCGCGTTTGCGGTCCCACGAGAAGCTACCGGTCAAGCCGTTGGTCAGGGTCGCATCGAGCGAGACGATCGGACTGAACGAGAGCGAGTTGCCTCTGCTCGTCGGCTCACCGACCGGACCCGAATAGGAGCGACGGTACTCCGCTCCGCTCCTGGCGCGAACCGACTTGAACATTCCGGACAGGGGGCCGACGCGCTCGAGTCCCGACCAGGAGAAGGTGCCCTTGGTCGTCTCGTTCATCGATTCGGTCTGCGTGACGAGGTCGAGGGACTCAGAGACGGCGCTCTTATACCATCTGCTCGTCATCGTGTGCTTGTAATCCCCCTTGATCCGGATCTGACTCGTCAGTTTGACGCCCGTTCCGGCGTCGTAGCTGGTCTCGACGGTTCTGTCGTCCGCATCCTCCGCATCCGCGATGCCGAGGCGATATCCCCAGCCGGGCATCTCGTCGTAGGGCACGCGGTCGAATCGAGAGTTCCGTTTCACCGAGTAGCGTCCGTCGAGCGCATCCATCTTGCGAATGAACGAGAGGATAGGATCAACCAGTACCGAGAGCCCCGGACCCTCGCCCTCTGTCTCCTGTTCCTCCTCCCCAACCGGTGTGCGGGTGCCGCCCTCCGGCGGAGCCTCCCCCTCGTTCCGCGGCGGCGCACCGTCCGCCAGAATCTCGGAATCGCCGGGCTCCTCGCCCGGTTCCGGCCCATCGCCCGACTCCGGGTCGCCTGGAGCCGTCTCTTCATCGCGCTGTGTCCTGCTGCCGCGTGATCGACGCGGATCTTCCTCCACTCTGCCGCGGTTCCGGCTGCCGCCGCTGCTCCGCGCATTCGACGGGCCGGCTCCGAACAGCTTCTTCAGGTCGAAGCTCGCCCGGAGCTGATGATTGCTCTGCGAGCGGATGTCTCTGACGCCGGGCGGGTCACCGGTCCGCTGCACCTCGGGACCGTGGTTGTCGGTGAACGAGGAGCTGAAGCTGTACTGTGGTGAGAGCCACTGGCCGAACTTGGGATTGAAGCTGACACTGTTCGCATACCGCCGCTCCGTCTCCCGACCGATATTGAGACCGGCCCAGGGACGATAGATCTGGCTCAGGTCCCGCTTGAATCCGACCGTGTGGGTCGTCCTGAGATTCTCGAGGAACTGGAAGTCGATGTTCGCGTCGCCGCTCATCTTCTTATCGAACGTCTCGCTCCGCCGCGTCTGGACCCCGTCGCTATCGATATCGTAGTTCCGTGAGTTGATCAGGTAGACATCCGTGTTGAAGCGGATGCTGGTCGGCTTGAGGAAGATGCGCGTCTCGCCGAAGAGCGGGATTCCGCTCTTCTCCGGCGCGTACTTGTACGATGCCCGTCCGCGGATCGTCCTCGACGTGTCGGCCTTGGTCGGTGAGAGCTTCTCGTGCCCCGCCACCGAGCCCCTCAGTGAGAGCCCGTCGACGAGCAGATGCGTCCAGAAGTCGGGCGACTGCCGCTTGCGGGACAGGGATATCGCCGCGCTGCGGTCGACGTTGACGGTCTTCTCCTCCTGGCTCTGCTGGTCGTCGAGCACGATGTCCGAGCCGCTCGAGAACTTCGGCCTCGTCTCCGAGCGCTTCCACGAGACATTGACCGGTGTTGATATCCCGAGTCCGCTGACGAAGCGGTCCGCGTTCAGCGTGCCGGTGAAATTGTAGGTCAGGTTGTCCTGACCCGAACCGCTGGTCTGCTTGAGCGTGTGGAAATCGCCATCGACGTGTCGGAGGTCGAAATCGACGTCCAGGAGGTCCGCGAACTTCGCACCCACCGTGACACGCTCCGCAAGCCCGATGTCCTTTCGCACATCGGTGAGGCGGATGTCATCGATCCATATCTCCCCCGTGACGGCGCTCAGTGGATCGTCGAGATTGCCGTTGCGGACGCCGAGCATCAATCTCCTCACGCGGGAGAGCGACGGCCAGCCGATGCGCTTGAACTCCTCGTTCAACATGCCCTCGGTCGCGCCGAGAGCGGAAGCGGTGTCGGCCGTCGCGAACTCCGCGAGTTTGAGGTCGGTGAACCCCGTGAACGGAACCGTGAGCCGGTTCACCCCTGAGCCCGCGCGCTGGAGCCACCCGGGCCGAACCTCGAAACTGTACTCATAGTAGTTGAGCGAGTCGGCTCCGACGCGGAGGAAGAAGCGCGTCCCTTCTTCCACGTCCTCGTCGCCGTGAACGTAGAACTCGATCGACTGGTATCCCGTGTAGTCCTGATCCGCGTAGAAGATCTGGCGCGCGGACGCCGAGTGCCCGCTGCCGAGTTCATCGAACAGCAGGACCAGCGACTGCTCGCGTTTCGGTAGATTCGTGTCGTTGTCCACGCCGGGATCGAACGGCGGATCGTAGTCGAGATCCTCCTTCGTGTTCTTCGACGTCACGCGGAACGACTCGTCCCCAAGTTCATCCTCCGGGACGATCACGCCGTCGATGTCCCTGATCCGGTCGGGTTCCCACTGGCTGCCGACCACATCGACCCCGCCGATCATGATCGGGTCGCCTCCGACCGGCAGTCCTTCGACCCAGAGTCGGGCCGACTTCACGACGGTCCAGTCGGTCATGCCACCGACCGACAGCGCCTCGTCCAGCGGGATACGGTAGAGGCGCCAGTGATTGTCGGCGTCGATCTCGCTGTTGTCCTGGATAAGGTAGGTCGTATCCGAGAGATCGAACGAGAGCTCCCAGTACTTGCTGTCCGAGTCGAGATACCAGTTCCCGTTGAGGTCCTCCGTATCGAGACGTTCGTTGCCTTCGGTCCCGTTGATCTCGGTGTAGTCGTCCGAGCCGTAGGAGAACGAATAGTCGTCGTCCCCATCGTCGCCAGGGACGCCGGTCCCGTCCTCACCCTCGGTGATGTCAAGACCGGTGTCCTCGTAGTAATCGAATCCGTTGCGGTCAACGTCCTCGCTGTCGAGTTCGCCGTTCGGATCGGCCAGCGGGTAGAAGTCCTCGCTGATCGTGCCGAGGTCGATGTGGACGGCGCCCTGTCGGTATCCGTTGTCGTGGACCCACAGATCAACGAACTGATACTTCGAGTAGTCGTTCCCGGTTTTCGAGAGCAGCCGCATGAGACCGGCCCACGACCCCGAAGCATCCGCATCGTAATCAATCTGGAGAACCGTGTGCGTGTCGTTCGCCTCTTCCGATGGCAGCTCGGGATGCAGATCCCCCTCGCGAACCTTGCGGTCCGGGTTATACCAGTCGATATCCATCCGATCGGCTGCCGTCATTCCCATCGGCTCTACGGGAACGCTCGACGGTATCCAGAGGCGGCGCGTCACGCCGAGTGCGCTGACATTCTCCGTACCCTCCATGTCGTCGATCGCCACGAATCCCTTCGTGTTCGGATCCGGAATGCAGAGGGCGGCCTCGGCGGCGACCGTCAGCGTGGACCGGGCGTCGGTATCCACGAAGGGCACGGCATCGGCGAGCCACGTCATGAACTCGGGCTCGAATCGAGCCGACATGTTGACGTCACCGACGACCGTCCGCGACGGCTCCTCCCCGAGTCTCGGGTTGTCCTCGGGCGTTCCCTTGCTCTGATACATCCACGTCGTGCCGATCTTGACGTTGTCGCTCCAGTTGTAGACACCGCGCGCGCCCAGCAGGGTCTTCTCGCCGCCGATCCCGAACGGCTTGTAGTCGAAATCCACGGTCACGCGCGCATCGGGCTGCTTGGCCTCCTCCGTGAGAAGCGTCAGCTGACCGGCGGGGTAGTAGATGGTGTAGTCGACGCCCCGTTCGAGCCTGACGCCGTTGAGACGGACGACCTCGCTGTTCTCGATGAGATTGATGTGGCCGAGGTAGAATGTGGTCTGCGGGCTGTTGTACTCCGCCTCCAGATAGTAGATGTCATCGTCCGGCTCGAACACTTCCTCGGAGTAGATGCTGCAGTTCTTCTCCTCAAGCTCATCCGCGACGTAGACCGGATCCGGTCCGCCGCCCGGCGCGTAGTAGAAGTCCGTCGTATCGTAGTCCGGGCAGAACGGCGTCATATGCGGGAAGATCAGATAACCCTTGTCGAAGTCGATCCACTCGAGATCGACCAGGCCGTCCGGCGTCGGGTCCCCGCCCAGACCGTGCGTGTCGATGCCGAGTATCTGGGTGAAGGGCACACCGTTCTCCGAGTCCTGGACCTCTCCCGACGGCGTGCGCTTGTAGATCGCGAGTTCGAACCCCTCCTCGGGGATCTCGTCGTTTCCCAGATCGTAGATGTGCTTGAGCTCGTAACGTCTCGTCGGCTCCCACTCCGTCCCGACGACGCGGTCCTCGCGCTTGATCATCTTCAGACGAAGGCTGTCCCCATCCGCACCACCGACCGTGTAGCCGTCGAACCGCTCGTAGCTGACGGCCAGCACTTCCCCTGCGTTGATGGGATAGAGGAACTCGATGACGCCCGACTGGTAGTCGAACAGGTAGTCCTCAAGCTCCACGAGTTCGTCAAACACGCCTCGCTGGCTCGGTCCGGCTGCCGGCGGAACGGCACCCACAGGATCCTCGAGGTAGGCACGTCCTGGGACCGCACCCGTCTCGATGTCGTTTCCACCGTTTCGGTCATCGATGAACACGCGGACGTCCTGAATGGAAAGCTCCGCGTTCGAGTAGCGCAGCGCGTCAGTGTCGATGGCGAAGAAGGTCCGTGCTTTGTATGTGATGTCGTTGATCTGCAGCGAGTCCGATTCGGATGTCCCGGAGAACCCCGCGCCCGCCGACTTCCCCTCCTCCTTGCTCGCGATCGAAACGAAGTCGAAGCGTCCCATCTTGGCCGTCAGCTTCGCGCCGAAAAGCCCCTCGGCGCTTCCGCTGTAGCTGACGAACTCAGTGCCGGGAAGCGACAGGTTGACCTCACCGAGCTCGATCTTCTGGATGATCTCGTCCTCGTCTCCATCGTAGTGGACACGGATCTGGTTCGCTTTGCCCGTCCCGAACGCGTCACCCCCGCTCCGGTGATCGACGTAGACGTGGATCTTCCGCCCGATCGTCCCCTCGAGATTCACCGTAAGCTGCTGCTCCATATCAAGCTGAGGCCACCGCGACGGTGGTCCCGCCTCGGAGTCCAACGCCTCCACCGTATAGCTGGTCTGTCCACCGAAGGTGATGCGCTCGCTGCCGCGGACCTTGAGGTTCGCACCCGGACCGATAGCACGGACGAACGGTCCCGGCAGCGGCATCGGAATGTCGATGTCGAGAAGACCGCCGACGTCCTCCGGACCGACTCGCCCAAGGTCGCGCCGGAACGTCGTCTTCCACATCTCGTCGCGACTCTCCGTCGTCACGATCGTCGTGAACTCGTCCAGCGGCGCGGCGTACGCCGGAAAGCGGATGCCGTCGGTCGAGACGAAGTCCACGCGCACGGTGCCGGTATCGAGGTCGTACGTGGTCTCGCGAGTCAGGGGGAGCGAGAGCGCCCCCGTTCTGACCGCCCGGTTCGCGCGGCGCTCGGTCCACCAACGGCCGCTCTCGAAAGCAGTCCACGGGCGAAGGAACTGTCCGTCGCTCTTCCGGGAGATCGCGATGCCAATGGCGTATGGATCGGGAGGTGCGGCGACGACCGTGTCCGCACCGGCAACTTCGAGCGAGTCCACGGGTGCCGAATCGACCGGCGCGACCGCGAGGGAGTCCGCGAACACCGAATCGACCGGGGTGACCGCGAGCGAGTCCGCGAACACCGAATCGACCGGCGCGACCGCGAGCGAGTCCGCGAACACCGAATCGACCGGCGCGACCGCGAGGGACTCGACCGGTGCTTCGCTCGCTTCGGGAGGCACGCGGCCTTCCAGCGGCCGCGGGAGCATGCCGGTCTGCGAAAGAGCCGGTACGGACGCTCCCGCCCAGACGAGCACTGTCAGAAGGAGCACCGCGAGAGCGTATGGAAGCACCGCGAGGGCGTACGGGAACACCCGCTCGCGCGCCGTGTTCGTGTCTGCATGTCGGTCGAAAGAAGGCATAAGCGGTATCATGATGAATCAGTGGCCGGACATACCCGTCCGACCATCACGGGACTCACCCAAGGTGATCCCCTGCATCCGAGACACAATCATATTGCGGGCCGCTCGCGAATGGTAGTATATCTTGTTCCCGCGGTCAGCCTGTCGTGCAATTCCAATCCCGGACAGTGAGACGGATGAGCATTCTCTCCAGGTACGTTCTCAAGCAGCATGCGGCACCGGCCCTGGCCGGTCTTGCCATATTTTACTTCGTGCTGTCTATGGACTTCCTCGTCGACTATCTGAACCTGTTCATCGCCAAGGGGGTTCCCGGGCTCTCCGTCCTCGAGGCCTTCATGCTGAGTCTCGCGTGGATGACCTTCCTCGCGGTGCCCATGGCCGTGATGGTCTCTGTTCTGACCGCGTTCGGCAGGCTCTCCGCCGATAGCGAGATCACGGCCGTGAAAGCGTCCGGCATCAACATCCTGACGCTGATCCGTCCGGTCATCGTGGCCGGACTCGTCGTCTCGGTCGGACTCTTCGTGTTCGGGAACAGGGTGCTTCCCGCAGCCAATCATCGGCTCAAGACCCTTCTGGTCGACATCCACAGGATTCAGCCGCTCGCGACCGTCGAGCCGGGCGTTCTCACGGAACTGCCTGGAGGCTACAGCATCATCGTCGACCGCATGGACGCGGGCTCCTCCGAGATCTGGGGCGTCAAGATCCACCGCGTTGAATCCAACCAGCCGACACAGACGATCGTCGCTGAGCGCGGAGTGCTGTCGGTCGGCGCCATCACCGATGCCCTGCGAATCGAGCTCTTCGACGGAGAGATTCACGAGGTGGACCCGGCTGACCTGACGAAATACAACCGGATGCTATTCGACAGCC
>CAZRAD010000132.1:0-7089 GCA_964597945.1 uncultured bacterium
TCCTGATCGAGGAGGTTCCATGCGGCGCAGAGAACAGGGATTCACACTCATCGAGCTCATGATCGTCGTCATGGTCGTCGGCGTGCTGGCCGCGGTCGCGATCCCGATGTACCAGGTCGTCCCGGAGCGTTCGATGGGCACCGAGGCATCCGCCGCGCTCGGGCTCATCAAGGACGCGATGCGCACGTACTACGCCGAGCATCACAGCTACGCGAACGGGAACTTCGTGGACGGAGCGCTCGTGACGGCCGGCGGCGTGCTGGTCCTCAAGCCCAACGATCTCGAGGGCCGGCACTTCAGCGAGGAGTGCTACACCTTCGACGGGGCGCCGACCGACAACACGTTCAGGATCAAGTGCGACGGCGACCAGAGCACAGCCGCCCACGGAAGTGATGTCGCGGGAGTGCTCAAGACCATCGACCACACCGGAGATCTCGTCCACAACTAGGGCGGGCTTCGAACGACCGAGCAGGGGGTAGTGGCGGCAGTGTTCACAAACGAGACCAAGAGGCTTGTGGGGCTGGACATCGGATCGGCATCCGTGAAGCTCGTGGAGCTCTCCGGATGTTCCGGCGCATATCAGCTCGAGAACCTCGCCCTTGCCATCATCGAGTCGCCCGGCGACCCGGATGCCAGCGCGCGCGCCCTCTCGTCGGTGCGCGAGGCCTGTTCACCGGAGACACGCCGTGTGGCGATCTCGGTCGCGGGTCCGCACGTCGCGGTCCGCAGCTTCCGGTTTCCGAAAATGGACGCCGCCGAGGTGAAGGGCGCCGTCTGGTACGAGGGAAGCCAGGTCATCGCGTTCGACCTCGCCGATTCGTATGTCGACTACACGGTCATGGACAAGGCGAAGGACGATACACGTACCGAGGTGCTGCTCGTCGCGGCCACGAGGCCTGAGATCGACCTGAAGACGAAGCTGGTGTCGGGATCAGGCTTCGAGCCGCGCGTAGTGAGCGTCGACGCCCTGGTGCTTCTCGAAGCGCTCGTGAATCGTCCGAGCGTGTCAGGCACCGTCGCTGTCGTGGACGTCGGGGCGAGAGTCACGAGCATCGGGATCGCTGCGAAGGGAACGGTCCCTTTCATGCGGGACATCGAGGTCGCGGGTGATGCGTACACCAGGGCGGTCGGCGAGACGTTGGGCGTCGGCTTCCCGGAGGCGGAGAAGGCGAAGGTGACCGAGTCCGATTCCAATCCGACCGTCGTGCGCGCCATGGAGGCCGTGAACCGACGGCTCGTCGGCGAGGTCGCACGATCGCTGGACTACTACAAGAGCCGTGACAACGGTCGCATCATCGACCACGTCTTCCTGTGCGGCGGCGGGTCTGGGCTGCCTCATCTCCGAGACGAACTGGCGCGGACGTCGGGGCTCGAGGTCTCGCTCTGGAGCCCGCTTGAGGACGTGTACGTGGACGAGGGACGGTTCGACCGCACGACGGTCAACGACCTCGCCCCGTTCGTAGCACTCGCATCGGCGCTGGCCATGACAGAGGAAGCTCACTGAGATGTACGACATCAACCTCATACGAGAACGAGTCGTTCCCGACCAGCGCAAGAACGTCATGTTCTCCGTGATCTCGGCATCTGCCCTGATCTACGCACTGACGATTCTGGCGGTCGTGTTCTTCTCCGCGGCGAACTTCAAGATGATCGATGTCTACGCCAAGGAGATCGACAAGATGCAGGGGGACCTCTCCGCGCTCTACCCCGGCACCTCGCCGTCGCACGATGAGCTCGACACCATCGTTCGGCGGATCAGGCCGGATCTCAAGGAGATCGGCGAGCTGATAGACGACCGAACGGAGTTCACGTATCTCTGGGAGGCTGTCGCCCACGCGGTTCCCGATGGCGCGTGGCTGACCAGAGTCGAGTTCAAGATACCCGCCGCCGCGACGCGGAGCGGGAGATCCAAGAAGGGGCTGTTCATCGAGGGGATGGCGCTCGCATCTGGTGACACCGGGGGAGACGAGGTCATCCGCGAGTTCGCCATCGCGCTCGAGAACGATCCCGAGCTCATACGCTACATCTCGGAGGCGAAGTTCGCAGAGACGGGAAGAAAGCGGCTCGGAGGCGAGGACGTGACCGGCTTCGAGATCTCGTGTCCCTTCAGGTAGGGAGTGGGATGGACGGCGCAGTGATCGGTGAGAGCATGGGGACCGATCGCAGTGCGAGTGGGGGTAGAACTTGAAGCTGCCGTTTGGAACAGGCAAGGCCAACAGCCAGCCGACCACGCCGCGTGGGGAGCTCGTAGACGACCCGGCATCGTTGAACGGTGAAGAGTCGAACGATGCGGGTCCGCCCGACGCGAATGCATGTGTCGATACGACAGCGAGCGGCTCGCAGATTTCGCGTCTCGTTCGCCTCGGCGGCGGACCGAGACCCTGGACCGTCTGGCGGATAGCGGCTGTTGCCATCCTCATATACGTCGCGGCCGCGAACCTGTCGTACTTCCTGGTCCTCAAGCCCGTCTGGGCAAGACTCGACGGGGTCAAGGGCCGCAAGACGATCATCGAGGACTTCTTCGTCGTCAGGGAGTCGAGCACGGCGGTGGCCGGGTTCCGGGACGGGCTGATGAAGGGCGACCAGCGCATGACCGTCATCACGTCGCTCGAGCAGCTCGCGAAGGACGCCGGCGCGAAGGTGACGGAGGAGCCGAGGCTCCTGCCGGAGATCGAGACGTCGAAGCGGATGATCGAATACCCGCTCGAGCTCACGCTCCGGGGCACATACCACGAGATCGGGAAGTTCCTCGGGCTTGTGGAGAGCAGCCAGCGTTTCCTCGTCGTCCGACGCGTGACGTTCGAGATCGGAGAGGACGGAACGGGCGACCCGGAGGCGAAGATCGTCATCGGCGCCGTCTCGTGGGAGGACTAGCAGGTGAACGCGATAGCTACCGACAAGAAACGGATGATGATGCTGGGCGGGCTGGTTCTTGTCCTTCTCGTCGTTGTGGGCATCCGGATGATGCCGACGGGAGACAGCACCGCCGTCGCCGCGATGAGCGACACCGACGGGAGCATCATCGACCGCGATCCGCAGCACCTCGCGTGTGTCGCGAAGATCGCGCGGGTTCGGATGCAGAAGATGTACACGGGTGATGACGCCCGCGATCCGTTCGAGCCGCTCGTACGCCTGACGAGCAGGAAGACCACGACAGAGCGTGAGCAGAAGCCGGCGGCTCCAGCGCCGGTGACACTGCCGTACATGACGCTCTATGGGATCATCTGGGACCCTGAGACCGCGATCGCGATGATCGACGGTATGGATGTTCATGTCGGCGACCGTATCAAGGGAGCTCGCGTCATCGAGATCAGGATCGACAGGGTCATACTCGAGTACCGAGAGAAGCAGTTTGAACTCACCGTCGACTAGGAGGAGTGCTGTATGAACTCAAGCCGCAACCGATTGCTGCGACACTGGCTCATAGCCGCCATCGTCGTGGTGCTCGCGTTTACGATGACGCTTCCGGTGATGTCGCAGACCAGCGACGCCGGCGTCAGGAGCCAGCGGATCTCGCTGAACCTCCAGAACGTCACACTTGGGAGTGTCCTGAAGGTCATGACGCAGAAGTCCGGCATCAACTTCCTCATCGGCTCCGAGCTGGTGGGGCGGGAGATCAACGTGTACCTCGAGGACGTGCTCGTTGAGGACGCGCTCGCAGCCATCCTGCGGGCCAACGGCCTCTGGTACACGCGCCAGAAGGGCACGAACATCTACGTCATCATGGAGGCGCTTGAAGGTCCGCCGGTCGCAACGACGACCGAGGTCTTCAACACCAACTACGCGGACGCCGTCGAGCTCAACGAGACGCTCACCGGCGTTCTGACCGATCTCGGCAGCATCGTAGTGGACGCTCGGACGAGCGCGCTCGTCGTCTCCGACATCCCGGAGAACATGCCCACGCTCAGGTCATTGATCCTCGAGTTGGACACGCCGACGGGTCAGGTCCTGATCGAGGCCAAGATCGTGGAGTTCTCGGATGACTCGTCGCATGAGCTCGGCATCTCGTGGGGTGCCATGAATCCGCTCGACAACGAGGGCGGCGAGGACGCGGTCTCCTACATCAGCAATTTCAACAACGGTCCCGACAGCGAGGGTCTCTTCGAACTCACGTTCGGGAAGTTCGAGTCCTTCAGCGACGTCAAGGACCTGATGGCTTCGATTTCCGCTCTGCAGAAGGAGGGGAGGGCGGACGTCCTGGCACAGCCACAGATCCTGACGGTCGACAATCGGGAAGCGACGATCGAGATCGTGCGCAACATGGCGCTTGCCAAGAAGACGACCTACCGCGAGGGCAGCAACGAGTCCACGGTGGAGCCCATCTTCGGGCAGGTCGGCGTCAGTCTCAAGGTCACGCCGCACATCAACAACGAGAACGTCGTGACCATGGAGATCGAGCCGATGGTCAGCTCGGCGCAGCGTTCGAACTACTTCCCGGACGATGCAGTCGACACGAAGCACCGGACGGCGCATACGACCGTGATGGCCGGTGACGGTCAGACCATCGTGATCGGCGGTCTGCTCCGGAAGGACATCATCGATACGGACTTCAAGGTGCCGATCCTCGGCGACATCCCGCTCCTGGGCCAGCTGTTCCGCAAGAGCATCAGCACCGAAGCGGACACCGAGATCGTCCTGTTCCTGACGCCTCGGATCCTCACCGGTGAGGCGCTCGAGCGCTACAGCGAGCGCACCGAGAGCGAGATCGACCTGCGGTGGGAGAACAAGTAACGTGATCCACGCGGGACTCTTCGTGATAGGCGCCGTCTTCGGCAGCTTTCTCAACGTGCTGATCTACCGGCTGCCCCGAGGGCAGTCGGTAGTCAGCCCGCCGTCATCCTGTCCCCGGTGCGGGGAGAGGATCAGGCCGTGGGAGAACATACCGATCCTGAGCTACCTGCTCCTCCGGGGCCGGTGCTCGCATTGCGGCGTCCATATCCCCGAAAGGTATCCCGTCGTCGAGTTCCTGGCCGGGGTCGCCCCCGTGCTTCTGTTCGCGCGGTACGGCTTCGGTCGGGAGCTCGCTCTGTTCTGGCCGCTCTCCTGTGTTCTCATCGTTCTGTCGTTCATCGACCTGGACCTGAGGATCATCCCCGACCGTGTTACGCTCCCGGGCATCGTGGTCGGACTCGTTCTGGCGCCGTTGATGGGCGTCACCACGATCGCCGGCTCGCTCATCGGAGCGGTGGCCGGGGGAGGCGCCCTCTACCTGATCGCCATTCTTGGAGATGCGGTGTTCGGGAAGGAGAGCATGGGCGGCGGGGACATCAAGCTGGCCGCCATGCTCGGAGCGTTCATGGGATGGCAGGCGGTGCTCGTCCTCCTGTTCGCTGCGTTCTTCTCCGGTGCCGTGGTCGGAGTCGCGACGCTGATCATCAAGGGGAGAGACTGGGACAGGAGCCTTCCGTTCGGCCCCTTCATCGCGGCGGGGGCATTCCTCGCAGTCGTCTGGGGCGACACCATTCTCACCTGGTATTCGACTCTCGGAGCATGATCTCCTGATCTCGGAGTCTGGACGATGGTCCGCGCCGGCAGGTGGCGCGGTCGTTTCCTGCCGCGATCGCCGTGCGGACAGACCATCAGCTGGCAGACCGCAGCGGGTAGACCATCAGGTGATAGACGAAGCCCCGACGCGGTTGCGCCGGGGCTCATCTGTCGCTGGGTGCCCTCGATCGTCGGGCGCCCTGTGTCTGCCTGCATCGACGCAGCCCTGGTCCGTGCTCGCAGATGCGTCTACGCATCCGGCAACGGCAGGCGCGCTATGCGCCGATCAGCGTCGTGATCGATACGCTGTCCCGCGGTGTCTGCGCGGGCCACACCAGCTTGACCTCGACCTGCTTCGCGTGGACTGAGTCACCCGGACTCGACCACGTGAGGGGCTGGACGTCCCACGTGAGGTTCCCGACGACGTCGTTGAGCGCGCTCGTATCACCGCGTGTGTTCACGACGATGCTCGGATTCGTCGGGTGTGATCCCGCGCTCATGTCGGTGCTCGTGACGTCGGACCCCGCGTCCATCGATCCGTAGCCCGCGTTGAGAAGCTGCTCGGTCTTGCGCGCGACGAGATGGTGTGCCATCCGCCGCTCTCCGCGCCGCGCCGTCAGCATCCTGCCTGCGACCAGCGTGTCGAAGATCGGAACGATCACGATCCCGAGGATGACGGTCGACATGAGGATCTCGATCAGGGCGGCGCCTGACGCCGATTTGAGCGGCCTCCTGAACAGGCGCATGATGCTCCGTCTGCGTCTCATTGCTCGCCCCTTCCTGATACTCCGCTCCATCGAGCCTGCTAGTTCCTGCAGGCGACCGTGGAGGACATGAGGACGTGAATGTCGTCACCGGCTCCTGCCCGGCGCGTGTCCTCGACCAACACATCGATATTGACGACTCGACCGTCCGCGGTCGAGAAGTCGAGCGAACTCACCTGTTCGGCAAGCGGCGTCCCATCGATATTAAGGACGCGGTTCTGTCCGTCCAGGTGGTACATGGCTGCCAGACTGTCGAACGAGCCCGTGTAGTAGTAGACGTTCAGGGAGTCACCCCCGGCGCCGACGGTCACGGACGAGCCGGACCGCACGTCGCGGGCGATGATCTCGACCGCCGTCGAGGCCTCGCGCTGCAGATCAGCGAGCGATGCCGTTCCATCAAACGACCTCAGCGTCCCGCCGTAGGCCGCGAATCCGGCCGCGAGGGCGCCGATCGCCAACAGAGCTGCGAGGAGGACCTCGGGAAGTGTGAACCCGCCGTTGCCCGACGCCGCGTGGATTCCGCTACGCACAGGGCACCTCCCGCCATGAGAGCTTGTAGTACTTCCCGGTCAACAGATAGCCAGGCGGCTGCACGGAGTCGAAGCGTGAATCATAGTGATAGCTCTTCGCGTAGCCGGTGTAGATCGTGATCGTATCGCCATCGAGTCGCCCGCTGCCGACACAGCCGCGGTAGCGCTGGACGATGCCGCCGTGGACCGTCAGCGTCCCGCGCGGGCTCCCATAGCGGTAGTTCTCGACTTCGAACGAGGTTCCGAGCGCCATCAGGTGCGCGTGGATGGTGCAGTCGCTCTGGTTCGCCCAGTTGTCCTCGACGACGATG
>CAZRAD010000133.1:0-6806 GCA_964597945.1 uncultured bacterium
CACCCCTCGGTTTTCCCCGGGAGAAGAGGCGTTTTCACCCCCACATCACGCTCGGCAGGATTCGCGACGCGGGGACGGTGTCCTCTGTCGTGGACCTACCGGCGCTCATAGCGGAGCTTCCGGTCCCACGCGGACGCACGTCGGCGGACGAGTTCGAGCTCATCGAGAGCACGCTCTCGCCACGCGGAGCGCGTCACGAGACGCTCGAAGTCATCCGTCTCGGTGGAACGGACGCTGAACCACGACATTGACCCCCAGCCTGTGCGGCATGGAGGAGAGAATGGCTCAGGAGAAGAAGGAAACGAAGCAGAAGAAGAAGGCGTTGGATCTGGCTCTGTCGCAGATCGAGAAGCAGTTCGGAAAGGGATCGATCATGCGGCTGGGGTCCGACCGGACGGGAGAGGGTGTTGAAGCCATCCCCACCGGTTCGATGGTGCTCGACCTTGCGCTCGGCATCGGCGGGGTCCCCAGAGGGCGCGTGGTCGAGGTGTACGGGCCGGAGTCGTCGGGGAAGACGACGCTCTCGCTCCAGATCGTCGCGAACGCACAGCGGCTCGGCGGCGTGGCGGCGTTCATCGACGCAGAGCACGCGATGGACCCGGGCTACGCGCGGGCGCTGGGAGTCGATACGGACAACCTGCTCATCTCGCAGCCGGACACGGGCGAGCAGGCGCTTGACATCACCGAGATGCTCGTCAGAAGCGGCGCGGTCGACATCATCGTCGTTGACTCCGTCGCGGCGCTCGTGCCGCGTGCTGAGATCGAGGGCGAGATGGGTGACACCCACGTCGGCCTCCAGGCGCGTCTCATGTCGCAGGCGCTCCGCAAGCTTGCGGGTTCGATCGCGAAGTCCAAGACCTGCGTGGTCTTCATCAACCAGATCCGCATGAAGATCGGTGTGATGTTCGGAAACCCGGAGACCACGTCGGGCGGCAGGGCGCTCAAGTTCTACTCGAGCGTGCGTCTCGATATCAGGCGGATCGGCGCCATCAAGGCCGGCGACGTCGCCATCGGCAACAGGACGAAGGTGAAGGTCGTCAAGAACAAGGTCGCGCCGCCGTTCCGCGTGGCCGAGTTCGACATCATCTACGGCAAGGGCATCTCGTTCGAGGGCGACCTGCTCGACCTTGGCATCGAGCACAACGTTCTCTCCCGCAAGGGGACCTGGCTGGCATACGGCGACACGCAGCTCGGCCAGGGACGCGAGAAGGCCAGGACCTTCCTCGAGGAGAACGCCGAGGTGCGCGCGGAGCTCGAAGGGGCCATCCGCGTGGCGATGGGGCTGATCCCCGGGGATGACGAGGCTGAGGGGGCCGAGGCGGAGGCGGAGGCGGAGCCCGTCGCCGTCGAGGCGGCCTCGTAGCGTTTGATGCCCCGGCATAGCGATAGAGACGCGCGTCCCGCTCCGAAGAGAGGCGGGGCGCGCGACAAGAGCGAGCCGAGCGGCGCGACGACCGGGTTCCAGACCGAGTTGGAGCGCGCCCGGGAGGCGGCTCTCAGACTGTTGACGGTCCGCGCCCGGAGCATCGGGGAGCTCAGGGAGCGCCTCGCCCGAAAGGCGTTCTCGGAGGAGGTCTGCGAACGCATCATCAATGATCTTGCCGCCGTCGGGCTGCTGGATGACCGCGACTTCGCGCGGCTCTGGGCGGAGGAGAGGGTGAGGCTCCGACCGGTCGGAAGACGACGGCTGGTCTCGGAGCTTCGGACGAAGAAGGTCGATCCCGCGGTCATCGACGAGGTGGCCGCGGAAGTGTACGAGGAGCACTCAGAGACGGAGCTGGCGCGACGGGCCCTGCTGAAGCGCACGCGCGCGGGAGGACCGGAGGCCGTCGAGCGCCAGAGACGGCGGCTTGAGGGATTCCTGCTCAGGCGGGGCTTCTCCTATGCGACGGTTGCGACGGTCCTGAAGAACCCCGAGGGGGAGGACAGCTAGCAGATGACGGCAAGCGAGATCCGGAGGCGGTACATCGAGTACTTCGCGGAGCGGGGCCACGAGGTGGTCCCGAGCGCTCCGCTCATTCCGCGGGACGACCCGACACTGCTGTTCAATTCGGCGGGGATGGTTCCCTTCAAGCGATACTACCTCATGGATGAGCCTCCGTACCGGCGGGCGGTGACCTCGCAGCGCTGTCTGAGGCTGTCGGACCTTGACGAGGTCGGCAGGAGTCCCTACCACGCGACCTTCTTCGAGATGATGGGCAACTTCTCGTTCGGTGACTACTTCAAAGAGCAGACGGTCGAGTGGGCGTGGGATTTCCTGACGAACGTGCTCGGATTCGACGCCGACAGACTCTGGGTGACGGTGCACACGGAGGACGAGGCGGCCGCCGACATCTGGCGGACGAAGGTGGGCTTCCCTGCGGAGCGGATCGTGGCGCTCGGGGACAAGGACAACTTCTGGGGTCCGGCCGGTGACTCCGGTCCGTGCGGTCCCTGCTCGGAGATCCACGTCGATATGGGCGCGGACGTCGGGTGCGGTGACCCGGACTGCAAACCGGGCTGTGATTGCAGACGCTTCTTCGAGGTATGGAACCTCGTCTTTCCGCAGTTCATGCAGTCCGCGGACGGGACGAGAGAGCCGCTTGCGCATCCGGGGATCGACACGGGGATGGGACTCGAACGGATGGCCGCCGTTCTCCAGGGCGCCTCGAGCGTCTACGAGACCGACATCATGAAGCCCATCGTGGCCGCTGTGCGTCGCGAGGTCGAGGAGGCGGAGGGTAAACTCCCGCCGCCCTCCGAGGGTATCCCGGGGATCGAGACGGCGGTCGCCGTCATCAGCGATCATGCGCGTGCGATGACCTTCGCGATCGCGGAGAACATCCTTCCGTCCAATGAGGCACAGGGATACGTCGTGCGGCGCGTCATCCGGCGCGCGGTCCGACGAGGACTCGCGCTCGGCATCAGAGACCCGTTCCTCTACCGCCTGACCGGTGTCGTGGTCGAGGTGATGAAGGACGGCCACCCGCACCTCGAGCCGCTTCGCGAGCACATCGCGCTGGTGGTTCGCTCGGAGGAGGAGCGGTTCCACACGACGCTCAGTCAGGGGAGCGCGCTCTTCGAGGAGATCGTCTCTCGCGTCGAAGAGGCAGGCGACACGAGGATCGCCGGAACGGATGCCTTCGCGCTCTATGACACGTACGGATTCCCGCCGGATCTCACCGCCGAGATGGCGGCCGAGCGCGGACTCGGGGTGGACATGCCCGGCTTCGAGGCCGCCATGGAAGAACAGAAGGAACGCGGGCGACGCGCATCATCGTTCACGACCTCCGTCGGGACGCGGGAGTGGACGGTCGGGGAGGACGGCTCGCCGCGGACGGAGTTCGTCGGATACGGACTCCGGGCCCTGCGGAGCGTTGAGGCGGAGACGGTGGCAAGCGGCTTTCTCTCGGACGCGGTCGACGCGACCGTGACGAGAGTTCGCTCGGGGCTCGAGGATGGTCTTATCGAAGTCGCCCTCGACCGGACCCCCTTTTACGCCGAATCGGGTGGACAGGTCGCGGACGCGGGTTGGCTCCAGGCGGACGGATTCGAAGCCGAGGTCGTCAATGTCTACAAGGAGGACGAGCTGACGGTCCACGTCGTCAGGCCGACGACCGGGAGTGTGGCACCCGGGGCGACGGTCAGCGCGTCGGTCGATCTGGCGCTGCGCCGCCGTACCGAGAAGAACCACACAGCGACCCACCTGATGCAGGCGGCCCTCAGACACACGCTCGGGGACCACGTGCACCAGTCAGGCTCCTGGGTCGGACCGGAGCGTCTTCGCTTCGACTTCACCCACTTCGCCGCGCTCTCGGAACGCGAGCTGGTCGAGGTCGAGAACTCGGTGAACGCCTGGATTCGCGCGGACCTTCCGGTGAGCGCGGACGAGACGACGCTTGACTGCGCCATCGCGCAGGGTGCGACCGCGCTCTTTGATGAGAAGTATGGGGAGACGGTGCGGACCATCAGCGTGGAGGGCGTGAGTCTCGAGCTCTGTGGAGGCACACACGTAGGACGGACCGGGGAGATCGGCGGGTTCAGGATCGTCGCGGAGTCGAGCGTGGCCGCCGGAACCAGGCGTATCGAGGCGCTGACGGGAGTCGATGTTCTGCTCCACACGCGCGCTGCAGAGAACGCGCTCCACGAGGCGTCGGTCGAACTCAAAGTGCGGCCCGACGAACTCGCGGGACGCGTTCGCGATCTCGCAGCGGAGGTGTCTCGTCTCACGAAGGAGCTCACCGCGGAGCGCAGGGCCGCGGCCGGCGCATCCGCCGACCGGCTTCTCGACGAAGCCGTCACGCTGGAGGCCTCAGGCGTGAGAGTGCTCGCCGCGAGAACGGATGCTGAGACGGTTCCCGACCTGCGTGCGCAGGTCGACGGTCTGCGAGAGAAGCTCAACACCAACGCAGTCGGCGTGCTGGGGGCTGTGATCGAGGGAAAACCGTCCTTGATCGCCTTCGTGACGGACGACCTCTCGAAGCCCGGACGCGTCAAGGCCGGGGACGTGGTGCGCGTGGTCGGTGAGGTGATGGGCGCGCGCGGCGGCGGGAAGCCGCACATGGCGCAGGCAGGCGGCGGCGACCCGGCGAAGCTCGATGAGGCGCTCGACGCCGTTGCTCGTGCGGTCGAGAAGCTGTTGGGCGACTAGGACTTCAAAGATCTGAGCGGAGCCGCTGCGGAGCGCAGTGGGGCGCCCATGCAGCCGGCGCGGCTGCTCGAAACAGACGAAAGGTCGGTGATACTATCAAGGCGCTTGTGCTCTCAGGCGGCAAGGGAACCAGGCTTCGTCCCATCACGCACACGAGCGCGAAACAGCTCGTGCCCATCGCGAACAAGCCGATCCTCTTCTACGGACTCGAGGCTATCCGAGCGGCTGGCATTGTCGACGTCGGCATCATCGTAGGTGAGACGGCCGCCGAGATCGAGGAGGCCGTCGGGGACGGGACGGCGTTCGGGCTCAAGGTCACCTACATCCCTCAGGACGCGCCGAGAGGACTCGCGCACGCCGTGATGATCGCGGAGGAGTTCATGGGCAAGGAACCGTTCGTGATGTACCTCGGCGACAATCTCATCCGCGGCGGAATCACCGATTTCGTGGACGAGTTCCAGAGGAACAGACCGAACGCGCAGATCCTCCTGGCTCGGGTCGACAACCCGAGCGACTTCGGCGTCGCCGAACTCAAGGAGGGACACGTCGTTCGTCTCGAGGAGAAGCCGGACCTGCCCAAGTCCGACCTCGCACTCGTCGGTGTCTACATGTTCGATGCCGGCGTGTTCGCCGCCACGAAGAGCATCCAGCCGTCGAGAAGAGGCGAACTCGAGATCACCGACGCGATTCAGCATCTGATCGACGACGGACAGACTGTTCGCGCTCATGAGGTGACCGGGTGGTGGAAGGACACCGGGAAGCTCGAGGACATCCTGGAGGCCAACCGGATGATCCTCGAGACGATCGAGGGTCGCATCGACGGCAACGTGGACTCCTCATCCAGGATCGATGGGAGCGTCGTGGTCGAACAGGGAGCCGAGGTGCGCGGCAGCGTGTTGCGTGGACCGCTCGTGATCGGTCGGAACACGGTCATCCAGAAGTCCTACGTCGGCCCGTTCACATCCATCTATCACGATGTGCTCGTACAGAACTCGGAACTCGAACACAGCATCATTCTGGAGAACTCCCGCATCATGAACCTGGGGCACCGGATGGAGCGGAGCCTCGTCGGGAAGAACGTCGAGATCGTCCAGAGCGGGATGATGCCGAAGGCGTACCGCTTCATGGTCGGCGATGCGAGCCGCATCGAGGTTCCTTAGTTCGAGGACGCGGAGCAGGGAGGTTTCGGTGGAGCACGTGCTCGTAACCGGAGCACAGGGCATGCTGGGCAGTGCGCTGGTCGAGGAGCTGGCCTCACACTGCACCGTCACCTGTGTCGACATCGGAGAGTTTGACATCACGGATGCGGAGCTCTCATCGGACGCGATCCGGAGCGCTTCGCCGGCCGTCGTCATCAACTGTGCGGCCTACACGAACGTCGACGGCGCGGAGGGAGACGCGGCGCGGGCTCATGCCGTTAACGCCGTCGGGGCGGGCAACGTCGCCAGGGCGGCCGCCGCGGCCGGTGCGAAGATCGTGCAGATCAGCACGGACTACGTCTTCGACGGCAGCAAGACCGGACCGTATGAGATCAACGACGAGCCGGCACCTTTGAACGTCTACGGCGCTTCGAAGCTGGCGGGCGAGCGAGCGGTCATCGAGTCGGGTGCACCGTGGCTGATCGTACGGACGTCATGGCTCTACGGACATCAGGGACCGAATTTCGTCGAGACCATCATTCGCGCGGCGACGGAGCGCGGCGCGCTCGAAGTCGTCGATGACCAACTGGGCGCACCGACGAACGCTCGTGATCTGTCCTCCGTGCTGAGGGAGCTCGTCGACGGGCACGTTGAGGGGATCGTGCACGCCACGAACTCCGGATCGACGACCTGGTTCGGCTTCGCGAGGGCGATCCTCGGTGCCGCCGGCATGGCGGATGTCACGATCGATCCCGTAGGGAGCGAGGCCTTCCCGCGACCCGCCGCGCGGCCCCGCAACTCGGTGCTCTCGCTCGCGCGTCTGCGCGAGCTGACAGGTTGGGAACCACGTCCGTGGCTTGCGGCCGTCCAGGAATACATCGCGGAGAGGTAGGCAAGATGGGAACTGATCTGGCGCGGTACGAACAGGCGGCCGAGCGCATCATGAGCGCAAGCGTTGCCGCCGTCGAGAGCGTTCACCGGGAGCTTCCGGGCGTCGCGGCCGACGTCGCAGCAGCGATTCTCGCAGCGTTCCGCTC
>CAZRAD010000134.1:0-6712 GCA_964597945.1 uncultured bacterium
AGTTCCTCCTTAACGACGGCGGAGACCGCTCCCGCGATCGCTTCCTCCCCCAGTGTGATTCGCCGGTCGAAATCCGTGCGGACGGCCGCGGCAAGGTCGCTGCAGGATCCGCCGACCGCCGGCCACGATTCACGTCCCGCCCGGAGCACCTCGAAATCCTCGGGAAGCAGGACACCTGTCCGGTTGAAGGCCACGGCACCGTGTACCGACTGCTCGAGCTCACGGACGTTCCACGGCCACGGGTACTCCTGCAGAAGCTTGATGGCGGCCGGCGAGATTCCGTCGATCTCACGGTGCATCTTGGCCGCGGCACGCCGCATGAAGTGCTCGGCCAGGTACGCGATGTCCTCGCGACGGTCACGAAGAGGAGGCATAAAGAGCGAGACGACCTTCAGACGGTAGAAGAGGTCGACTCGGAAGCTCCCCTCCTTCATCAGCGACACCAGACTGCGGCTCGTCGCCGCAACGACGCGTACATCGGACCGCACCTTCTTCCTCGTCCCAGGGCGCTCGAAGGACCCGTCCTCGAGGATGGAGAGCACACGCGCCTGAATCTCGAGGCTCATGGCGTCGATGTCATCGAAAAAGATGGTCCCTTCGTCGGACATCTCAACACGCCCGAGCTCTGATACGGGGTGCGTGCCCGGCCCATCGCCTGCGGCAGGCGCACCGCCGAACAGATCGAGTTCGAGCGACTCCGGGGTCACGGCTGAGCAGTTGACCGCGACGAAGGGGCCGCCGCGGCGGTCACTGTTGTAGTGAAGCGCCCGGGCGACAAGCTCCTTACCGGTCCCCGGCTCGCCCTGGATGAGCACGGCGACTCCGGTCTCAGCAACCTGCCCGATCAGCTTGTGGATCTCCACCATCTCGGGCGTCCGCCCCACGATGGCTCCCAGTTCCTCAACGTCGCCGGGCCCCGGTGAGCCAATCGTCTGAATGAGGCCGCCATCGCCTGAGAGGGCGCGCCGCGCCGCATCCTCGAGACCGCCGGGCAGCGTCTCACGCGGAAGGTAGTCGTAGGCGCCCTCGCGCATCGACTCGATCGCACCCCTGCTGCTTGTCTGCTCGGCCGTCACGATAACGGGAAGCCGTCGGTCGTGCTCCTTGACGGCACGCACGACCGCCGTCGCGAGGGGCATCTCGATGTCCTGCTCGACGATCACGAGATCCGGAGAATCCCCGCCGAGCGCGGCGAGCATGTCCTCGCCGTCGCTCCAGATCGTCGTGTCGTAGATGTGTGCAGGAAGCGCAGCGAGCAGCTCGTCGGCATGCTCACTGCTTCGATCGAGGATCCAGACCTGCTTCACGGACGCCTCCCGAGCGTGTCAGCCCTGCGCGCGGAACCACTCGACGGTCAGTTCGATGCCCTCGTCGAGTCCGACAACCGGCGAGAATCCGAGCTCGCTCCTGGCCCGTGAGATATCCGCGAAGGAGTGCTTCACGTCACCTGGACGCTCGTCCTCATAGATGGCGTCGATCGATGTGCCTATGAGCTCCTGCAGCCGCCGGTAGAGCTCGTTGACCGTGATCGTGTCGCCCCGCGCGATGTTGAACATGTTCCCCTCCACGCCCGGTCTCTCCGAGGCCAGAATATTGGCATCGACAACGCTCGAGACGTACGTGAAGTCGCGCGACTGCTCTCCGTCACCATAGATAATCGGAGCGCGTCCTTCGATCAGGCGCGACGCGAAGATCGGCACCACGGCCGCGTACTGCGACCCCGGGTCCTGCCTGGGGCCGAAGACATTGAAGTACCGCAGACACACGGTCTCCAGTCCATAGAGTCCGTGAAACGTCCGCGTGTAGTACTCACCCGCCAGCTTCGCGACCGCGTACGGCGACATCGGCCGCGCCGGCATCTCCTCCCGCTTCGGCAGCTCGGGCGTGTCGCCGTAGACGGACGACGAGCTCGAGTAGATGAACCTCCTCACACCGGCGTCCCGGCTCGCGACCAGCATGTTGAGCGATCCCATCACATTGACGTCGTTCGAGGCGATGGGATCGTCGACCGAGCGCGGCACCGACGCAAGCGCGGCAAGATGAAAGACCGTGTCCATACCGGCGACCGCCCTCGCAGCCGTCGCTTCGTCGCGGATGTCGCCCTCGACAACCTCGATGCGCCCCGCAAGGTGAGCGATGTTCTGATGTCTGCCGGTCGTGAAATTGTCGAGAACGCGAACCTCGTGGCCGAGGTCGGCGAGACGCTCCGCGAGATGCGAGCCGATGAATCCTGCGCCACCGGTAACGAGCTTGCCAGCCATTTGATTCTCCAGATCAGTGCGCCCCGGTACACCCGGTCGTTCCGGGCGCTGCCAGGTCCTATATCTTCAGAATGTGACCCGCCTCGATCCCCTTGAGCGCATTCCTGCTGTCGACGATCGGGATCCCGGCGGCGACGATCTGTTCGTAGTCGAACCCGGTGTGTGCCGTCGCAATGACGAGGCAGTCGAACCCGCTCAGAGCCTCTGGCGTCGGATCCACGCTTGTCATCGTCATCTCACCCTCGACGAGCGTCCGCACATGCGGGTCTGAGAACGACACGTCGGCGCCCTTCTCCTTGAGCAGCTTAATGATGTCGAGCGAAGGAGACTCACGCAGATCGTCGATGTCCTCCTTATAAGCGGCACCCAGCACGAGAACGCGTGACCCGCGTACGGCCTTGCTCTGGTCGTTCAGGGCGTCCGTGATCTTGGTAACGACATAGTACGGCATCTGACCGTTGATCTGACCTGCCAGCTCGATGAAGCGGGCCTCGAAGCCTGCCTCCTTAGCCTTCCACGACAGATAGAACGGATCGATCGGGATGCAGTGGCCGCCGAGACCGGGGCCCGGATAGAAGGCCATGAACCCGAACGGCTTCGTGGCGGCCGCGTCGATGACCTCCCAGACGTCGATACCCATCCGATCACACATCAGGGTCATCTCGTTGACCAGCCCGATGTTGACACTTCGAAACGTGTTCTCCAGAAGCTTGACGGTCTCCGCGACCTTGGTCGAAGAGACCGGCACGACCGGCCCGAGCGTCATCTTGTAGAGGATCGTCGCGTGCTCAGTGCACGCCGGCGTGACACCGCCGACGACCTTCGGGATATTCTTCGTCGTCCACTGCTCGTTGCCGGGGTCGACTCGCTCCGGTGAGAACGCGAGGTAGAAGTCCTCGCCTACCTTCAGTCCGGTCTTCTCGATCCGCGACAGGATGATCTCGTCGGTGGTGCCCGGATAGGTCGTGCTGTCGAGAATGATCAGCATGCCCTTGTGAGCGTACTTCTCGATCTCGTTCACGGCCGCGTTGACGAACGAGATGTCAGGGTCCTTGGTCTTGCGCAGCGGGGTCGGGACGCAGATGTCGACCGTGTCGAGATCCGCGAGCACCGAGAAGTCGGTCGTCGCCAGGAATGTGCCGTTCTCCACCGCCTCCCTCACCCATTCGGACGGCACATCGGGAATGTACGACTCGCCGGCCATCAGCTGCCGGACCTTCTCCGCGTTGGTGTCGATCCCTACGACCGTGAAGCCCGCGCGAGCGAACTCCATCGAGAGCGGCAGGCCGACGTAGCCGAGACCGATGACACCGAGACGGGCCTGTCTGGACTCGAGTTTCTCCCTGAGCACCTCTTCCTCCTTGTCGCCGTATGCGATGCGTGCGACGAAATCCGTCGTCGTGAGGCGGGCCGGCCGGCCCGGGCACGCGATGCGGCACGACACCCACACCCCCCGGCGAGACGCGCGTTCGGGGGACCACGAGAGTGTCAAACCGCACTGACGGCCACGGCCAGAGATACCATGCCAGCAGACGCCAGCGGAAGCAACAGGTTATCGAACGCCCCGATGGGCAGCGACTCCAGGAGACTCACGGCCAGGCCGACCGCAAGTGCCCACGGGACTGACACATAGAACATAGCAACAATCGCGCCTACTCCGAAGAGCGAGAGCGACCCTACGAACGTCTTGGCCGGATTGTGCAGCAGAGGCGTCTTCCCGAACATCCTCCCCATGATGCTGGCGACCCCGTCGCCCACTGCGAGTGTCAGGATGCCGACCGTGGCGGCCGGGAGCGGGAAGAACCTGAGTACGAGCCAGATACCGAGGCCGTAGAGCAGCGGCCCCAGAACGATCCCCCGTGCCTCCCCCGCGCGCATCGAGCGCCACGTCACGAACGAGAACACCGGAAGCGCCACACCGAGAAGCCGAAAGACCTCTGAGAGTACGAACAGCAGCGTCACGGAACTCACCAGCCAGAGCGCGAACGGGCGATTCCATCCCGCGATCAGCGGGACGACGACGGCGCAGATGTGGATGCCCTTGCGGAAGAGCTCATGGCGCACCGCGAGCCAGTGCGGCGTGATCCCCGTCGTGTGTCCCTCGGGAAAGAACTCGAGCAGCTCCATGAGGTTCCCCGTGTGCAGCACGAAGCTCGCCCGCTTCGTGACGGCGACCTCGGGGTTGACGGCGATGCTCCGCCATGCCGCCTCGACGATATCCATGTTGCTCGTGTCGTCGACGATGACAGTCGTCTCGTGCCACCCGGCCCCCCACCGCTCAAGGATGCGCTCGAGGCTCCGTCGCTTCCCCCGCGCCGAGTGACGCTCGCCCAGCAGCTGTCCGGTAAGGCGTCCATCGAGCCGCTCGAGCAGCACGCCGTACGCCGCCTGCGCGCCGAGATGCGCCGCCATTCGCTCCAGCACTTCCTGCGGAACCCCGGCGCTCACGAGAACGACGAGATATCCACACTCGCGCAGTCTCGTACAGAGTTCCTCCGCTCCGTCGGTCAGCCGTAGCGACGCGCCGGTCGCAAGCAGATCGGCCATCGTGCGGCCGGCGAGTAGACGGTAGGCACGTTCGACGGCCTGACGGACGTCGATGGCGCCGACCTTCAGCTGGAATCCAAGCCAGAGTGTGCGAAGCCAGACGATGAGGCCCGCGTCGCGGGCGGCGCTGACAAGGAACAGGCGTCTGAGAAGCACTCCGTCGACATCGAACGCGACCACGCCGCGTCTCTGTCCACCCAGACTAGGCTCCACGGCGCCTCCCGATGAGGATCAGCACTCCGACGACCGCCCTCCATCCAGCGAGGGCGAGCATCACGATCGGGACATAGAAAAAGCGGTCCCCATAGACCTGTGCGACGGAGCCCTGGAAGCGCGCCACCGCCAGCACAAGCATGCCCGCAAGCGCGAGGTTCGCGACACCAAGGACCACGCGCCTCGCTCGATCCTCGGCATCGCGCCTGTCACGATGAGCCGGCATCCCGCTTCCCCTGGAATGGTACGGCCGTCACGGAGCGCCTCGTGACGGTTCAACTCTGCGTTCGGTCTAGCGGACGACGGCGAACCGTCCCGTGACCAGGTCGGACTCCTCGACGGCGCCGCGGTCCCAGACGGACAGCCGGTAGATGTAGACGCCGCTGGCCAGTTCGCCGACCCCGTCGCCAAGGGCGTTCCAACCGATGTCGTTCCAGCCGGACAGCATCCCGGCGTTCCCGGCATCGCCGGCCGACTGCTCGTAGGTGCGGCGCAGTTCGCCCAGCTGCTGACCCGTCAGATCGTAGATGTCCAGTTCCACCGCCGCGGCATCTCTCGACAGCTCGTAGCGGAATCGTACATCGCCGACACCGGACGCCGGGTTCGGCCATACGAAATGCTCGTTCACGAAGAGCCTCGGCGAACTCACGTGGACGGTCGTTGACGCGACGTTGTCGGTCAGCGTCAGCTCGTCGGTTCCGTCGGTACTCGCTCGGACCCACAGATCGTGTTCCCCGACGTCATCCTCGGAGAGCTGCCAGAGGAACTGGTGGGTGGTGTACTGGCCGCCGCCCATCGTCCTGGTGAAGCTCGTCGATTCGAGCAGTGTTCCCTCATTCGGTTCGCCATCCCAGATATCGAGCGTCACGTCGACGTCCTCCTCGGGACCATAGGCATGCAGATCGATCGTGATGACGCCCGGCTCGTCGCTGCTGAGATAGACCGGTGTGAAAGCGAAGTCGCTTCCGAAGACGGCGAGATTGAAGGTCGCGTCCGGATCGATCAGCCGAGCCAGCGCGCCGACACACATGCGCGCCGTCGAGCCGAGCTGGCTCGCGAATACCGTGTCGAGGCGGTCTTCGATCGTGTGGTAGTTGATATTGCGATCTCTCGGGTCGTAGTGCTCGATGACGACGAGTCCGTCGTAGCCGTTCGCCCAGAAACTGGCGTGATCGCTGTACGCCAGAGCGATATCGATGCGCTCCACGTCGAAGTCCGGGAAAGCGCCCGCGTAGTCGCCCGTGGTCGTCTCCGATAGCCAGTCCGCGAACCACCGCGTCCCCGTGTTCGTCACGATGTGGCACGTATCGGTGTGGGCCGCATTGCGCTTGTAGGCGATCATATCAACGTTCAGGACCGCGTAGACCGTGTCGCCTGCGGCCGCGATGCTGTCCGCGTACACCCGGCTCCCATCGAGCCCGACCTCCTCGGCCGTGAACAGCGCGAACCGGACATCGAACGGATAGGTCCCGCCCGAGCCGGCCAGCACGCGCGCCGCCTCAAGCACGGTCGCCACACCGGTCGCGTTGTCGTCGGCCCCGGGAGCCTCGTTGTCGCACCACCACATCACCTCGCCGGGAAACGAGCCGCCGGCGATCGCGTCGTAGTGCGCACCGATGATGTAGCAACCGCCCAGGCGCCCGTTGCCGGGAAGCGTCCCGATGATGTTCTCCATCGGGTACGGGAGGATG
>CAZRAD010000135.1:0-6658 GCA_964597945.1 uncultured bacterium
GATCGCTCTGATGCGCCTCGTTGCCGATGAACGTGCACCCTGAGACCACGGGGCCGGCCTCGAAGAACCCCAACGCGCCGCCCTTGCGCTGGCACGAGTTTCCCTTGAAGTAGCAGTCGTAGAAGCCGGCATTCGTGTGTCGCACGAAGACCGCTCCGCCGTGGTAGTTCCAGCCGGTGCACTCGATGAACGAGCACTCGAGGAGCGAGGGGGAGCCTCCGTTGATCGCGTAGAAGCCACCGCCGCTGCTCGCCGAGCAGCTCTCGAACACGACACGCATGATGGTCGGGGAACTGGCGTCGCACGAGATTCCCGCGCCGCCAACCCCCGCTTCGACATACCCATTGCGGATGGTGATGTCCGCGAGCCTGGCCTGAGTCCCCTCGCCGCCGTGGAAGTAGAACCCACGGTGAGGGTTTGCGGAGGAGCCCTCGCAATCGATGATGCACATCGATGCGTCGCTGTACTCGGAAGCGAGCCGGATCTCCTTGCCATCGAAGGAGATGTCGCGGTTCCCGTCGCCGACGTACGTCCCGTTCGCGAGGAGCACCGTGTCGCCGACAGCGGCCGCGGTGACTCCAAGCTGAATGGTCGGGTAGTCTCCAGAGCCGTCCGGCTCTATCCTGATAGTCGCGGCCTGTGCCATTGTCGGTATGAGAAGAAGCGCAGACGTCCAGAGCGGCATCCAAAGAGTGAGCAATGTGCGCATCGAATGACCTCCCGGAGCAGTGGTGGGTCGTGTGGTCGCGTATCCAACATAGTAATGACGATAATATGATACCATGCTTCCGTGTTTCGGCACCAGGGCACAGGGCGAGGGACGGAGCGCTCGGGCGCACATCCGAAGAGAGCGACCCTGCCACAGTGCTCTTCGGCGTGGTACAATGTGAGTGGATAAGCCTCTGCAACTGACGGGACTCTCATGCCCCGGAGGGAAGGCCCCATGAAGACGACACTCCTGAAGAAATCCCCGAGACACAGAGTGGCGACGTTCAAGCCGATACTCGCAGCGCTCGCGCTGGCCGCGCTGGTGTCGATCGTGTTCACTGCATCCGCGGCGGCAACACCGATGCTCTGGACTGGTGCTGCGCGGACCTCCGCAGGCATCGAGCAGGTTCACCTGGCACCGGGGGATGAGCCGTTCGCGCTCCGCGTGGTCGCTTCCGACCTCGCGACGACGCGGCTCAGCTTCGAGCTGAACCGGTTCATGACGGCGGAGGTGACGACGATGGGTGGGGAGTGGACAGCGCTTGGGCTTCCGGGCGCGGCGCTCAGGCTCGAACGTGGTGCTCCCGAACTGCCGGTCGTCCGGACATCGGTCGCGGTCTATGATATGGGCGCGGTCGCGCTCCGGGTGAGCGACGCGGTGTTCGAGGAGTTTGCCGACGTCGACCTGCTGCCGTCGAAGGGGAGTATCTCACGCGAGATCGACCCAGCGAGCGTTCCGTACGAACTCGGCCCGGTCTACGCCGGGGACGGATGGTATCCCGCGGAGCCCGCGCAGATCGGCGATCCGTACATTCTCCGCGACACGCGCGGGGCCGTCGTGTCGGTGAATGCGTTCCAGTACAACCCTGCGCGGCGCACGCTCCGCGTGCTCCGGTCGGCGACCATCGAGGTTGTGACCACGAACGAGGGCGGGGCAAACGAGCTTCACAGCCGGCCGCCGGTGCGCTCCGCCGAGTTCGAGCGCGCATACGCAAGCCACTACCTCAATGCCGACGCGCTTCTTCAAAGCGGAACGCTCGCGACGGCGCGCGGCCGCTACTCGCCGGTACCCGAGATCGGCCCCATGCTCATCATCGCGCACGACGACTTCGTCAGCTCGATGGCGGCGTTCGTCGCGTGGAAGGAACAGTCCGGTGTTCCAACGACGCTCGTGGCTCTCTCCACCATCGGGACCACCGATGACGACATCGCCGACTACATCCTTGACGCCTACGAGAACGAGGGCATCGCGTTCGTCCTTCTTGTCGGCGACGGCGACCAGATGCCCACGTATCTTGACGGAAGCAATGCTGCGGACCCGATGTACGCGCTGCTCGCCGGCTCCGACAACTACCCGGATATCCTCATCGGTCGCTTCTCCGCGGAGACCACCGACCAGGTTCTGACGCAGGTCACAAGAAGCGTCGAGTACGAGAGCCAGCCACAATCGGGTGCCGCGTGGTACCACAGGGCGACCGGGATCGCGTCCAATCAGGACGGGGGGACCGGCACGCCGGACTTCGAGTTCATGGACGACATCCGGCAGATGCTCCTCGGGTTCACGTTCACCGAGGTCGACGCCATCTACGATCCGACCGCGAGCACGGCCCAGATCACGGCGGCCGTCAACGAGGGGCGGAGCTTGGTCAACTACATGGGGCACGGCAATACGATGGGGTGGTCGACCGGTCCGTTCATCAACGGCCACGTCAACGCGCTCACCAACGACGACATGCTCCCGTGGGTCGTGAGCACTGCCTGCAGGGTCGGGAAGTTCCACACGCTCACGTGTTTCGCGGAGATCTGGATGCGCGCCACCAACGGCGACCGTCCCACCGGCGCCGTCGGGTTCTACGGGTCCTCGATCAGCCAGGACTGGGTCCCGCCGATCACCGCGCACGTCGAGATCATGGACCTCCTCGTCACAGAGGAGAACCGGACGCTGGCGGGTCTCTATATGAACGGCGCCTGCGCCATGATCGATGCGTACGGTTCGAACGGCGCGAACGAGTTCAATCACTGGCACGTCTTCGGTGATCCGAGTCTGCGCGTGCGGACCGCCGCACCAGATACACTCGCCGTGACGCACGGTGGCTCCGTGAACCCGGCGGCCTTCGAGTTCACCGTGCAGGCGGAGGCCGGCGCGCTCGCGGCGCTCTCGGAGGCGGGAGAGTGCATCGGGTCGGCGGTCGCCGACGCGGGCGGCGAGGCCGTCATCGCGTTCGCGGATACTCTGGCCGGCGAGACGGTGATGCTGACGGTCACGGGCTTCAACTGCTTCCCGTACACCGAGCAGGTCCCGGTCGGCACGGGTTCCTCCTCGGGTGACACGACGAGCGTCCTGTCACTGTCGCAGAACTATCCGAATCCGGTCAGGCGCGGGACGGCGATCGCCTTCGCGCTTCCCGTCGGCGGAGACGTCAGGCTCTTCGTCTACGACGTGGCGGGTCGCCGCGTGGCAACGCTTGCCGACGGCTACCACGCGGCCGACACCTACCAGGCCGTCTGGGAGGGGAAGGACGAGGCGGGCAACAGCGTCGCTTCGGGCGTGTACTTCTACCGTCTCGAGACCCCGCAGGGCGGGATGTCGAAGAAGATGCTCTTGCTGAAGTAGCGAGCTAGCGTACGAGCACGAGCTTCCTGCCCCGGCGGACCTCATCACATTCGAATCTGACGAAGTAGACGCCGGCGGCGACCTTGGCTCCGGTGTCGTCGCGACCGTTCCAGACGACGTTCCAGCGTCCGCCACCGACCTCCTCGTCCACGAGTGTCCGCACGCACCGCCCCGCGGCATCGAACACCGTGATGCGGGTCCGCTCGGCTCCGCGCGGGATCTCGAACGCAAGCGTTGTGCTTTCGGTGAACGGGGTCGGCGTGGGGCGCGCGAAGTGTACGGCGAGCGTCCCTGCGGTCGACACCGTCACCTCACCCTGCCCGCAGATGTCCTCGGTCCCGTCCCACATCAGCGCGTTGAGCCGGTACCAGAATGTCGTCTCCGGCCAGACCGTTTCGTCCACGTGCACACCCGGAGTGATGAAGGCGAGCGGGTCTCTCGTGACGGGCTCGTACGGTCCGTCCTCGTTGAGGGCGCGCTTGATGATGAGACCGTCGATACCGTCGATGAAATCGAGATCCCACCGCAGTGTGACCTCGTTCGCTCCCGTCGCGACCGCGTAGAAGATGCCGTTGACCGGCGTTCCGCATCCGCCGGCCCCATACGTGCCGATCTGTTCACCCCAGGCATTGTTGGCGGGCAGACACGGCGAGTCGTCGTAGAGCGTGAGTGCCGACGGGCAGAACAGCGGATCATCGAAGAGGTTGTCGACTCCGGCCGGAACCGCGTCACCGCCCGCGTTGCCAAAGACGCAGCAGTGGTCGACCGTTGGTGTTGCCGTTCCGTCCACAGCGATGCCGGCTCCCGCGATGCTGTTGGCTATCACCGTGTTGGTGACCACCGGTGACGACGTGCTGAAGCAGTACATGCCGCCGCCCTCTCCGCCGGACGAGCACTCTGCAATCGTTGTCTCGCTGACGATGGGAGAGGAGGCTCCGCAGAACATGCCCCCGCCGCGTCCCGCGCTCGCACACTGGTAGATCGAGCAGTTTCTGATGATGGGGTTCGAATTGGCACGGCAGGCGATGGCGCCGCCGTCGGTCGTCGCCTGGCAGTACTCGATGGTGAGATCGACGAGCTTCGGCGAGCAGGTCCAGAAGCACTCGACGGCTCCGCCGTAGGTCGCCAGTCCGTTGCGGATCGTGAACCCCTCGATGACCGTGGTCGTGTCCTGCGAACTGTTGAAGTAGAACGCGTGACCGGCGTTCTCGCAATCGATGATGACGTCACCGCGCGTGTTCATCGCCATGATGTGGAGGCTCTTGTCGCCCGGGTCGATGTCGATGTTCCCGATGCCGGTGTAGGTGCCGGGCATAACCTTGATCATTCGGCCGTCCGGGGCCGCATCGATGGCGTCCTGGATGGTCGTGTACTCCTCACCGCCACCTGCGTCCACGATGAGCGAACGGTCGAGCGTGATGAGCGTGGCCCGGCGGACGCCGAATCCCTGTCCTTCCTCCATCTGCGCGAATTCACACCACCGCACATCGCTCGCCGGTCCCCACGTGTCGAGACACCCGTAGTACATGGAGTCACCTGCAGCGTTCTGTGCGTAGCCGATCGTCGCGACCGAGTGGTCACTGCTGCCGTCCCCGTCGGTATCGACCGACATCTGCATCGGTCTGCCGGCGTCCATCTCCGCTTTGAAGAACTCCCAGCTGAGCGTCCCGAACTGGATGTGGACGAACTCGGCGAAGGCGTCGTAATCGGGGTAGCGGGACTCGATGTACTCCGGGACCGCATCTTCAAGGTAGCTCGTGCGTGTCCAACCGTAGGCCATGTCGCGGACGCTCCATGACGTGCCGATGAAGTCCGCGATGCAGTCGTTGGTGTGCTCGTCGCCGGGCGGGTCCTCGGACAGGTCGGGCAGAATCGTCCCTCCGTGGCTGTCCATCGGAAGGCAGTAGTCCTCGTAGTTCGCGGGATCGAGCTCTGAGCGCTGTGACGCGATGGCCTGGTTGATGGCCTCGGTCTGTGTCGAGGCGTCGCCTGGCATGAGTTTGCCGTGACCCTGCCCATCGTAGTAGCCCATGATCATTCCGATGGCCGTCGGCGTACACCCGTGCCGCCACTCGTATCCCGGAACTCCGGGGATCACATAGACTGTCCAGGAGGGGGGAGGGTCGAACCGTTCGCGTGATGTGACCCACGGCGGAGCCGTCGGACCCATCCAGTCGACATCGTCGCCAAGTTCAGCGACACGCGCGGCGGTCTGGCGGAGCTTGGTCAAGGTGGGCGCGCCGGCCGTATCGTCGGCAGCGGTGTCGGCAACACGTCCGGACGCGCAGAGTGTGCCGGACAGAACCGCCAGCAGGGCCATGGTGACGAGGAGTGTTCGCTGTGCTTTCATCGAAGTCTCCCGGTCCGAGTCGTGATCGATTGGATGATCTCAGTAATCACCAGTATACAGCCTTTGCCGTGTGATGCTCAAGTATCATGAAGTTCCGCCCCGTGCGTCCTGCGCGTGCGTCCGGCGCGCTGTACAACCCGGCGCGGGGGACAAGAGAACGGCCCCCGGTTCCCCGGAGGCCGTTCGTCGTTCTTCGATGAGGCGTGAGCTGCGTTCTACTCGCCGGCGAGCTCGCCGCGCTCGGCAGCCGCCTTGAGCTCATCGTTCGCCATGATGGCGACTTCGACGCGGCGGTTCTGCTGCTTGCCCTCGACCGTGTCGTTGTCGGCCACCGGCTGCATCTCACCGTACCACGTGATGGTCATCCGTCCCGCCTCAACCGAATGCTCGATGAGGTAGGTGGAGACCGACAGGGCGCGACGTTCCGAGAGGGCCATGTTGTACTCCTCGGTGCCGTCGGCATCAGTGTGACCCTCGACGAGAATGTCGGTGTCGGGGTACTTGTTGAGGATTCTGGCCAGCTCGGTCAGGTTCTCCTGCGACGCGGGTCGGAGGTCGGACTTGTCGACGTCGAAGAGGAGACCCGAGTCGAACGTGATCTTGATGCCCTCACCGACGCGCTCGACGGTGGCTCCCTCGATGTCCGCATCGATCTCCTCGGCCTGGTCGTCCATGTACTCGCCGATGGCGGCTCCCGCCGCTCCACCGATCACCGCGCCGAGGATGGCGCCGAGCGCAGTGTTGCCGGATGCGTCACCGATGGCTCCGCCGATGACTGCTCCGCTTGCCCCACCGATGAGGATTCCCTTGTCGCTTCCCGACATCGACGCGCAGCCGGCGAGCGACGCGACGAGGACGAGGGTGACGAGCATTGTCAGCATCTTCTTCATCAAGTTCCTCCTGGATTCGAGGATGGCCTGTCTCACATTCAGCTTCAGACGTGCGGAAGCATCGCCTGTTCGATGCGTCGGTGTCAAGCGCGGTTC
>CAZRAD010000136.1:0-6641 GCA_964597945.1 uncultured bacterium
CTCGATGCCGCGCTTGAGGTCCATCGGGTTGGCGCCGGCCGTCACGTTCCTGAGGCCCTCGGCCACCATGGCCTGGGCCAGAACGGTGGCCGTCGTCGTGCCGTCACCGGCGACGTCGGCGGTCTTCGTGGCGACCTCCTTGAGCATCTGGGCGCCCATGTTCTCGTAGGGGTCTTCCAGATCGATCTCCTTGGCGATGGTGACGCCGTCGTTGGTGATCACGGGAGATCCGTACTTCTTGTCGAGCACGACGTTCCGGCCTCTCGGACCGAGCGTCACGCGGACTGCGTCCGCGAGCTTGTCAACGCCACGGCGGAGGTGATCGCGTGCTGTGGAGTCAAACTCTACCTGCTTTGCCATGCTGTACTACTCCCCGTCTTGGCTCGATCCTAGAGGATCGCCAGGATGTCATCGTCCTTCATGAAGAGATACTCCTCGCCGTCCACCGTGATCTCACTGCCCGACCACTTGCCGAAGAGCACCTCGTCGCCCACCTTGACGTCCATATCGATCCGCTTGCCGTCGTCGGTCATGCGGCCCGGGCCCTTGGCGACGACCTTGCCGCGCTGGGGCTTCTCCTTGGCCGAGTCCGGAACGATGATGCCGCCGGCGGTCGTCTGGAGCTCCTCCTCGAGCCTCTTGACGAGAACCCGATTGGACAGCGGCTTGATGTTCAGCTTCTTCGCTGCCATCTCTCTCCTCCTTCATGCATGTGACCCGTGTCGCGTTGCCTCTGCACTCCACACCGTCGCCGCCTCCCGGCCGCGCACGCCCGAGCCCTCGCCGGGAGATGCGGGACAAGGCCGTGCGGCCGGTTAGCAGTCGTCTTATCGGAGTGCTAATCTAACCGAAGCGCATCGAGGGTGCAAGCGGTTTTTCGAGGAGGCTCGCTACTGCTCCGTGACCTTCTCATAGACGAGAGCCAGCCCCATGAGTGTGAGATCCGGCTCGACCCGCTCGATGGTCTCCGAGAGCGGAGCGATGGTCGGAGCCAGCCCGCCGGTGGCGATCACCAGGGGCTTCTCCCCGATCTCGGCCGAGAGCCTTCTCACGATAGCGTCAACCTGCCCCGCCGCTCCGAAGATGATGCCGGCGCGGAGCGATTCGTCGGTGGAGCGGCCGATCGACGATTCGGGCGCATCCATCCTCACACCGTGAAGGAGCGCCGCACGTCTGAAGAGGTTCTCGCTCGACGTTCTGACGCCGGGAGCGATCGCGCCACCCGCGTAGTGGCCGTTCGCGGTGATGACGTCGAACGTCGTGGCCGTCCCGAAATCGACCACGATAGCGGCCCTGCGCGTGAGCTTCCGCACGGCGACTGCGTTCGCGAGCCGGTCCGCCCCGACCTCCGTGGGGTCATAGTAGTCGATGATGATGTCGAGCTCGAGATCGGAGCGCACGACGACGGGCGGGAGCTTGAGCGCGTCCCGCGACATCTGCTCGAGCGCGCCCGTGATCGGAGGAACCACGCAGCAGATCACGACACCGGAGATCTCCTCGATACCCGCGCACGCGTGCTCACAGAGCTGATGGACCAACAGTCCGTATTCGTCCGCCGTACGGTCGCGGTTCGTGCTCACGCGCCAGCTCGAAACGACCTTGCCGCCCCGCAGGAATCCAAAGACCATGTTCGTGTTGCCCACGTCGATTGCCAGAAGCATGTTTCCTCCGAGTCGAGCTGGTCCCCGCGTCCGCCGTCAACGCGTTGTCGGTCTATGCCGACAGCAGATGCCGCACCAGAATTCCTGTCCCGACGGCCACGAGCATGCTCGCGAGCGTGCCGATCAGGTAGTAGTCTGCGAAGCTCTTGTCGTCGAGCTCCCTGAATCTGGCGATCGACTTCGCCGCGATCACGAAGCCCAGGGCGCCCCACTGTCCGAACAGCACCAGCGAGAAGACGAGTGTCCGTTCGAGACACCCGATGGTCCGTCCCATCGCGTACTGATGACCGCTCTCTCCGGCCTCCGCGGGGACGACCTCCGGATAGCGCGCGAGCAACCGCCTCACAACCGCCGTCCCGCCCTTCCAGTTGAGCGCAAGGCCGCCGGCGACCGCAGCGATCCGTCCGTACGTAGCGATCGCTCCGCCCGCTCCACACGGAACCCAGTCCGCGAACTGCACCGAGCCGCTCCGTTCCGCAACGAACCACCACAGGGCCAGGATGGCCGCCGCGTGCACGGCCTGGTCGACCATCAACCCCGGGAATGCGCGCTCCGGAATGTCGCGGACGATCGCTCTGCGGACGATGTCGGTCACCGTATGGACCACGCCCAGCGCGATCAGTCCGACGAGCAGCTGCGGCGTGAGGAACGGTACAGCGACCACGACATGCGTCCCCAGCGTCGCCAGGCCGTGGATGAGCATCGCGCTCATCTGCCGTTCCTTCCGCGCCGCAATGCTCTCGGTCTGCACGACGAAGTCCGCGATCGCGTGTCCGACGAACAGGAGCACCAGGAGCGTCAGCGAGGGGGTCCAGCTCACACCCTGCCTCCCGCGTCGCGACGGGTCGCCTCGATGGCCCCCGAGAGGAGCTTCTTCACCGTACGTTCGGCCTCTGTGAACGGTTCGTAGAGCGCCGCCTTGAGCGCCTTGCTCACCGTCGCCTCGCTGACGCCCCGCGCCGCCGCGGCCGCCTTCTGCTCTCCGAGCTCACGCACGACGAACACGGTCTCCGCCTGCACCTCGGTCCACGACCGCCGCACACCGCCCATGATGCGGAAGAGCCCGTTCATCAGCTCGTCCCGCGCTCCGCCGAACCCGGCCACGGTCACCCAGCGGTCATCGCGCTTGCCGCGCTCGACCGCCTCCCGTGCGCGGTGGAAACACGGGCCGTCCATCCCGATGGCATCCTGCCGCAGCGGGGTGGCAAGCTCACCCACTCCGATGCCGTATCTCGCCCGCACTCCCCCCAATCCGCGCTCCAGCGTCGCGACGACATCGAATGCGTGCTCAGCCGTGAGGAGAAGCCCCTGGAACTCGTCGCCCAGGGTCACGACGAACCGCGCCGCAAGCGCATCAGCCCACTCGGCGTTCGCACTCGAGAGCGCCGCCAGAACGCTCGCCTGCGCCGCCGCGCGATCCTCAAGCCCTCGTGAGGCGACCAGGTCCCCGATCAGCGCCACGTATGTCTTCGCTGTTCCTCTCATGGTTTGCCTCTTCCCGCCACGTCCCACGAATCAGCCACATTCGTGCAAGCCTGCGAGATTCATTCCAGTTAGCCGTAAACGGCTAATATCGTATTACTTAGCCATATTAGGCCAACCCTGCGACCCTGTCAAGCAGCATCTTGCCGCTCCGCCTCGCCACGCGGCAGCGGCGTATCAGCCCCCCTATCAGCGCTCGCGAAGGAGACCCAGCGTGACATCCCCGTGCGGCATCAGGACAACGCGCTCACCGTCCTCCACATCCACCACGAGCCCCCCGTCTTCCCGGATGCCCAGGGCAGTCCCGCGGAACGTCTCCTCCCCCCGTGTCGCGAGCACACGCCTCCCGAGTTCGAGCGAGCGAGCGCGCCACTCGTCCACCACCGCAGCGAGACTCCCCCCCGACACCATCGCAAGACGCACCTCGAGCTCCTCGAGCAGGAGCTCACGCAGCCCCACCAGCCCGACCGGAGCCCCACCCTCCACGGCGAGCGACGTCGTGCGGTACTGCTCGGTCGACGGCAGCTGTCCTGCGCTCAGATTCGCGTTGATCCCGATTCCCAACAGCACGGTTCGCGCCGCCGCCTCGGCCATCACACCTCCGAGCTTCGCTCCTCCCGCGTAGAGATCGTTGGGCCACTTCACGCGCACGTCCACGCCGGCCGCCCTCCAGCACGCGGCGACGGCGGCGAGCGCCCCAGCCACCGTCACGAGCGGTCCCAGTGAATCCGGAGACCTGAGCAGAACGGTGAGCCACAGCCCGCCGCGCGGGGACTCCCAGCGGTTCCCGCGGCGCCCGCGGCCGCTCGTCTGCTCGGCCGCCACGACCACGAGCCCGTCCGGGGCGCCCGCGCGCGCGCGTTTGCGCGCCAGGTCCATGGTGGAGGTTACGGTGTCGTGGGTCTCGATGGTCCAGCGGGTGTTCACGGCGCGTCCTCGTCGAAGAGGAGCGACAGGTCGAGCGCCGGCGCGGAGTGCGTAACACTGCCGACCGAGATGAAATCGGGACCGAGCGACGCGATCTCGCGGAGACGTTCGAGCGTGACGTTGCCCGAGACCTCGATCTCGGCGCGGTGCGCGTGCGACCGCGCCTTCGCGATAGCCTGTTCCATCACATCGCGCGACATGTTGTCGAGCATCACGCGGTCGGCGTGCGCGTCGAGCGCCCGGTCCAGCTCCGTGAGATTGGTGACCTCGACCTCGATCTTGATACCCGGGTGCCTCGCGCGGACTCCGGCCACGGCTGGGCCGATGCCCATCGCGGCCGCGATGTGGTTCTCCTTGATCAGAGCCATGTCCCAGAGGCCGACCCGGTGGTTCGCCCCTCCACCGACCGCCACCGCGTACTTCTCCAGCACGCGAAGTCCGGGCGTGGTCTTCCTGGTGTCGAGCAGCCGTACGCCTGTCCCCTCGAGTTCCCCGACGTATCGGGCCGTGATCGTCGCGACGCCCGAGAGGCGCTGGAGGAAATTGAGCGCGGTGCGCTCGGCCGTGAGGATGGCGCGGCTTCGACCCTTGAGCGTCGCCACGACGGCGCCGGGCCTCAGAGCCGCACCGTCGATGAGGTGCGACGTCATCACCAACGATGGATCGAGCGCGCGGAAGACCGCCTCCGCGACCGTGATGCCGGCCAAGACACCGTCCTGCTTTGCGATGATGCGCGCGCTGGCCAGCTGCCCCTGAGGGACCGTGCTGTCCGTCGTGACGTCGCCCGTTCCGACGTCCTCCTCGAGCGCGCGGCGGATGATGTCCGCCGCAGCCTGTTCGATCGTGCTCACCGCTTCCTCCTGCGTCTGTCATCGCCGCGGATGACGTTCTCCTTCGCTGGCCTCGGCGCGTCGCCCTTCCCCCGCCTCGGCGTCTTGCGGGCGACCGGCACGCCCGACGCGGTCTTCGCCGCGCCGCCGCGCTTTCCGCTCTTCCTGGCTCCACCGGCGAGCGCGGTCATCCTCAGATCGTCGATCCGGTCTCGGAAGCTCGCCGCCTTCTCGAACTCCAGCTCGGCGGCCGCCTGGAGCATCTGCTCCTCGAGGATCTCGATCATCTGCGCCGTATCCATCCCCGGCATGAGGTCGAGCATCTTCGAGTCCTGTTCGAAGTCCTCCTTCGAATCGGCGACCGCGGTGGCGCGCATGATCTCCTCAACACTCTTGACGATGCTCTGCGGCGTGATCCCGTGCTCCTTGTTGTACGCGAGCTGCCGCGTGCGGCGACGTTCCATCTCCTTGAGCGCCCTGTCCATCGAACCGGTGATCTTGTCGGCGTAGAAGATGACCTTTCCACTGAGGTTCCGCGCCGCCCGCCCCGACGTCTGGATGAGCGATCTGTCGGACCGGAGGAACCCCTCCTTGTCCGCGTCGAGCACGGCCACAAGCGAGACCTCCGGCAGGTCGAGTCCCTCTCGAAGAAGGTTGATTCCGACGAGCACGTCGAACTCCCCGAGTCTGAGCCCCCGAATGATCTCAACACGCTCGACGGCGGCGATGTCCGAGTGAAGATAGCGCACACGGGTGCCGAATCCCGTGAGGTAGTCCGTCAGGTCCTCGGCCATCCGCTTGGTCAGTGTGGTCACGAGCACCCGCCCCGACTTCGCGACGTGCAGCCGGATCTCCTCAAGAAGGTCATCGACCTGTCCCGCAACGGGGCGCACGATGATCTCCGGGTCGACCAGTCCCGTCGGGCGGATGATCTGTTCGACGACCACGCCGCCGCTCGCATCGAGCTCGAACTCGCCGGGTGTGGCCGAGACGAACACGGCGCTCTTCATGAACTCCTCGAACTCCTCAAACACCAGCGGCCGGTTGTCGAGCGCGGATGGAAGCCGGAAGCCGTACTTGACCAGCGTCTCCTTCCTTGCGCGATCCCCGCGATACATGCCGCGCACCTGCGGGATCGAGACGTGCGATTCGTCCATAAACATCAGGAAATCGTCCGGGAAGTAGTCCAACAGCACGGCCGGGCGTTCACCGGGACCGCGGCCGGACAGGTGACGCGAGTAGTTCTCGATGCCGGTGCAGTAGCCCATCTCGCGGAGCATCTCGATGTCGAAGCGCGTCCGCTGCTCGATCCGCTGCGCCTCGAGAAGCTTGTTCTCGGCGCGGAACGCCTTGAGCTGGACCTCGAGTTCGTCCTGGATGAGCTCGATGGCGCGGTCAACCCTGTCCTGCGTCGTAACGAAATGCTTCGCCGGGTAGACCGTGACGGTGTCCATCTTCCAGATGGTCTTTCTCGAGATCAGATCGATTTCCGAGATCGTCTCGATCTCATCGCCCAGAAACTCGATCCGAGCGTCCACGACCTCTTCCGGGGGAACGCCCCTGGCGATCACCGTTCCCTTGACGTCCTTGTTTTTCGCTATGCGCTTAAAGAGGATTTTGGCCGCCTCCGGGTCGGGCGGCTGGGAGATGCCCGCGGACTCAAGCTGGCGCGTCAAGGTTTCCAGGGACAAAGGTTCCCCTTCGCCCACAGACGGGACGTAACCCGTGATCGCCGCTTCCA
>CAZRAD010000137.1:0-6561 GCA_964597945.1 uncultured bacterium
TCCCCGCGGATACTCGAGATCGTGCTTCTTCCGCGTGAAGCGCTCCTCCTGGGCGGCCGCGGCGATGTCACCGTCGACGACCAGACAGGCCGCACTATCGTGGTAGAATGCTGACAAGCCGAGAATCTTCACGTCGTCGGACGCCTCCTGATGGTCCCGGAGCCACACAGTGCGCTGCCGGGCAATGCGTCTCGGCGGACACGAACTCAGTATCGGTGGTCCAGCATCTTATAAAGCGCGTCTTCCTCAAGTATGAATATTCTATCATGCTCTAATCCGCAGCGTCAACTGACGAGCAGCCGGCTCGGTCGACAGTGTTCCCCGATCTCCTGGTCGGCGGGTCAGTCAGACCATCAGACCGATTCTCGCCATCCCTCACGCCGCCAAATACGAACCGGCCGGGCCTTCTGGCTCGTGCGGTTCTGCATAACGCAGCCCTCATGCCCCTCCTCCGCGCTGTTCCGCGACTATGACTTGAGCTCCGTCGCCCGGTGTGTGAGTATGTGGCGCTGGAAGACCTCACTCACAAGGGCGGGCAATGAGAGTTGTCATCATCGGAGCGGGAGTCGCCGGGCACAGGCTGGCATCCAGGTTGTGCGACGAGAAACACGACGTCGTGGTGGTCGACCACCGCCCCCACCCCCTCGAAGAGATCGCGTCCGAACTGGACGTTCAGACCGTCCTTGGCAGCGGTATCAGTCCCGGGGCCCTTGAGGAAGCGGGCGTGGCGAAGGCCGGGCTCGTCGCAACCGTGACGAATCGGGATGAGGTCAACATATTGGCCGCCGCATTCGCGCACGCGGCCGGCGCACAGTACACGGCGGCCCGTGTATCGAATGACGAGTTGAGCGCTGAGCGACATGTGGACAATCTCTCGGCCCTCGGGATCGACCTGGTCGTCAACGAGCACGACGAGTGCGCCCTCGAGGTTCTGTCCGTCCTCAATCTGGGCGGCGCCAAGGAGATCGTCCGCATGGCGGGGGGGCGCATCCAGGCCGTAGGCACGGATGTGCTTCCCGGCAGCCCTCTGCTCGCAGGACCTCTCAGGAACTTCCCGCACCCGGAGATTCTCGGCAACGTGCGCCTGATCGCGGTCATGCGCAGAGAGAAGTTGCTGATGCCACACGGCGACACGGTGTTTGAGGCCAAGGACACGATCTACTGCGTCGGGCAACCGACTGATGTGCAGGCCTTCCTCAACACCGTCCGACCGCACAAGACCGCGGTTCACAAGGTCGTTGTCGCCGGAGGAGGTGACGTAGGCTTGCGGCTCGCCCGTCACCTGGAACGGACCGGCAAGCAGGTCGTCGTGATCGAGGAGAGCACCGAGCGAGCCTATGAGTGCTCCGCATCGTTGAAGAAGTGCATGGTGATCTCGGGCAGCGCCCTGGACCCCACGGTTCTCAATGAGATCGGCATCACGCCCAACACCGCCATCGTAGCCTCGACAGGCAACGATGAGAACAACATGATCGCCTGCCTCCTTGCTCAGAAACTGGGGGCGGCCCTCGGGGTTGCCATCATCTCCAAGCCGGAGTATGTCTCGATCATCAACGAGGCCGGACTGCTCGACCGAGCCGTCAGCCCGTACTATGCGACCATGAACGCCATTCTCCGCTTCGTTCGTGGCGCCAGCATCCTGGCGATAACCCTCCTGCAGAGTGTGCCGGGGGAACTGCTGGAGGTCCACGTGTCTGGAGGCAGCAGGTGGGTCGGCAGGGCGCTGAGGGACGCCCGCCTCCCGAAGAGGGCGATCGTGGCCGCCGTCGTGCGTGGAGACGTCGCCGGCATCGGAACAGGCAACACAGTGCTCCAGGAGGGCGACCGGCTCATCGTGTTCGCACCTCTGGGCGTCGCCTCAAAGCTTGAATCAGTGTTCCGCAAATGAGACCCCGCCCCGTTCTGCATCTCATTTCCTACGTGCTCTCGTTCATTGCCATCGCCGAAGGTTTGTCCTGGCTGGTCGGCTGGCTCGCCGGGGATCCCGCATCGGCCCAGTCGGCACTCGCCATGAGCTGCGGGATCGTTCTTCTGATCGCGCTGCTGATGTGGGCCTCGACACGCGGCGCCATCAACCTGTCGAAACGCGATGGATTCGCCATCGTCACATTCGGATGGATCGCGGCGACCATCGCGGGAGCCTTCCCCTATCTTCTCTCGGGTGTCGTACCGGACCCCGTGTCGGCCCTCTTCGAGACGATGTCCGGATTCACGACGACCGGGGCCTCCGTGCTGTCCGGTCTCGAGTACGTTCCGCGCGGGATCCTGTTCTGGCGTGGCATGACGCAGTGGCTGGGCGGCATGGGAGTCCTGGTCCTGTGTATCGCCATTCTCCCCTTTCTCGGGGTAGGCGGTATGCAGATCTACCGCGCCGAGATACCGGGTCCTTCCAAGGACCGTCTCGCGCCGCGCATCGCATCCACGGCGAAGCTTCTCTGGGGACTCTATGTCCTGCTGACCATCGGGCAGATCATTTTGCTCATGGTCGGCGGCATGGACTGGTTCGATGCTTCCTGCCACACGTTCGCCACGATGTCCACGGGCGGCTTCTCCACGCGAAGCGCGAGCATCGCCGCCTTCGACAGCGCCTACATCGAGATCGTGACGATCGTCTTCATGTTCCTCGCGGGAGCGAACTTCGCACTCCACTACCACGCCCTGCGAGGAAAGCCACAGGCGTTCGTACGCGATCCGGAGTTTCGGTTCTACACCGTATTGTGGCTCGGCAGCTGCCTTCTCCTCAGCTTCAACATCTGGGGGGGAGTCTACGAGGAGGCCTGGACGGCCCTGCGGGCGGGTTTCTTCCAGGGCACATCGATCATGACCACGACCGGCTTCGTCACGCAGGACTTCAATCTATGGCCCGGTGCGTCACGGCTGCTGTTGCTCCTGCTGATGTTCGTCGGAGGGTGCGGCGGATCAACGGGCGGTGGCATCAAGGTCGTACGCTTGCTCGTGATCCTCAAGAAGATCGCACGGGAGCTGGGGCGCGCCATGCACCCGCGCACCATCATACGGATCAAGCTCGGGCGTCAGGCGCTGGAGGAGAGCACCGTCTCGAACATCTCCACCTTCTTCATCATCTTCGTGGCGATCTTCGCCGTTGCCTCCCTCGCCATGACGTTCTACACGCCCGACATGGTAACGGCCGCGTCCTCGGTTGCGGCCACGCTCGGCAACATCGGTCCGGGGCTCGGGGCGGTCGGCGCGATCGAGACATACGCGGCGATACCGACCGCCGGCAAGCTCATTCTCATCGCGTGCATGCTGCTCGGTCGCCTGGAGCTGTACACCGTGCTGGTCCTGCTGCACCGCGGCTTCTGGAAGAAGTAGAGCTCCCTTCGGCCGTCCACCGGAAGGTCGCAGGTTCAAGTCCCGTCCCCGCTACCAAACACGAGGCCGCCAGCAGAAGCTGGCGGCCTCTTTCGTGCAGTCGCCCGAGCCATCTGGCTCGGGGTCTCTGTACCCACCGGGATGAGGAGGGTCAGAACGACCACGTGATCCCGAGATCTGTCGCCACGTAGGTGAGATCAACATCGGTGGCCTCATCCTCGATCTCGATCTCCCGGGACAGCGAGCGATACCGGACCATCGGCACGACGCTCCAGCTATCGCCGATCGGGATATCCAGCCCCACACCGGCCTCCCAGCCGAGCCCATGTCCGGAGTCCGCAATGATGTCCCCGTCGTCGTTCTCCATCTCGATGTGGTTGTACGTGGCTCCGGCGCGAGCAACATACGAGAGCGCCGACTCGCCAATCGGATGAACGAAACGAAGACCGAACGCATACCCGGTCTCCTCCGTGTCCACGTCATCCCCGGTCGCCGACTCGTCAGCGCCGAAGTGGTGGTAGTCCCAGCCAGCATAGCCTTCCAGATGCGGCATGAAGCGGTACCCAACGAGCGCCTCCAGCCCGAGGCCCGTGCCGAGCTCCGTCTCACCCACGTCCTGCGTGGGGAAAGTGGCGCCGCCTGACAAGTGGAGACTCCAGGACCCGCTCGCCGGCGCCGTGGCGAACACGGAGAACGCAAACAGGCACACGAGCACGACCGTCGTAGTCCTCATTCTGCTTCACCTCCTGCTCTTTCGTAACGACTTGAGATCACAACCTCTCCAACAGCTCCCTCACGGGAGAACATCGTCCTTCTGTTCAGGAACACGATCAGGACGGCTACAACAAGGAAGAGGCCCGAATCGTACGGCTGGGCATCCGGCCAGACCGGATTCATCATCTGGAAATGCAGAAACGCGGCGAGCAGGATGCTCCCGCGTGACGCGTTGAAGAGCGCGGTCATGATGATGCTGATCGCTATCGTGCCCGCGAAGAACGGAGTGAAGGCCCACGCGCTCTGCTGCGTTCCGCTCAAGAGGAACGCGGGTAGGTGCCACAGTCCCCAGATGACACCGAGGACGAGCGCGGCCCATACGGGCGCCAACTTCCGCTGCAGCAGGGGCAGCGCGAATCCGCGCCATCCAAGTTCCTCGACCGGCCCCTTGATGGCTCCGAGGAACAGCGCCGCAAGAAGAGCCGGGAAGGAAGAAAATGGGAACAGCTCCGAGAGGGTGTTTCCCTTGAGCGCGGAACCTGCGTAGAAGACACCAGGTATGCCGATGAGTAGGAAGACCCACCATGCGCGAGAGCAGCGCCACAGCCACAGGCGAGCGAGATACCCGCGCAGACCGGCGACGCCGAGATCGAGCGTGATGATCGCAATGGCGGCGATCGCCGGTGCCCAGACGGCCAGATAGAACAGCGGGTGCTGACCGGTGAGCTGACCGAAGGCTGCCTCCATCCGGCCCGGCAGGAGGATGTACAGACCCAGGATCCCCCACGCGATGACGAAGGTGACCAGCAGAAATGGCACCAGGGATACGGACGGAACACGTACCCTGTCGGTCTCTGGTACCATGCCCATTGCGGTGCCCCCTCGTTGCCCGACCGAGTCGTCCGTGAGCGCTCGGCACACCGGAATCCCGCCCTGCCTCGCTCGAGTTACGAACAGCCCTGTCGCACGGAGAGTCCGCCGAAGTGGGCTGCGCGCGAGAATCATAGTCCGGGTATGCCTGTCGTCAAGTGGAATCGTGCGAGGGACTCAGGGTGGCGCCTCAACAGCTCGCGGCGGTCACGTACCCATCTCTGCTCACCAGATCGATCATCTGGTTGAGACTCGGGAAGTCATCGGGTCGAACAAGGAAGACTGACTGACTGCCGCAGCCGGTAGAGCGGAGATTGTCCGGTTTGGCGGACACCATGCGGCCCTGGCAGCGAAGGAGGCCCGTGGTGCCTAGACTGACCTCCGCTTGAACGAACGACAGGATTGACATCGAATCGATGTCGGAGTATGATACGAACGTATGAAGGAAGTCAAACGTTTGCCCTATTCCGCCACGGAGACTGCGAATGACCAGCGAATCACACACTCGGGCAACCATCTTGACGGCCGCCAGAGACCTCTTCGCCGTTCACGGCTATGACGGTGCTTCTGTTCGCGCTATCACCGCGCGCGCAGGTGTCAATCTGGGAGCGGTCGCGTATCACTTCGGATCAAAGCAGGCCCTGTACGAGGCCGTCACAGGCGAGATCGCTGGCGCCGCCGCGGAGAGAATCCTGGCAGCGGCCCGGAGAGGTGGTTCGCCGCTCGAGCGGATCGACTCAGTCGTCGGCGCTTTCTTCACCTACCTCTACGAGAACCCTGTCGTCCCGAAGCTCATGATCCACACGTTGGCGGCCCGCGAGGCGATGCCGGAGGCAGTCCGCAGCACCATGGGTGCGAATCTGCGAGCCCTGGCCAACGTGATCACAGAAGGTCAGGTGGACGGCTCCATCCGGTCCGGCGATCCTAATCTGATGGCGTTGAGCGTCGCGTCGCAGCCCCTCTGGTTGGCGTTCGCACGCCCGATTCTCCGTGATGGGGTTTCGCTCGACCAGGATGACCCGAGTGTGCGGGAGCGCATCATGAAGAGCGTCATCGACTTCATCAGAGCCGGCCTGGCCTCAGACCAGGGGACGGACAATGAGACCTCAAACTAGACTCGAGCTCGCGGCCGGAGTGGACGCGGCTCTGCACGCGCTGGCCATGGCTACGGCGCATGCCGAAGCCGTTGCGGAGGCCGCTCGCCATCAGGAGAAGGTCACGCGAACCGAAAGGCTGACGCCCCGAACGGGGGCGGGCACGCAGACCGGCTACCTGCGGGCCGAAGCAGACCTCCTGCCAATCCGATCGGCCCTCGCGGAAGCGCCCAATTCGAACATCGCCGCCAGCGTGGAGCTGGCCCGCATCACGGGAGAACTCACGTCCGCGCGGCCGGACGAGAATCTGGAGAGTCTACGATGAAGAAGAGACGGCGAATCGTCATGGGCGTCGCGGCTGTAATCGCGCTCGTACTGGTGCTCTGGGGCACGATGTTCCGGGAGGACGAGAGCGGCGGTGAACTCTTCGCGTCCGGCACCGTGGAGGCCACTGAGGCCCGCCTGGGATTCCTGGCGACCGGCCGCGTCGACTCGATCACGGTACGCGAGGGTGACCGCGTCCGAGTGGGCGATGTGCTGGCCGTTCTGG
>CAZRAD010000138.1:0-6548 GCA_964597945.1 uncultured bacterium
GTCTGCGTGAACGCGTACTCGCCGTTGATGTAGAACGTCGTTTGGTCTGTGGTGTCGTTGAAGCAACAGACGAAGTGCACCCAGGTGTCCTCACCGACGGGGATCGCCTCATTGAGTCCGAAGGACTGAATGTGCGTGCCGACATAGAGGTACAGCGGCTCGCGCTGTGGAGTGGTCGTGCCGCCGACGCCGACCGACCACGCTCCGTCCGCGTAACCCTTGTCGACGAGACAGTGATACGCCATGCTCCCGAGATCAGCCATGACCCAGGCCGCGACTGAGAACGCTCCGGTGAAGTCCAAGTCATCGGCATCAGGAATGTTGATGGCGTCGGGCCCCGCAAGATAGAGCGCGGACTCTGCCGCGCCGTTATGATCGGCGACGAACTGCATTCGCGTCCTGCTGATGAAGTCGTGACCGTTGCCGCTCTCGTCGGTGAAGTCGCCGTCGAATTCATAGAACGTGACGAGTCCGGGTATGTCGAGCGCGCCCGGTCCGTCCTCGTCGGGGCCGCTTGAGCTGCTGCTGCAGCCCGCGAACAGGAACACCAACGCTGAGAGTGCGACCATACGTACCAGGAGTCTGTGCATACGAGTTCCCTCCATCTGCCGGGTGCGTCCACATCGTGCGAGCGACGGAGCCACCCGATGCCTCGCAGGATCAAAGGCCCGCCGATTCAAGCCACCAGAGAAGAGACACGATCAGAAGCACTGCCGGAAGCACGACCACCCACTCGTTCACCTTGAACACCCCGGGCAGCGTCACATCCTTGAAGTCGCCGACCGTCATGATCCCGCGCGCGAGCCGTGGATAGACGGCCGCGAGCACACCGGACCCGATGAGGATCCCCACCACTCCCCCGAGCAGGGCATCCATCGATCCCTGCCCGACCGCACCCGCGATCGTCCCGGGGCAGTATCCCAGCGTCGCGAACCCGGCGCCGAATATCAGACCGCCGATGAGCGACGTACCGACCGAGCCCGGCTTCGGGTGCAGCTCGGCGAGACCCAGGCTCTTCATGAGATGAACACCGAGCGTCCCAACGACCACGGCCGAGAGCATGATCTTCACGACCGTGAAGTCCTCGAGCATCAGCTGCCCGATGATGACATCGTAACGCGTGGCGCCTCCGCGCTGAAGCAGGAACCCGAAGGCGACGCCGAGGAGGAGACCGATGAGGAGCTGCGCCGGTCTTCTCGCATGAAGTCCCTTGAGCATGCTCCCCCCTAACCCGCGATCACGCGGAAGATGAGCATCGCCACCACGATGCCGCCGATGAAGAACGAGATGGCCGCTACCCAGCTCGACACAGCCATCTGAAGTGCGCCGCTGATGCCGTGCCCGCTGGTGCAGCCGCCCGCCCAACGCGAGCCGAATCCCATCAGGAATCCACCGATGATGGCGATGATCCATCGAAGGAGCGGCGCGTGCCCGAACGCGGATTCGAACCGGGCGGGCACCCACTCCAGTCGGAGCGAGCCCGAAAGCGCCGCCGAGAGGAACGCCCCGAGGACGACACCGACCACGAGCATCCACTGCCAGTCGATCTCGATCGGGAACTTCCGGTAGTACTCCTTCTGCTCGACCGCGCTCCCGCGGAACACCCGTTCGATCATCCCGCTCGTCCTCGCGAACGCCGTCGAACAGCCAATCGGCTTGTTCGAGAGCAGGAACGCCAGCCAGCTCAGAACGCCGATCCCGGCTCCGACGAGATAGGGTGACCAGCGCGGCATCGTCCACATGTCCATAGTCTCTCCTCCTGTCTCTCCTCGCCGCAGTATCGAGGAGCCTGTCGCGGATACGGCGTCTCGCTATCCCCGCCCTTCCTCCACCAGCCGCGGACCGTGCGGAAGCGCGCAGACGGCGCAGGCGTCGCTGTGCCCGGCGGCCTTGTATCCGGCATACCCGCCGGCGGCGTTGAGGATGTTCGTAAACCCGTGCCGTTCCAGCAGGCTCGCCGCCGTGCTCGACCGATTGCCCGAGCTGCACATAACGACGGTCGGCAGCGTTGGATCAAGGTCGCGCGGCCGCTCGCGCAGATCCGCGGTCTGGATGTTTCGAGAACCCTGAACATGCGACGACGTGTACTCCTCCGGCGCCCTGACGTCGAGAAACTCGAAGAGCTCCTCACCGGTGACCATCTCGTGCAGATCGTCCGGCGAAAGGAGCCCGGCATGCGCGGTCGGCTGCCCCTCTCTCGACCAGGCGAACACGCCGCCCTCGAGAAACGCGTCGATGCGGTCCAGACCGACGCGACGGAGCCATGTCGTGGCCTCGAGCACCTGGTCCCTGTTCTCCGCCACGAGGAGCAACCGGTGCTCGGGCGGCAGAACCCAACCTGCGAATGTCGGGAAGTTCCCCGCGAGCGGGAGACTGATGGAGTTCTCCAGATGCTGGCCGCCGTACGCGTCATACGATCTCACGTCCACCACGCTCATCCGCCTGGCGCGGGCACGCTCCTCGAACTCCGCCGGCAGCAGCGCTCGCGCACCGCCGAGCTTCCGCACGAGCGTCGGGCCCTCGGCGTTGACGGCACTCAGGCGCGCGAAGTGGTCCGGCGCCGGTGGCATATCCTCCGTGAGCGAGCGGACGAATCTCTTTCTGTCTTTGATCCGAAGCGCCTGGTTGTAGCGCTTCTCGTATCCGATGGTGCTCCGCCACTTCGACGCCATGGCCCGGCCGCAGAGCGAACCCGCGCCGTGCGCCGGGAGCACCTCGCAGAAGTCCGGCAGCTTGAGGAGCTTGCCGTGCAGACTGTCGAAGAGCCTGTCGGCGAGCTCCTCCGCGCGGCCGGGGAACAGGTCCGGCCTGCCGACATCGCCGACGAAGAGCGTATCCCCGGTGAGCACACAAGCGGGCTTGCTGCCTCGGACCGTGTCGGTGACCACGTAGCTGACGTGCTCGGGGGTATGGCCGGGTGTCTCGAGCACATCGAATCGCATATGCTCGATCTCAAAAGAGTCGCCCTCCCGCACCGGCGTGTGCTCGAAGGCGCACTTGGCCGACCTCGGCGCGTAGATCGCGGCCCCCGTCGCCTCCGCCAGGTCCATGTGCCCTGAGACGAAGTCAGCGTGGAGATGCGTCTCGAGAATGTGTGTGATACGGACGTCGAGCGCGGCCGCGGCCTTCAGGTACGGCTCGACGCTGCGCTCGGGGTCGACCACGACGCAGGCGTGGTTCCCGGCGATCAGGTACGAGCTGTGCGCGATCTTCTCGACGAAGAAGTGTTTGATGAGCATGGAGCCTCCCCTACGTGAAGATGATCATCACGAGCGCGGTCGCGACGACGAGGAACACGAGCGTCATGACGCCGCCCGCGCGAAGATAGTCAGCATTCCGATAGCCGCCCGGAGCCATCAGAAGAGCGTTGACCTGGTGCGTCGGAAGTACGAAGGAGTTCGAGGCGGATACCGCCACAAGCAGCGCGAGCGCTCTCGGACTGATCCCCGCCTCCCGCCCCAGGATCATCACAAGCGGGACGAGGACAACCGTCGCCGCTACGTTTGACATGAAGAGCGTGAACACGGTAGCGAGTGCGGCGACCGCGAGCATGACGAGGAACACGCCGCTTCCCTCCATGATGTGCATGATGAGTCCTGCGACGTACTCGGCCGCGCCCGTCTTCTCCATGGCAAGACCGAGTGGGATGAGTCCGGCCAGCAGAAGAACCGTTCGCCAGTCCACGGCGCGGTAGGCCTCATCGACTCGCAGAACACCCAGCAACACCATGGCGAGCGCACCTGTGAGAAGAGCGTGTGAGAGCTGGAAACCGAGGAACGCCAGCACGAGCGCCCCTGCGAAGCACGCTGCAGCGACCGCCGGACGGTGCCGCCGCTCCACGTCGACATCGACGTTCGACGAGAGCAGGAAGTGCCGTCGGTCGCCCATGGCATCGATCATACGCCAGGGTCCATGCACGATAAGCGCATCACCCGGCTTCAGGCGGACATCGGAGAAGTCGGTCCGCTGCTCCACATCGCCGCGCAGCAGCATGATCGGTTCGACGTGGTAGTTCTTTCTGAGCGCAATGTCGCGCAGCGTCCTGCCCGCCATCGGCGATCTCGGTGGGATGATGACCTCCGCGAATCCCGCGTCGCCGCCGGGGTCCATCTCGCCGAAGTCCCGGCACTCCAGCTCACACTCAAGACCGTGGTCACTGCAGAACCGTTCGACATCATCCGGCCGCCCGAGCAATGCAAGCCTCTGGCCGGCCGCGAGCCGTGTATGCCGCCAGGGGGCATACTCGATGTCGCCCTTCTCCTCCAATGCAAGGATGTTCACACCGTACTGACTCCAGACATCGAGCTCTTCCCGCGACCGCCCGATGATCGCACTCCCCGACGGCACCGTGGACTCGTAGATCGTCGAAGGCAGCTCCCAGGCCTCGATGAGCTCCTGCTCCGGGCTGCTCACGCGCTCGTCACTGCGACCCGACGGGAGGACGCGCGGCCCGAGGATCAGAAAGTAGACCACGCCGGCGGCGAGAAGCACGAGGCCGACCGGCGTCACGCTGAAGAGTCCGAACCCTTCCTCGCCGCCGCGCCGAAGGAGATCATTGAGGATGATGAGCGGGCCTGAGCCGATCATCGTGATGGTGCCGCCCAGGATCGCCGCGAACCCCATCGGCATGAGAAGCCGCGCCGCCGGTATCCGCTGACGGCGAGAGATGCGGAGCACGGCCGGGAGGAACAGCACGGCCGCGCCGACATTCTGCATGAACCCCGAGAGAAGACCAACAACGGCCGAGACGACACCGACTAGTCGCCGCTCGCTCTCCCCGGCCGCCCGCATGATGAAACGGGCGATCCGCCGTGTCACGCCGGAGCGCTCGATCCCGTGTCCCATGATCATCACCGCGGCAACGGCCACGACGGCGTTGCTCGCCAGACCGGAGAACGCCTCGGCAGGCGTGAGAAGGCGGAGCCACGCGAGCGCGAGCATCACCATGATGGCGATGACGTCGACGCGTATCCGCTCAGTGATGAAGAGCGTGATGGTCGCGGCGAGCACGATGAGGACCGTGAGGATCTCAGACGTCAAGCAAATCCTCCCTGTCGCTGGTGCGGCTACTTGCCCGGACACTCCGAGGCGACGGCGGGATCGATCCCCTTGTCACCGTAGGCCTTGTCATAGTGCGACGCGAAGTCGTCTGCGAGCTTCCTCGCACGCTCGGCGAACGCGTCCTTGTCATCCCACGTGTTGACCGGATCGAGAATGGATACGTCATCGATGCCGGGACAGTTCTGCGGGACCGCGACCTTGAAGATGGGATCGGTCTTGTACTCAACGTCCTTCAGCTCGCCCGAGAGAGCCGCGTTGACCATCCGCCGGGTGGTCGGCAGGTTGATGCGCGATCCGACGCCATACGGTCCGCCGCTCCATCCCGTGTTGATGAGGTAGACGGTCGAACCGTGCTTCTCCATCCGCTCGCCGAGCATCTTCGCATAGACGTCCGGGTTGCGAGGCATGAACGGCTCGCCGAAGAACCGGGAGAACGTACTCACCGGCTCGGTGACTCCGGTCTCGGTGCCGGCCAGCTTGCTCGTGTACCCCATGAGGAACCAGAGCATCGCCTGCTCACGCGTCAGGCGCGAGACCGGCGGGATGACGCCGTTGGCGTCGGCCGTGAGGAACAGGATGGTCTTCGGATGACCGGCGGTTGATGACTCCTTGATGTTCTCGAGGTAACGGAGCGGGTACGAGCCGCGGGAGTTCGGCGTCAGACGGGAGTCAAACAGGTCGAACTCGCCCCACGGGTACATCAGCGCGTTCTCGATGATCGACCCGTGCTTCTCGACCTCGTCCCTGTGGAAGCAGGCGCTCGTGATCTCGGGCTCCTTCTCCGGGTCCAGATCGATCAGCTTGGCGTAGCACCCGTTCTCGAAGTTGGCGATGCCGTTGTCGTTCCATCCGTGCTCGTCATCACCGAGAAGCGCGCGGGTGACGTCAGCCGAGAGCGTCGTCTTGCCGGTTCCCGAGAGCCCCAGGAGCAGCGCGCTCTCGCCGTCGGGGCCTTCGTTCGCGCTGCAGTGAATCGGCAGGATGCCCTCGCCGGGCAGGATGTAGTTCATCACGGTGAAGATGAGCTTCTTGACGCTTCCACAGTATGCCGAGCCGTAGACGACGCCCAGCCTGCGGTCGAGGTCGATGGCGACCGCCATGGTCGAGGTGCCCTTGACCCTCGGGTCGACGCGGAGTCGCCCCTCGTACCTCGCCGGGTCGAGCTTGTGATACGGGAGCGCGATGAGCGTGAAATGTCGGTCACTGAAGCACGTCTTCTCCGCGATCGCATCCGACCACGGCCGGAACATGTTGTCGGTGAAGAGCGCGGCGAGCGCGAAGTCGCCGATCGTATGGACCGGAAGCGCGTAGTCAGCATCGGCGCCCACGACTCGATCGGTCACGTAGACCTTCTCGACCTCACCGAGCGTCGCGAGCGAGTCCTCGAGCAGCATGTCGAACGTGCTCGGCTCGAGCGGGATGTTGTTCGGGCTGTTCCAGTCGATCGTATCCTGGCTCTCGGGACGCTTGACGATGTAGGTGTCCTT
>CAZRAD010000139.1:0-6513 GCA_964597945.1 uncultured bacterium
CGATGTTGCCGACGCCGTCGACGGCTTCGTAGTAGTAGTGGATCTCGCTGCCGGCCGTCATTTGATTGACCGGAGGGGCTACGGTCCACTCGTCCGCGAGCGGCTGTGGATTGACGCACGGGTAGGCCTCCCACGTGTCGCCGTCGTCGTTCGACGCCATGAGCGTAACGCTCACGACCTCATCATCGTCGACGACCGTGATGAGAGCGGTGTCCTCAAGTGCATCAGCCATCTGCTCGATGAACCAGTCGTTGAAGCGGTCCCACTGACCGTACGTGAACGCCGTGCCGGGGTCGCCGGTCGGAATACCGACCCACTGTCGGTTCAGGATGATACCTGACCGATGCGAGCCGGGAGCCGCGGTGTCGAGATTCTCCTGCTGCCAGTTGATGGCCAGCCAGTCGTTGCCCGCAAACGCATCCCAGTCATCGGTCCAGACGCCCCAGAACGGGCCGCCGAACCATCCGCCCGGCTCCTCGTCGACGAATCCCGCCGGATCCTGAGCGCACGCGATCTCGTCGCTCGAAGCGAGCCAGAGATCGAATCGGTCGTTCGAGATCTGCGGCATGTCGACCCACATATCGAACAGACCCACCAGCCGCTCAGCGCCGCTGATGTCGATCGGCGGCGAGATGAGCCACGTGTTCTGGTTATCGATCATGGTCCCTGTGAAGGGCTCCATCGCCGCCCACATCCAGCCCGACCGGCTTTCACATGTGAACGGCCGACCGGTGTCGAAATCCGTGCCGAAGAGCCCACGGTAGAACGTCAGTCCTGTGGCGCCCATCTGCGGGATCGCCTCGTGGACCCAGCCGTTCTCGCCCGGGGATTCGGCATCGTCGGACCACACGGAGACCGTGTTGACCGTGATGTCGAAATTGTCCAGCTGCCAGGCGCCGTCCAGAACCGAGTTGACGCCCGGGTTGTTGAACTCGTCCTCCGCCGAGTAGGCGTCGTCGGACTCGAACCGGAATCGCAGGCGGATGTCCTCACCCGCCCACGGGCCGAGGCTCAGATGCTTGTGTCCCTCATCCGAGTCCCAGTCCTTCGGCGTACCGGGCTTGCCGGCGAAGCCGGGATTGTTCGCTGTGTAGAGCGTCGTCCAGGTGCCGCCGCCGTCATCGGAGACCTCGACGTACCCGTAGTCGTAGTCGTGCTCCATGGCGAAGCGCTGGTCGAAGTCGAGATAGACGTCGTCTCCGGCCGTGCTCCAGTCTGAGAGCGACAGATCGTTGTGAAGGCTTTGGAGCCAACCGTTGCCGTACCCGCGTGACTGGATCCAGCACGGGTTCGTCGTGCCGCACCACCACGTGCTGTCCCCGAGGTAGGTCTCGGTCAGACGAATGGTATCCTTGTGCCAGTAGCTGTCCTGTCCGAGCGTTCCGGAGCGATCCAGTGCGTACCAACCGGCGTTGTCGCCGGAGAGGTCGTCGAAGTCCGCCTGGAAGATCCAGAGCGTCTCGAGGCGTGCCCCTTGGGTTTCGCTGCCCGTGTCCATCTCTGCCGGACGCGGAATGGGACTCGCGTAGTCTCCCCAACCGGAGTCCTTCGCCAGCGCGCCGCCACAGGCGGACACCAGCACGAGACTCACGGCCAGTAGAAGCATGAGTCCTGACTTCATAGGCCAATCCCCCTCTTTGAAACCAGTCCTGCTCATCACTGCTCTCTCTGTTGGACTTCGTTCCATCTCTGCTTCTCATAATGAATCGGCTACTGTCCTGCCTCCTTCCCGCCCCTCATCGACGGTATCGTCCCCGATGTTTCCCGTGGGGGTGCGCGGTACCCCGGGTCTCCACGAACCCGGGGCACCGCTGTCCGTTGTCACTCCTCCATCCCGGTAGCCGCCAGGCGAGCGCGAGGACCGGGCGTGTACCAGCGGCGCTACTTCAGCATCACCACCCTGCGCGACTCGCTGAAGCCCGGTGCGGTCATGCGATAGAAGTAAACGCCGCTGGCGCACGTCGTGCCGGAGTCGGTCGAGCCATCCCAGACGACGTAGCCTGTCGCCCCGGCATCGAGTTCCGTGTCGAGCAGCGTCCGAACGACCCTGCCAGCAACGTTGTAGATCTCAATGGTCACAGGTCCCGCGTCGCGGACGCTGTAGGCGATCTTGGTGACCGGGTTGAACGGGTTCGGATGCGCGTGCGACAGTGCGTTGCGCCGCGTGTCGTCGACCGGCACATCCGTTGGGTTCGTCGTCGCGGACTTCCCGAAGTAGTCCATGATGTTCTGCATGAGGTCCAGACGTTCCGAGATGCCCGTGACGTAGTGCCCGTTCGACTGCATCGAGTTGACGATGAACTCGGGGGCAAACCCGAGAGACACCGTTTGGTATCCCATCGTTGGATGCGTGTATGCGACACCACCGGGAAGCGTCGACATGTCCTGCTTGAGATACTCGGTCGTGATCTCCGCTCCCGCTGTCCCCGACGTCGGCTGGATCACGTCGAAGTGCGAGAGCTGCGGGCACCCGCCCGCGAGCAACGCATTCCCCGACATGAACGTCCAGCCGCCCGCCACGTCGCGGATCGTCGGCATGCTGTCGATCGTGACCTGACCGATCTCGTCCTGAACGTAGTCGACGGCGAGCCACTGCGTGACGAAGTCGAGCGTCTCGTCTCCGGCCTCCATCAACTCCCAGCACCAGTCATCCCCGGTCACCAGGAAGTTCCTCTCCAGTCCGACACTTGACTGGTTCAGCCAGTTGAGCACGTTCTGCTGGTCCTCCGGCCAGAACGTGTAGGAGTCGAAGTCGTTCGAGAACCAGATGATGGTGTCGTAGTACTTGTACGCCGCAGAGTCAGGACCCTCCGAGTTCGCGGAGCCCGACTCGACCTCGACGTCGTAGACCTCCCACTCGTATCCGAGAATGTTGAGTGCCTCTTCGTAGTAGTACTGCGATTCGAGGAGGAAGTCGCGCCCCTCGCCGGGGATCTCTCGCTTGTGCTTGTCGACAAGCAGTATTCCCGGGTCCGAGACCGTGGCCGAGAGCGGAAGGATCGAGAACTCGAACGTGGAGTCAGGCGCGGCCTTCGGCCACGTGTCGATGTTCCCCACCTCGTCGAGCGCCTCGTAGTAGTACTTGAGCTCAGTACCTGGAGTCATCTGCGCCGCAGGAGGCGCGGCGTACCAGTCGATCGACTCGGGGTTCCTGTGGATGCACGGGTAGCCGGCCCATGTCTGTCCGTCGTCGGTCGTCACCATGAGCGTCACCTGGGCGACGTCGTCATCGTCCCGAACCGAGATCTTCGCGGTGTCGAGCAAGGCCTGCGGCAGCTCCTCCTGATACCAGTCGTTGAACCGGTCCCACTGTCCGTAGGTGAACGCGGTTCCCGCGTCGCCGGTCGGGATGCCGACCCACTGCTGGTAGAGGAATATGCCGGCCATGTGGCTGCCGGGCGCCGCCTCGCCGTCGTTCCACTGCTTGTAACAGATGGCGAGCCAGTCGTTGCCGGCGAACGCATCCCAGTCGTCGTCCCAGCTGCCCCAGTACGGGCCGCCGTACCATCCGCCCGGATCCTCATCGACGAAACCGGCCGTTTGCTGGACGCAGTTGATGTCGTCGCTGGAGGCGAGCCAGAGGTCGTGGAGATCGTTCGCGATGTCGGGCTGGTCGAGCCAGTACGAGAAGCGCGCGGCGAGCTTCTCCGCGCCGCTGATGTCGATCGGTGGCGAGATGAGCCACGTGTCCATGTTGTCGATCATCTTGCCTGTGAAGGGATCAACAGCCGCGTACATCCATCCTGATTCGTTGTCGCACGTGAACGGACGGCCCGTGTCGAAGTCGGTTCCGAACAGGCCCCGGAAGAAGACGACGCCGGTGTTGCCCGATTGCACTCTGTCGTCGTGAACCCAGCCGTTGTCGCCCGGACTCTCGCAGTCATCGAGCCAGACCTGCGACCCGTTGACCTCGATCGCGATGTTGTCGAGCTGCCATGCGCCGTCAAGCGTCGACGACATCGGAGGGTTGTCGTACTCGTCCTGCGAGGAAGTTGCCTCGTCGGATTCAACACGGAACCGGAGTCGGATGTCCTCCCCCGCCCACGGTCCGAGGCTCAGCCTCTGGTGACCGTTGGCCGACGACCAGTCCTGGCTCGTTCCCGGCTTGCCCGCGAACCCCGGGTTGTTCGCGGTGTAGATCGTCATCCACGTCGAACCGCTGTCATCCGATATCTCGAGATAGCCGTAGTCGTAGTCGTGTTCGAGCGCGAAGCGCTGGTCGAAGTCCAGATACACGTCGTCCCCGCTCGTGCTCCAACTGGCGAGTTCGAAGTCCCGGTGCATCATCTGGAGCCAGTCGTTGCCGTAGCCGCGCGCCTGGACCCAGCAGTCATCGTACGTGCCGCACCACCACGTGCTGTCCCCGAGGTAGTCCTCGGTCAGACGGATGGTATCCTTGTGCCAGTAGTTCTCCTGGCCAAGGGTCCCCGAACGGTCCAGTGTGAACCAGCCCGCGTTGTCGCCGGTGAGGTCTTCGAAATCAGCCTGGAAGATCCACAGCGTCTCCAGACGCGCCGTCTCGAAGTCACTCTCGGGAGCGCGTCGCACCTGCGGCATGCGTGCCGTCCGGTAGTCGCTTCTCTGTACGTCGTGTGCGTTCGCACCGCTCACCGCCGTGAGCGATACGAGGCCGACGAGCACCGCTGCTGCCAGCCTTGACGTCATAGTCCGCTCCCCTCTGTGTGGTGTCGGCGCGCGGGGCCGCGGGGTCGGTCCCGCGCGCCGGTCTCCTCGCTACTTCAGCATGACCATCTTGTGGCTCTCGGCGAAGGTCGGCGTGTTCATGCGGTAGAAGTAGACGCCGCTGGCGCACTTCGCTCCCGCATCGTCCGTGCCGTCCCAGACCACGAAGCCCCTCGTCCCGGCGTCGAGCTCGCTCTGCAGGAGCGTGCGCACGACCTTGCCGGCGACGTTGTAGACGTCGATCGTCACGGGGCCCGCATCGCGGACGCTGTAGGCGATCTTGGTGACCGGGTTGAACGGGTTCGGGACCGCATGCGCGAGCATGTTTCTGGCCCCGTTGTCGATGACGCCGGTCGGGTTGGTCGACGGGGTCTTCGCGAAGTACTCCATGATGTTGTCCATGAAGTTGACCCGGTCCTCGACGCCGGTCCTGTAGTAGCCGTTCGGCAGGATCTCGTTCACCATGAACTCGAGCCCGTATCCGAGGCTGACCGCCTGGTATCCGAGTGTCGGGTGCGTGTAGGCCACACCGGCCGGGAGCGTTGAGGTGTCCATCTTCAGGTACTCGGTGGCCGTCTCGGCTCCTGCCGTCCCCGGGTAAGGAGCCAGCACGTCGAACTCGTGCGTGAGAGGACAGCCGCCGCGCACCAGGCAGGCACCGTCGTCGTGGTCCATGAACGTGTGACCGCCGGCAACATCCTGGATCGTTGGCAGACTGTCGACCGTGACCTCGCCGACGCTGGTCTGTACGTAGTCAACTCCGAGCCACTGGGTGACGAAGTCGAGCGTTTCGACTCCGGTGTCCATCAGCTCGTATGCCCACTCCGTGCCGGTCGCGAGGAAGTTCCTCTCCTTGCCGGTCGCGGACTGGTTGAGCCAGTTGATCACGTTCTGCTGGTCGACCGGCCAGTAGGTGTAGGTGTTGAAGTAGTTCGTGAACCAGATGATGGTGTCGTAGTACTTGTATCCCATCGAGTCCGGGCCCTCGGAGTTGCGGGTCCCCGATTCGACCTCGACGTCGTAGGTCTCCCATTCGTATCCCAGGATTCCCAGAGCCTCGCGGTAGTAGTACTCGGATGTGTGACGCTGGCCGAGATAGCGCGTCTCGCCCGGTGTGTACCTCTTGTGCTTGTCGACCAGGAGGATGCCCGGATCCGACACGGTCGCGTCTATCGGGAGGATCGAGAACTCGTAGTAGGAATTCGGGGCCGCGGTCGGCCAGGTCGCGATGTTGCCGACGCCGTCGACGGCTTCGTAGTAGTAGTGGATCTCACTGCCGGCCATCATCTGGTTGACAGGCGGAGGCGCAGTCCACTCGTTCGCAAGCGGCTGCGGGTTGACGCACGGGTAGGCCTCCCAGGTGTCGCCGTCGTCGTTCGACGCCATCAGCGTGACGCTCACGATGTCGTCATCGTCGACGACCGTGATGAAAGCGGTGTCCAGCAGCGCGTCCGCCATCTGCTCGATGAACCAGTCGTTGAACCGGTCCCACTGGCCGTAGGTGAACGCCGTGCCCGGGTCGCCGGTCGGGATGCCTACCTTCACCCAGTTCAGCATGTACCCGGCCTTGTGCGTGCCTGGGTCGGCGGCGTCGAGATTGTAGAGACGCAGATTGACGGCGAGCCAGTCGTTGCCCGCAAAGGCGTCCCAGCTGTCGTTCTTCGTATTCCACCAGGGACCGCCGAACCACCCGCCCGGCTCCTCATCGACGAACCCCGACGGGTCCTGAACGCACGCGATCTCGTCGCTCGAAGCGAGCCAGAGATCGTAGCGGTCGTTCGATGCGAACGGGCAGTCGAGCCAGTAGTCCCAGCGCGCGGACAGCTTCTC
>CAZRAD010000140.1:0-6500 GCA_964597945.1 uncultured bacterium
TATCACCAGATTCGTACCGGAAGAACGACGCCACATCGCGAACGGCCGCCATTCCGAGACCCGTGATGCGAGGTCCGCTGCTTTTGTAGACCAGATCGTACAACCACCCGGGCCGGAAGCCCTCCTCGATGTAGAGATGCTGCGGGTCGGGTACGACCTCGCCGTTCTCGGATCGTGCGAACGACCAGCCGTCGCGTGGCACCTCGACCGGATCATCCCATCGGTACTGCCGCATCGTCAACGTCGCCTCGGCATTGTCCATCGACACAACCGGGTATGGGATGGAGCCACCCCACGTGAACGGCATGCTTGGAACCGGATCGTTCCCGTGGTTGACCATCTCCGCGTAGACATCGCCGGTGATGGTCGTGCCATTGATGGTGGCAATCGGCACAGTGATGTTGAACTTGGTCTCGCTCTCCGGGACGTCGCAGTTCCAGCCACACCACAGATACGACCACCCGCCCTCGTAGAGCCAGTTCCCGCCGGTCCCGTAGTTGAAGTGCCCGGCCCCCATCCTGTTGCCACGGTTGTTGACGAAGTAGAGCAGTCGCCGGTTGCTGAGATTCGTGTCGACGGGCTTGTGAAGCTCGAACTCCGTGGAGAACTCGACGCGTCCGCTGGCATTCACTGGAGCGAGGTCGAGGTCGACGATCCGTTTGTTGACAGGAGCGTCCGGGGCGACTTCGAGATGTATGATGCCGGTGATGACCTCATACGGTCCCGCCGCGCTGTCTGTGGGCCAGTCGGTGACAACGTCGCGGCTCACAACTTCGAGACGCACGACCTCGGCGCCGGCGAGTGACGAGAGCGACAGGATGACTGCGAGCGCAAGGACGACGGATGGAAGAGTGATGGATGCTGCGAGTGAGCTGCGCGGTCGGACGGATTCATGTGTGCGCATGAGGACGTCCCCCTTCGTGAGCCTCGGGTGGATAGATTGACAACCGCCCCGGGGGGATTGGGGACATCCCATATGACACACGTGCCTGTGAAATAGTTCCTGGAAAAGCGCTCAGCAGACCGAGGAATCCCCGCGTGCGCGGGACGGCACCCGCCAACGCGCCGGATCGGGCAGCTTCTCGCATCAAAGTCGCTTGACACGTGGGGAGTGATCGAGCCATACTGAGGAACACGGGGGTACGATATTCGTTTTATCGTTTCCGCTCAGAATCGTCCGAGGTAGGCACGGTACGCACGTCCAACCCACCTCGACCACCGTTGAAATACCTGCGAGGATTCGGTTGACGAACTCTGGCTCAGAAGAAGCACAACGTCATGCTCTCGACCGTCGACTGCCTTTCTTCGGAGTCGCCGAGGAGCTCTTCGTCCGCCATGGCTTCGAGCGAACGACCGTCGAGGAGATCTGCAGGGCAACCCGCGCATCCAAGCGCACGTTCTACCAGCTGTTCCGGAACAAGCTCGACCTGCTCGTCCAGCTGAGTCTGCACGTGGCCGAGGAGATCGTGGGACGCTGGAAGGAGAGGTCGGCGGGCGAGAGTAGCGCGACCGTCCGGCTCAAACTCTTCATTAGGGAATACGAGCGCATCGGTCGAGAGCGGGAGATACTCCGGGTGCTCGTGAGTGCGCCCGGTGCTTTGTCCTCCGAGACGGACATCACGATCTTCAAGGACTCGCCGCTCATGGCCGCGATGAACGAGATCCTGGAACACGGCGCGGCCACCGGGGAGTTCCGGGTGTCGGACCCCACGCGCATGTCGTGGGTCATCTTCACGTACCTTGACTCAACCTACTACCTGCTTCCCATGATGGAGCGCCGGTCGGGTCCGCTGGACGACGAGGAACTGGCCGCGGAGGTGCGTTCCCTGCTGATATATGGGCTTCTGACGAGGGTTCCGAACGGAGACGGCCATGAGAGCTGAGAGACTGATCCCCGAAGACAGGGCGTGCGCTCGCGGCGTGCGAGGCGCCATGGCCCTGTCCGCGCTGATCGTGCTGTGCGCAATTCTGCTCTCTGCAGCGCCGGCAACTGCCACACATCACGACCAGGCGCCGGATGCGGCGGCATCTGCTTCAGCTCAGATATTCAACGCAGGCGAGACGCCGGACGCGACCGTTCTGATCAAACAGGTCGACGAACACATGCGGGGGCAGACGCAGTACGCCGAGATGACCATGAAGGTCATCCGCCCCGACTGGTCACGTGAGACCAGTATGAAGACCTGGACGAAGGGACGGGACTACTCGCTTGTCTACATCACGGCGCCCGCCCGCGACAAGGGGACTGCATTCCTCAAGCGCGGGAACGAGATATGGAACTGGCTGCCCAGCATCGGAAGAGTCATCAAGATCGCACCATCGATGATGCTTCAGCCCTGGATGGGAAGCGACTTCACGAACGACGACCTCGTCAAGGAGTCGTCGGTCGTCAGGGACTACACGCACGAGATCATCGGCACTGAGGAGATCGACGGGCAGACCTGCTGGAAGGTGCGCCTCACTCCCCTGCCGGAGGCGGCCGTCGTGTGGGGCAGCGTTCTCGTCTGGGTGAAGCAGGATGAACCGATCGAACTGCGCATCGAATTCTACGACGAGGGCGGCAATCTCGTGAATGTCCAGACGCTCTCCGATATCAAGAAGCTCGGAGGACGACGCGTCCCGACCGTTCTGACGATGACGCCTGTCGACAAGCCCGGACAGTCAACAGTCCTGACCTTCAATGCGGCGACCTTCGACGAACCGATCGAGGACTCGTTCTTCTCGGAGCAGCAGATGAAGCGGATGCACTGACACACCTGGGAGCCGTGGCATGGGAATGCTCGCAAGCCTCGTCTGGAGGAACATCTGGCGCAATCGTCGCCGGAGTATGATCTCGATCGCGTCGGTCGTCTTCGCCGTGGTGCTCGCGCTCTGCATGCGCTCCATGCAGCTCGGATTCTACGCCCAGGCGGTCAGCAATGTCGTGTCCTTCCAGACCGGGTATGCCCAGGTGCACGCTTCCGGCTTTGACGCCGACCGGTCCGTCGACAGGAGTTTCGCCGCCGGGGATTCGCTTGCCGCCATGATCGCCGGGACAGACGGGGTAACCAACACCGCACCCCGCCTCGAGGTTTTCGCCCTGGTCGCCGGAGACCGGCTGACCGACGGCGCCATGATCATCGGCATCGACCCTGCAGCCGAGGACCGCCTCACGGGACTCGCGCGCCGCGTGACCGAGGGTGAGTACCTCGCCGCGGACGACAAGGGAATCCTCCTCCCGGCAGGACTGGCAGACCATCTGAGTGCATCTGTCGGTGACACCGTTGTGGTCCTCGGGCAGGGCTACCACGGACTGACGGCAGCCGGGATCTTCGAGATCCGGGGAATCGTGGAGTTCCCGACGCCGGACCTCAATGCGGGCCTGGGATTCATGACGCTCACGAGCGCCCGGGATCTGACAGGCGCCTACGGACGGCTGACAACGCTCGCACTGATGATCTCCGATCAGAACGCGCTGGATGAGATCGCTCAGAGCCTGCGGACGGAACTCGGAGACTCATTCGAGGTGCTGACCTGGAAACAGATGATGCCCGAACTCGTTCAGTTCATTCAAACGGACAACGCCAGCGGGATGATCATGCTCATGATCGTGTACCTGGTCATCGCGTTCGGGATTCTGGGAACGACACTGATGATGACGATGGAGCGAACGCACGAGTTCGGAGTGCTGATCGCCGTCGGGATGAAGCGGAGCTGGCTCCGATGGATGTTGATCATGGAGAGCATCGTGCTGTCATTCTTCGGCGCCGTCGTTGGAGCGCTCGCTGCCGTGCCCATCATTGCCCACTTCCACGCGCATCCGCTCCAGATGTCCGGCTCCGCCGCTGAGGCGACCGTCGCATTCGGATTCGAGCCGATCATGCCGTTCCTCCTGGAACCAGGCATCTTTGTCAATCAGAGTCTCGTCATCCTGGCGATCGCGCTGGCTGCATCCCTGTATCCGGTGATCAGGATCGCACATCTCGATCCCGTCACGGCCATGCATGAAGGCTAGAAGGGAGTCCGGCACTCAACGATGATCTGGACCATCTCCTGGCGGAACATCTGGCGCAACAAGAAGCGCAGCGGCATTCTGCTCGCCGCTATCGCATCCGGACTGTGGGCCGGGCTTCTGACTGTCGGCATCTTCAACGGCATGGTCGAGCAGATGGTGCGGTCCGCGATCAACACGCGGACGTCCCACGTGCAGATTCACGCGCCGGGCTTTGTTGAGCATCCCGACGTCGTGTCGACGATCCCTGATGGCGAGACGGTTCTGGCGCGCGTGCGCGCGGCGGACCACGTCTCCAGCGCTGTCGGGCGATCGGTCGTTCCCGGGATGGGAAGCTCCGCCACAACCGGAACGGCCGTTGTCCTGCGCGGGATCGACGTGGAAGCCGAGACCGGGGTGTCCGACGTCCACAGCAGCATTGTCGAGGGGAGCTACTTCGACACGAATGGAAGGAACGAATGCGTTCTGGGTCACAAGCTCGCGGAGAAGCTCAACCTCACGCTTGGCGGCAAGATCATCATCAACGCGCAGGCGCCGGACGGCTCGATCACAGGCGGAGCGTTTCGCATCGTCGGGATCTACCGAACGGTCGCCACGCAGTTCGACAAGACCGCGGTATTCGCCCGGGCCGCCGACGTCGATCGGACTTTCGAGCTTGGCGGAGAAATCCATGAAATCGCACTGATGGCGGACGACATCAGGACTGTTCCTCTTCTCACGAAGCAGCTTGCCGCGTCCTTCCCGGACCTGGACGTGCGCAGCTGGGACGAACTCGTTCCTGAAGTCGGCATGATGACGTCCATGAGCCAGCAGATGAACAGTATTCTCATGGTCATCATCATGCTCGCCCTGATCTTCGGCATCACGAATACGATGCTGATGGGCGTGCTCGAACGCATCAGGGAACTCGGCGTCCTCATGGCCCTTGGCATGCGCCCGCGCTCGGTCTTCAGCATGATCGTGATCGAGACGATCGCGCTGTCCGCTCTCGGTGGGACGGCAGGTATCGCCGCGGGCGCAGTCACGATCACTCTCTTGTCGAAGTCGGGCATCGACCTGAGCATCGTCGCCACGGGACTCGAGTCGTTCGGCATGGCAAGCAGGCTCTACCCGAGCCTGGCCCCGGCCCAGTACGCAATGGTCGCCGCTCTGGTCATCGCCACGGCCGTGGTCGGTTCGCTCTACCCCGGGGTCAAAGCGGCCAGATTGCAGCCGATGGAAGCGCTGCGGACCTACTGACACGCACGGAGGCACGAACATGAAGGCGGTCATACACACCAGCGGACTCGAGAAGACGTACTCCGATAGCGGCGTGCCGGTCCGGGCGGTCAGGGGCGTGGACCTGGACATCGCTCCGGGGGAGTTCACGGCCATTGTCGGTCCATCGGGCTCGGGAAAGACAACGCTCCTCAACATGCTCGGGGGTCTCGACGAACCCACGGGAGGGTGCATCGAGGTCGATGGCAGAGACTTGGGCTCGCTGAGACCGGCGGAGCTTGCGGAGTTCCGTCTTCGTCACATCGGTTTCGTCTTCCAGGCCTACAACCTGGTTCCCGTGCTCACGGCGAGAGAGAACGTCGAATTCATCATGCTGCTCCAGAGGCGGCCTGCCGCCGAGCGGAAGACCCGCGCGGCCGAGCTGCTCGAGGCCGTCGGGCTGAGCGATCTCACGGACCGCCGCCCCCACCGACTGTCCGGCGGCCAGCAGCAGCGGGTCGCGGTCGCGCGTGCACTCGCGTCGGAACCGACATTCGTGCTGGCCGACGAGCCAACGGCAAACCTCGACTCGGAGTCCGCCGAGCAGCTTCTCGACATCATGGAGGACCTGAATCGGGAACGCGGGATGACGTTCGTCTTTTCGACGCACGACCCGCGGGTCATGAAGAGGGCGCGCCGCGTCCTCACGCTGACCGACGGTCGCATCACCGCCGACGGGAGCTATGAGGGTGAGATCGCATAGCAGGAGGGACATGGAACCGGGCGCCACAACGGCATCGCGAGTTATCACACTCGGTGTCTGCCTTCTCGTGCTGCTCCGACCTTTCGCGTCGTCCGCCGGTATTCGCGAGAACATCGCGATCAGAGGATACGTGCAGGAGGAACCGGTTCTCCTGCACACGCCACTGAACGGATTCGACGATGAGGAATGTACCTTCGTCAATATCCTCAGAGCGAGAGAGAACGTGCGCTGGTATGCGTCGAGCGCGGTGACGTTCGCTCTGGAGGTCGAGCTGCAGTGGCTCCAGGGAAGCGGTGCCTGCGAGACGGCCGGACTCATCGCACCGATGGCACCGGATGCTCCCCTCCTTGATCTTCATGCCAGATTCGACGAAGCGGAAGATGCGTGTCTCGAGGCAGCCATCGACAGACTCTGGGTCGATGTGACGCGGGGGGACCTGCAGGTGACTGCCGGCCGTCAGCGCGTCGCCTGGGGAACGAACCTCGTATGGAACCCCGTCGACATCTTCAACCCGACTCCCGCTCTCGCATTCGACGCCGAGGAGGATAT
>CAZRAD010000141.1:0-6387 GCA_964597945.1 uncultured bacterium
TCTCGAGAACATCCGCCTTTACGGATACCACGGGGCGATACCGAACGAGCGCGAGCTGGGGCAGCGTTTCGAGATCGACGTGGAGATCCTCGCCGATCTCGATGAGGCGGTCGCGACGGACGACATGAGGAAGACGGTCAACTACGAGGCCGTCTATCGTCTTGTCGAGGCGGAGGTCGTCAACGAGAAGTACCATCTTCTCGAGGCGCTCGCGAGCAAACTGGGGCGCGACATCCTCGATAGGTTCGAGAGCGCGCTGGAGGTCACCGTCCGCATCAGGAAGCCGAGCGTTCCCATCGCCGGATCGATCGACCACGTCCAGATCGAGGTGGTCCTGGAGCGGTGATGGCGACTGCCTGGATCGGCATGGGAGCGAACGTCGGCGATCGCCTTGGGAACCTCCGGGCGGCGCTGGCGGAGCTGGCGTCTCTCGAGGCGACGAACCTCGTGCGCGTGTCGTCGCTCTACGACACGACTCCGTGGGGCGTGACCGATCAGAGACGGTTTCTCAACGCGGTCGTTGAGCTCTCGACGGAGCTGTCGCCCGAGGAGTTGCTGACCGCGCTGGGTGGTGTGGAACAGCGATGCGGGCGGGTGCGGCACGAACGCTGGGGCCCGCGGACGCTCGATCTGGATATCCTGTTGTACGATGACCGGATCGTGAGGACGGACGATCTCGTAATCCCGCACCCGCGGATGGCACAGCGCGCGTTCGTGCTGGTCCCGCTGGCGGAGCTCGAACCGGAGCTCGACGTACCGGGACTCGGAGCCACGGTCGCGCAACTGCTCGATGCGCTGGGCGACGAGGCGGCCGAAGCCAGACTGATCGGACCGCTGCCTGACTCGGGCGGCGGGGGTGAGACGGGGAGCGAGGAGGAGGACGGGTGCCGAAGAAGAACTACGTAGCGATCGAAGGCGTCATCGGCGTCGGCAAGACGACGCTTGCCACGCTGCTTTCGAAAGAATGGGGAGCTCACCTCAAGCTCGAGATCGTCGAGGAGAACCCGTTCCTGGCTCAGTTCTATGCGGACATGCGAGGCTACGCATTCCAGACGCAGCTGTTCTTCCTGCTCTCGCGACACAAGCAGCAGCTCGAGTTGAAGCAGTACGACATGTTCATGGAGCACGTCGTCTCCGACTACCTGTTCGCCAAGGACCGGATCTTCGCGAACATCACGCTCGATGACAACGAGCTGGCGCTCTACAAGCGGCTGGCGGATCTCATCGAACGCGATGTGCCGAAGCCGGACGTCGTGGTGTACCTTCAGGCGTCGACCGACGTGCTCATGGAGCGGATCCGGAAGCGCGCGCGGGAGTTCGAGCGCGATATGTCGTACGAGTACATCGACACACTGAACGAGGCCTACAACTACTTCTTCTTCCACTACAAGGACACGCCGCTGATCGTGGTGAACACCAACGACATCGACTTCGTCGCGAACAGCTCGGACTTCGAGGAGCTGGCGCGGGAGATCGAGGAGCACACGACGGGCACCGCGTACTACGTGCCGATAGGAAGCAGGAGCTAGCGATGGCCGATGCGGCGATGAGGAAGGTCACGGCTCCGGGCGTACGAGCGATGAAGGGGAGCGGTGAGCGGATCGTGGCGCTCACCGCGTACGACTTCATGACGGCGAAGCTCGTCGACGAGGCTGGGGCCGATGTCATCCTCGTGGGCGACTCCGCGGCGATGGTCGTGCTCGGATACGACAGCACGCTTCCGGTGACCGTCGATGAGATGGTGATGCTCACCGGCGCGGTCGCGCGCGCGAGGACCCGGGCGCTCGTCGTGGGTGATATGCCGTTCATGTCGTATCAGGCAGAGGTCGCCGATGCCGTGAGAACGGCGGGGCGCTTCGTCAAGGACGGCGGAGCGTCGGCGGTGAAGCTCGAGGGCGGTGTCAAGTTCATCGACCGCGTGCGCGCCATCGTGGAGGCCGGCATTCCCGTGATGGGGCACATCGGGCTCACGCCACAGTCTGTTCACGAGTTCGGGGGGTATCGCATTCAGGGCAGGAGCGACGGCGCGCGGGCGAAGCTGCTCGCCGATGCGCGGGCGCTGGACGAGGCCGGCTGCTTCTCGCTCGTGCTCGAGGCGATTCCGAGCGGTCTGGGCGCAGAGATCACCGAGGCCGTCTCCATGCCCACCATCGGGATCGGCGCCGGCGGGTCGTGCGACGGTCAGGTCCTCGTGATCAACGACATCCTCGGGTACACGACGGGTCGCGCGGCGAGGTTCGTGCGTACGTACGGCGACGCGCGTTCGCTCGTTCTTGAGGCGGCCCGAAGCTTCGCCGCGGACGTGCGTTCGGGAGCCTACCCGAACGACGACGAGTCCTACTGAGACGCCGACAAGCACACTTCGAACGGGACCGCACTTCGAACGAGACGCTGGGGGGGAACATCTTGGAGACGATCCGGACGGTGGCCGCGATGGAGCGTCGCTCAGCCGAGCTGAGATCGTCGGGGGCCGTCATCGGGCTCGTTCCAACGATGGGGTCGCTGCACGAAGGCCACCTCAGCCTGATCCGGCAGGCGGATAGTCTTGCGGACACGGTCGTCGTGAGCGTCTTCGTCAACCCGACCCAGTTCGGTCCATCCGAGGACTTCGAGAGCTATCCGCGCGACCTAGACCGTGACGCGGGACTCGCGTCCGGTGCCGGCTGCGACATACTGTTCACGCCCGAGGCGGCTGATATCTACCCGGCGCACTACGCGACGGTCGTTCACGTTCAGCGCGTGACACGAAGGCTCTGCGGCGCGTTCCGTCCGGGGCATTTCGACGGCGTGACGACGGTCGTCGCGAAGCTCCTCAATATCGTCCGTCCTCATCTGGCCGTGTTCGGGCGGAAGGACGGGCAACAGCTCGCCGTCATCGAGCGGATGGTGGCCGATCTCGACATGGGGGTACGCGTTATCGCCGTGGACACGGTTCGTGAGTCCGACGGGCTCGCGATGAGTTCGCGGAACGCGCACCTTTCGGATGCGGAGCGGCGGGACGCGGTCGTGCTGTCGGAGGCTCTCGAACTCGCCAGGACGCTCTACGAGTCCGGGGAAAAGGACGCGACCCACGTGGTCGCGCGGATGCGTGAGATGATCGATGCCAGAGAGACGACCGAGATCCAGTACATCGACGCAGTGGACCGCGCGACGATGGACCCGGTCGCGGAACTCGGCGCGAACGTGATGATCGCGATGGCCGTCTTCCTCGGGAAGACGCGTTTGATAGACAACATCGTGCTTTCGTAAGTGTTGTCGCGTACCTGAACTCGACGAACTCAGCGCAGCACCGAAGACGGCTGGACGGGGCAACGGAGGCCCCGCGTATGGCGATACTGTGGGCGCCCTGGAGGATGGAATACCTCATGAGCGAGAAGACGCCGGAGTGCATATTCTGCGTGAAGCAGAGCGAGGGCGATGACCGGGCCAACTACATTATCTTCCGGACGCCGCATTCCTTCGCGCTGCTCAACGCCTACCCGTACAACAACGGTCACCTGATGGTCGCGCCCTACAGACACGCATCATCGCTCTCGGAGCTGTCCGCCGCGGAGCGCGTCGACCTCATAGAGGCCGTCGCGAAGGCGGAGGCGCTGCTGGGGCGCACATACTCGCCACAGGGTATGAACGTGGGAGCGAATCTCGGCCACTGCGCCGGTGCCGGTGTTCCTGGGCACGTCCACGTGCACATCGTGCCGCGGTGGGAGGGTGACACGAACTTCATGCCCGTCGTCGGCGAGACGAAGGTCATGCCGGAGACGCTCGAAGGTTCGTACGAGCGACTCCTGAAGCATCTTGAGGAGTAGCGTCAGATGGCGGCGAAGCGGCGGAAGAAGAGAGGCACAGGGGCCTCGCTCGCGTACACGGTCACCGTGCTCGTGCTGCTTGCGGCCATCGTCTATCTCGGCTTCTCCGTCTACGGCCTCTTCGCACCTCGAGCCTCACGCTCCGAACCCGTGTCGATACTCGTCCTCAACGGGTGTGGGGCCGAGGGGATCGGGTTCCGTACCGCGAAGCACCTGCGCGGTCTCGGGTTCGACGTTGTCGACTTCCGGAACGCCGACGGATTCGGGTACGAGGAGACCGTCGTCGTCGATCGCTCGGGCGACATGGGGAGCGCGGTCAACGTTGCGCGCCGGCTGAGAACGGCCAACGTCATTCAGCAGCTTCAAACCACGCCGCTTGAGGATGTCGTCGTCATCGTGGGCAGGGACTACGAGCGCTTTCTCGGAGAGTCGGGGTAGGGGACGGGGGACGTGCATGGAGCGCGTCACGCGGCATCCGCCTGCGCACTCGCTTCGCCTCCCGGATGCGCGAGTCTCAACACCCTGATGCACCCTCTCAACATGAACTGTTCGAGAGAGGCCCGCGGCGGATGCCGCGGGCCATCTTGTCGGTCTCGTGCTGACTGGCTTCGTATCGGGTCGCGATGCGACCGACCGTTTAGAAGTACAGGTCCCGGAAGTCGTCGATCCGTGCCTGTTCCTTGAGTCCCTCGAGCCACGCTGCGAACAGCTCGATCCGCTCGTTCTGGAGCATCTCGGCGCGAAGCTGCTCGCGCTCCTCGCTGAACTGCTGCTGGTCGGCGGCCACGTGCTCCTCGGCGCGAACGATATAGTAGCGCGGAGGATCGCCGGCTGTGAAGGCGCCGCTGGTCTCGCCCACGCGGAGCCCGAAACTGACGCCGAAGAACTCGTTCGCGCGTCCGACTGCAGGGACGTAGTCACGACGCGAGAAGAGGTCGGTGGTGCGGACCGTGAAGCCTCCGGCCTCGGCAGCCGTCTCGAGCGGCTGACCGGACGCGATCGCGGCAGCGGTCTCGTCGGCCTTCGCCGCGGCTGCGTCCGCCTGACGCTGTTCGATGAGCGCCAACGTGGCCGGGTGCTGCTGGAGCGGGTCGGCGAGCCCCTCCGCCAGGTCATCGTATGTCGGGAGCCTGCGCTTGTTGAGCGCCTCGAGCTCCAGGACGTAGAATCCGTCCTGGGTCTCGTATGGTCCGAAGACGTCGCCGATCTCACCCTCGAATGCTGCGCGGACGAGCGGACGAGCGTTGCCGACGCGCGGAACGAACGCGTCCCTGGGGAACGGGCCGGTCGTCTCAACCGTGGCGCCGATGGAGGCGGCGGCCTCGTTGAGGTTCGTTTCGTTCGCGGCGTCGCGGAGCGCGACGGCTTCCTCCTCGATCTCGGCCAGCGTCTCCTCGCTCGGCGAGACGCCGATGAGGATGTGACGGGCCTTGACCTCCTTCGAATCGCCGCTGCCGCGCGTATCCTCCACCATGATGATGTGATATCCGAACTGGGTCCGGAACGGGTCGCTGACCTCACCGGGGCTCAGGCTGAAGGCCACCTCGGTGAACTCGTCGACCATCCTGTTGCGATCGAACCACCCGAGATCGCCGCCGCTCTCACGCGAGCCGGTATCCTCCGTGTACATCGAAGCGAGCTCCGCGAAATTCTCCCCGTGGCGGACGGCGTCCGCGATATCCATCAGCCGCACTCGCGCATCCTCCTCGTCGAGCTCGGTCGCGGCCTTCGAGAACATCACGAAGCTGAGGACCGCGGTGGCCGGCTCCTCGTACTCTGCGCGGTGCAGATCGAAGTAGGCACGGGACTCCTCCTCGGTCGGCGTGAAGCCCTCGAATCCCAGAGAGCGCGGATCGAGCACCGCATAGGTCACGCGGACCTTCTCGTTCCGAGCACTGAACTCCGTGAAGAGTTCGTTGTCGGTGATGAATGCGCCGGCCGTGACCTCCTGCTGGAGCATCTGGCGGCGGAGCGACTCGCGGTACATCTGCGCGATGCCCTCCCACCGTTCGGGATGCAGCCGGATCTCGCGATGGTAGGCATCGAAGTCGAAGCCTCCCTCCTCGGTCTGGAAGGAGGGGGAGCGGTAGACGTACTCGGGCGGGTTGTTCCACAGGAGGTCGAACACCTGCTGGTTGGAAACGTCGATACCCAGCCGATCGAGCTCGTTGTTGATGAGAACGTCGGCGAGGAGCGAGTTCCAGGTCTCCTCGCGGAGCGCCTCCGCCGTGGAATCGGTGATCTCGGCGCCGCCGGTGCGCTCTGCGTACTGCGCGGCACGCTGGCGGTAGGCATCGGCGAAATCCTGATAGCGGATCGTCGTGTCGTCGACGCGGCCGATCATCCCGCGTTCGGGACCGCGCGTCTCGCCTCTGAGCTGCCGGACGAGGGCCGTGAATCCCTGACTGCCGAACCAGACAACGATTCCGACGACCACGATCCAGAGGATGTACTTGCTGTTCTCCCGAAGCTGCTGAAGCATCGATCAGCGCCTCCCGTAGATGCCCTCGATGATTTCTCTGTATGGATTGCCTACAATTGCATGAGAATAGCACGGGGAGGGGGTGCTGACAAGGGGAAT
>CAZRAD010000142.1:0-6380 GCA_964597945.1 uncultured bacterium
CGGAGAGCGACGAAGGGGACTTCGTGCTCGAACCGTTCGAACCGGTTGAGGAGGGCTAGGGTGGACGCCAGGCTCAAGCAGCGGCTCGCCGAACAGCGCGGGATCGTCGAAGCGGGGCTCGAACGATACCTCCCGGAAGAGGACGGTGAGTTCTCCCGGCTGACGGAGGCGATGCGGTACAGCGTCTTCTCGGGCGGGAAGAGGCTCCGGCCGATCCTCGCGCTGGAGACGACCGAGCTGCTCGGCGCGACCGCCGATGACGTCCTGGCCTCTGCGTGCGCGGCCGAGTTCATCCATACGTACTCGCTCATCCACGATGACCTTCCGGCCATGGATGACGACGACGTCAGGCGGGGACGGCCGACCTGTCACCGTGCGTTCGACGTACCGCTCGCCATCCTGGCGGGGGACGGACTCCTGACGGCCGCGTTCGAGATCATCGCCGCGGACGAGGGGCTGCCCGCCGAGCGGCGGGCAGCCGTCGCGGCGGAGCTTGCCCGAGCGAACGGGCCCCACGGGATGGTCGGCGGTCAGGCCGCCGACATCGCGCTCGAGGGTTCGGACCCCGACCTCAAGGCGATCGAGTACATCCACACGCACAAGACGGGGCTTCCACTTCTGGCTGCCGTTCGGATCGGAGCGCTCTGTGCGGGTGCGGGCGAAGCGGACGTGACACGCCTGTCGTCGTACGGAGAGAGCATCGGACTGGCTTTCCAGATAGCGGACGATCTCCTCGACGAAACGGGCACGGCCGAGGAGATGGGCAAGGCGGTTGGCAAGGACCGGACCCGTGGTAAGATGACATACCCGGCCGTGGTCGGCGCTGAGCCGGCCGCGGAGCGCGCGCGCGAACTCGTTCAGGCGGCGCTCGACGCCATCGAGCCGTACGGCGAGTCCGCATGGTGTCTGGCCGAGGTTGCACGCTACATCGTTTCGCGCAGGAGCTAAGGCATCCAGAGGGAACCGAGGCGCTTTCCATGTCCCGATTGCTCGACAGGATCGATTCACCGTCTGACCTGAAGCCGCTCTCGATCGCGGAACTCGAGACGCTCGCGTTCGAACTCCGTGAGGAGATCGTGCGCGTGGTCTCGAGAACGGGCGGCCACCTTGCTCCGAGCCTCGGTGTCGTCGAACTGACGCTGGCTCTGCTTCGTGTCTTCGACCTTCCGCGTGACCGTATCGTCTGGGATGTCGGACACCAGAGCTACGTTCACAAGATCCTGACGGGCCGCCGCGAACAGTTCGAGACGCTCCGGCAGTACGGTGGGATCGCCGGCTTCCCGCGCCGCGAGGAGAGTCCGTACGATGCTTTCAACACCGGACACTCGAGCACATCGATCTCAGCCGCTCTCGGTATGGCGTGCGGAAGCGGTCTGACCGGCGATGGGGGCAGGGCGATCGCCGTCATCGGAGACGGATCGCTGACCGCCGGACTCGCCTTCGAGGGGCTCAATCAGGCAGGGCATCTCAAGAAGGATCTCATCGTCGTCGTCAACGACAACCGCATGTCCATCTCCAAGAACGTGGGAGCGCTCTCGCAGTACCTGACGCGCCTGCGCACAGCTCCGACCTACCATCGGCTCGAGTCCGAGGTGTGGGAGATCATGGGGCGCATCCCGGCCGTCGGTGCCCGGGCGCGGGAACTGACGAGCCGCGTGCTCGAGGGCATCCGCGGCGTGTTCACGCCGGGCATGCTCTTTGAGGAGATGGGATTCAAGTACTTCGGTCCGATCGACGGTCACAACGTGGAGCTTCTGGTCGACGCGTTCGAGCGTCTGGCGTACATCGAGGGTCCGCTTCTGGTCCACGTGATCACTCAGAAGGGCAGGGGGTACGGCCCGGCTGAGGAGGACGCCTCCCGTTTCCACGGACTGGGTTCCTTTGACAAGGCGACCGGCACGTCGAAGTCCAAGCCGAAGGCCATCTCCTACACCGAGGCGTTCGGACGGTCGCTGGCGACGCTCGCGGACGACGACGAGCGGATCGCGGCCATCACGGCCGCCATGCCGGGCGGGACGGGGCTCTTGACCTTCGCCAAGAACCACCCGGACCGTTTCTTCGATGTCGGCATCGCGGAGCAGCACGCCGTCACGTTCGCCGCGGGGCTCGCCGCGAGCGGGATGAAGCCGGTCGTCGCGATCTATTCGACGTTCCTTCAGCGCGCCTACGACCAGATCATTCACGATGTGTGTCTCCAGAGCCTCCCGGTGCGTTTCATGATCGACCGCGGAGGAATCGTAGGCGACGACGGTCCGACACACCACGGCGTGTTCGATCTGACGTTCCTTCGCGCTGTTCCGAATCTCGTCGTGATGGCGCCGAAGGATGAGAACGAGTTGACCCGGATGGTCAGAACCGCGATCGACCGCCAGGACGGTCCGACTGCGGTGCGGTATCCTCGCGGCGCCGGTCTCGGCGTCCGCATGGACTTCGACCCGGATCCGATACCCATCGGGGAGGGGGAGCGTCTGCGATCGGGCTCCGATGTTTCCCTCATCGCGGTTGGCTCCATGGTTCAGGTGGCCGTCGCGGCGGCGGACATTCTGGCGCGCGACGGGGTCGAGGCGTCCGTGATCAACGCCCGGTTCGTCAAGCCGCTCGACAGGAAGCTGATCGTCGAGGAGGCGGAGAGCACGGGCCGTATCGTGACCATGGAGGAGAATGTCGTCGGCGGAGGGTTTGGCGCTGGTGTCATGGAACTCCTGCAGTCAGTGGGGCTGGATGACGTCGGTATCCGGATCCTGGGACTGCCGGACCACTTCGTAACACATGGGCCGCGCGACCGCCTGCTCGCGGACTGTCGTCTGACGGCGGAGGATGTGGCGGAGCGGGCGAGAGGACTCGTGGCCGCCTCCGGGGAGCGCGCGTCGCTCCAGCGGCGGCTGCCGCGCGTGGAGTAGCACCGTGGACGGGACCGGGCCGGCCGAGCATCAGTCGGACGGGGTGCTCTCACGCGCAGAGGAGACCAAGCAATGAAGACGGTCGGTATCGTAGCACACCCGACGAAGCCGGGAGTCCGGGGGGCGGCGGCCCAGGTGGTGCAATGGTGCGCCTCACGCGGTCTGACGCTGCTCGCCGATGAGCCGGCGGCGGACCTGATGCCCGATGGCGTCCCGGTCGTGCCCGCGGATGAGCTCGCGGCCAGGGCTGACATCCTCTTCGCGTTCGGCGGCGACGGGACGCTTCTCTCGGCGGCGCGCCGGGTGGCGGCCGCGGACCGGGAGACACCGATCATCGGTGTGAACATGGGGAGCCTGGGATTCCTGACACAGATCGCCGAAGACGAGTTCGCCGAGGTTCTCGAGGGCCTTGATCCCGCCGACCTTCCGGTCAGCGAGCGGATGATGCTCTCGGTTCGGGTCGAGGGAAAGGACGAGGTGCGTCTGGCGCTCAACGACGTCGTGATCGCGAAGGGGGCCGACTCGAGGATGCTCTCGTTCGAGGCGAACGTCAACGGGGAGCTCGTCACTCGCTATGCGGCGGATGGGTTGATCCTGGCGACGCCGACCGGCTCGACGGCCCACTCGATCTCGGCGGGCGGTCCCGTTGTCGCTCCCAGGGTCGAGGCGATCATCGCCACCCCGATCTGTCCTCACACGCTCAGCATGCGCCCGCTCGTCATCCCGCCCTCGTCAAAGGTCGAGATCGACATGGTCTCGTGCGATGAGGACACGGCGGTCACGGCCGACGGCTTCCGGGCGTTCGGTGTCGGGCCGGGTGATCGGGTCATCGTGGAGCGCTCCGAGCACAGGGCGCGGCTTGTCGAGGTCGCCGACCGCTCGTACTACGAGATCCTGCGTATCAAGATGCGCTGGGCCGGCGGCGTGAGGGAGAGATAGCCTGATGGAATCCGGGTGGCTGATCCGGCGGGCGACGCCGCCGAATCTCGTGTCGGTAGCTCGCTTCCTGCTCGCACCGATCATCCTCGTGGTCCTGTTCGCGCAGGAGCGTGGCTGGGCGCTTGCGCTCTACGGGCTGTCGCTCGCGACGGACTGGTTGGACGGTTTTCTGGCTCGGCGGCTCTCGATGGTGAGCAACGCGGGGCGCGTGCTCGATCCTCTCGCCGACAACGTGGTGGCGGGAGCCGTCGCGATCGCGCTCGCCGTTCAGGGTGAGATGCCCTGGTGGGCCGTCGCGATACTCTTGATTCGTGATGCCGGCCTGGTCGCGGGCGCCGTGGCCGTCGCAAGGCGCGGTGAGGAGGTGCCCGCGGCGAACGTGCTGGCGAAGATGACGTTCGCGGCCGTCGAGGTGATGGTTCTGGTTCATCTGGCGGACTGGCGGCTCCTCGAGGGCCCCGCGCTCTGGACCGGGACTGCCGCGGCTGTCGTGTCGGTGGTCTTCTACGCCAGAACAGGGATTGCATACAGCAGGAAGGACGCGTCATGAGCGCACATCGCGGTTCGAGGAGCAAGGTCTATCTGCTCAGGCTCTACGACGGGAGCACCGACGAGATCGCGGCGTGTCTGGAACTGCTGCTCGACAAGAGCGGCATCGGCGGGATCGCGACGAACGGCGAGACGGTCGCGCTCAAGATGCACTTCGGTGAGAGCCCCGAGACGGGTCACGTGAAACCGAGGTTCATCCGGCGGATCGTCTCATGGTTGCAGCATCACGGCACGCGGCCGTTTCTGACCGACACCAACACGCTCTACCGCGGATCACGGGCCGACTCGGTCGATCACATCAGAACCGCCGTCGAACACGGGTTCACGCTGTCAGCCGTGGGCGCGCCCGTCATCATCGCCGACGGGCTGCGCGGCACGACAGAAGCGAAGATCCCGTTCGAGGGCAGGCTCTTGAAGGAAGCGTCATTCGGCCACGAGTTTCTCAAGGCCGACAGCCTTCTAAGTGTCGCGCACTTCAAGGGGCACGAGCTCTCCGGTTTCGGAGGAGCGCTCAAGAATGTCGGGATGGGCTGCGCCTCGCGGACGGGGAAGCTCGAACAGCACTCGACGACCAGACCGTACGTGCGGGCAAGCTGTATCGCATGCGGGATATGCTCCCCGTGGTGTCCCGTGGGCGCGATCACCGTCACGGAACGGGCCGTCATCGATGACGCCACCTGTATCGGGTGTGCCGAGTGCGTGGTCGTCTGTCCCGCGGGAGCCATCGGCATTCGATGGGATGAAACCGCTGACATCTTCCAGATGAAGATGGTAGAATACGTGCAGGCGATCACATCGGTCCGTCGCGGTCGCATCGGGTACATCAACTTCATCACGGATGTCCACCCGCTGTGTGACTGCTACGGGACGAAGAAGCGCCTGATCGTCCGCGATGTCGGGGTCGTGGCGTCACTCGATCCCGTGGCGATCGATCAGGCATCGTACGATCTCGTCAACGGAGCACCCGTTGCACCGGGGGCCGAACTGAGCGACGTCTATCGTCGCGGGAGTGACAAGTTCAGGGACCTCCATCCTGATGTGGACCCGACCATCCAGCTCCGATATGGAGAGGAGCTGGGGATCGGGAGCAGGGACTACGAACTCATCGAAATCGCGGAAAGCGCCCGTAGCTCAGCTGGATAGAGCACTGGATTCCGGTTCCAGGGGTCGGAGGTTCGAATCCTCTCGGGCGTACCATGTCACGGGCGGGGGCCAGCGATGCGTCGCTGGCCCCGCCCGTACAGTCGGACCGTGTAACGCTCGGTCCCAGGAGGTAGGAGCGTGAGAATGGCGAGGCTCACAATCATGTGCGCGGTCGTCGCGGCCATCTTCGCCGCGCCCGGGAGCGCGGCGACGCTCTACAGCGTCGCGCACAACGGTTCGGAACTGACGGGTCCGGCGGCACACGACGCGACGGTCCGCTTCGTGGGGCAGCGCGAGATGGTGGTTGAGGCGGGGGAGGCATACGGCGCGGCCGTTCGCTCCGGAGGGACCAGTTGTGAGACGCTTATGGACCTCTCCGGGGATCTCGTGCCCTTCATCTGCTACCCGCGCTCGCGTCAACACGGCATCGATGATCTCGGCGAGGTGATCTGGAGCGAGCCCGATGGAGCGCTCCTGGTTCTCATCCGACCGGAGCAGCGCGAACAGCTCATGTTGAGCTGCTTCATGTCCTACCCGCTTCCACAGCGTGTCGATGTGTCGCGCTGGTTCGCGGAGGCGCCGATTCCAGGCTCGCTGCCCGTGAGGCGCTCCGAGCGGCCCGTGCGGGGCTTCGTCCATGACGTGCTCGCCGATGTGTCGACGGACACGCTGATGAAGCACGTCGAGTTGCTCTCCGAGTATCCTGACGGTACCCCGCGGTCGCGCTATCTCAACCGCGAGGAGTGTATCGATGAGGGAGCGGCGTACATCGTTGGATGCCTCGAGCGCTACGGTGTCGTTGTGGACACGCAGGCCGCGCAGATCCACTACGACAACTACAGCGGCGCC
>CAZRAD010000143.1:0-6300 GCA_964597945.1 uncultured bacterium
GGCGGCGTCACCGCCGAGCGAGAGCATCTGCTGTTTGAGGATGTGGGCCACGGGAACCGATGCTCCGGTGATCTTCAGAGCGACCGTCCTCGCCTTGTCCTGCATCGCGTCGACGCCGCCCTCGCAAACGCCGATGGCCCGCATCTCGCGCGCGGCATCCTCGCGGGATTCGATGGTCACGATACGCGGGGAGAGCGGTTCCTTCATCAACCCTCCGTCTCAGTGTCGGGCTTCGTGGCGGTGGCCGGGTCGATCGGAGCGGCGGTGTCGGCGGTACCGGGACTCTGATGCCCGGCGATGCCTGCGTCGTCCTCCTCCTCGTCCGGGTTGACCGGGCGCTTGCCGAGGATCTCCTCGACATCGTCACTCGTGAGTGTTTCACGCTCCAGCAGGGCGGTCGCCAGCGCATGGAGCTGGGTCTCGTGTTCGCGAACGAGCGAGCGCGCCCTGTCGAGCGATTCGTCGACGAATCGGCGAATCTCCGAGTCGATGAGTTCGGCCGTCTTCTCGCTGATCTCGTCGGGGTACGCCATCTCGCGTCCGAGGAAGACCTGGCGCTTGGCGTGACCGAAGGAGACCGGTCCGAGCTTCTCGCTCATGCCCCAGTGGCAGACCATGCGTCTGGCGATCGCCGTCGCGTAGCTGATGTCGCCGGCCGCTCCCGTCGTTACCTCACCAAAGGCGACCTCCTCGGCGGCGCGGCCACCGAGAAGCCCTGTGAGATCATCGAGCCAGTGCTGCTTCGGCAGGACGTTGGAGTCGTCGGGCTGCAGGTAATGCGTCGTCCCGAGCGTGTGACCGCGCGGGACGATGGTCACCTTGTGGAGGTACGTGCTGCCGGGAATGAACCAACCGACGAGCGTGTGTCCAGCCTCGTGATAGGCCGTGGTCCGGAGCTCCTTCTTGGAGAGGACCTTGCTCTTCCGCTCGATGCCGAGCATGACCTTGTCCTTGGCCTCCTCGAAGTCGACCATCTTGACGGAGTCCCTGTTGACCCGAGCGGCGTGGAGCGCGGCCTCGTTGACGAGATTCGCGATATCAGCGCCTGAGAGTCCGGGAGTGCTGCGAGCGAGCGTCTCGAAATCCACCTCGTCGGCAAGCACGACCTTCTTCGCGCTTACCTCGAGGATGCCCTGCCGACCCTTGAGGTCGGGGAGGTCGACGATGATCTGACGGTCGAAGCGACCGGGCCGCAGGAGCGCCGTGTCGAGAACATCAGGGCGATTGGTCGCGGCGAGGAGGATGACGCCCTCGTTCGACTCGAATCCATCCATTTCGACGAGAAGCTGATTCAGCGTCTGCTCACGCTCGTCGTGTCCGCCGCCAAGGCCGGCGCCGCGCATCCGTCCGACCGCGTCGAGCTCGTCGATGAAGATGATACACGGGGCGTTCGTCTTGCCCTGCTCGAAGAGGTCACGCACGCGGGAGGCGCCGACGCCGACGAACATCTCGACGAAGTCGGAGCCGCTGATGGAGAGGAACGGGACCTCGGCCTCGCCCGCGACAGCCCTGGCGAGCAGTGTCTTGCCCGTCCCCGGGGGACCGATAAGAAGCGCGCCCTTGGGGATCTTGCCGCCGAGGCGCGTGAACTTTTTCGGAGCCTGCAGAAACTCCACGATCTCCTGGAGTTCGACCTTCGCCTCCGGGAGGCCGGCGACGTCGTCGAACGTGACGTTCGGACGGTCCTCCGTCAGCAGTCGCGCGGTCGATTTCCCGAAGCTGAATGCGCGGCCCGCACCACCTCCGCCCCGCATCGTCCGCATGATGAACACCCAGAAGACGACGATGACCGCGAGCGGGAGGATCGAGAACAGAATGCCGCCCCAGTTCGTCGCGGGTGGCAGACCCGTGAGATCGGCATCGGGGTTCAGATCCTCGACGGTCGAGACGAAGTCAGGGTCCTCAACCAGAAGCCAGGCCGTGAACTCGGTGTACTCGATGGACTCCCCGTCGATAACGGCGACGGACGGACTCGAAAGCTGACCGTGGACGAGCTTGCCCTCGAGCGCGACCGCCGCGACATTGCTCGCCCGAACCTCGCGCATGAGCTGACTGTAGCTGATCTCGACGGTCTGCGGGCGGTTCTGCGAGTAGAGCTGCCACGCCATGATCGCGATGAACAGGAATATGATCCACGCGATGAACGGGTTCCGACCCGCACGCTGCGTCATCGCGAGACCGCGCTGGAGCTCCTCGCCCTTGCGCTGCTTCTGGTCGGGGCGGCGCCCGTCGTGGCGTTCCCGCCCGTCGCGGCGCTTCCGTTCGTCGCGGCGCTTCCGTTCGTCGCGGTGCTCCCGCTCGTCGTGGCGTTCCCGCCCGTCGCGGCGCTTCCGTTCGTCGCGGTGCTCCCGCTCGTCTCTCTTCTTCTCGTTGTTCTCAGGCATACCTGTTCCAGTCTCCGGTCGGGCCGGAAGTTCGGTTGACTCGCTCGCCCCGGCTAGGGGATCTCCTCACCCTCGATAACACCGATGTAGGGGAGGTTCCTGTAGCGCTGCGCCAGGTCGAGGCCGTACCCGATCACGAATACGTCGGGTACCTTGAACCCGACGTAGTCGAGCGGGATCTCGACCTCCCGGCGTCCCTGCCGGTCGAGCAGGGTGCAGATCTTGACGCTCTTCGGGTGACGCGTCTTGAGATTCTCAATGATGTACTGGAGGGTGAGCCCCGTGTCGATGATGTCCTCGATAATGAGGATGTGCCGGTCCTCGATGCTGATCGAGAGGTCCTCGAGGATTCGCACGATTCCCGTGGACTCGGTTCCGTCGCCGTAGCTCGAGACCTCCATGAAGTCGATCTCGATCGGGGCGTCGATGGCGCGGACGAGGTCCGCGAGGAAGATGAATCCGCCCTTGAGGATGTTGACGAGAATGGGCGGATCATCGCCATAATCGGTCGTGATGCTGGTCCCGAGTTCCCGGACCCTCTCCTGGATCTGCTCTTCGGTGAGCAGGACTTTACCGATCTGCAGAGTCGGCCTCCGTTGTCTGGGCTCTCACGATGAGCACCCGCCTGGTTTCCGGTGTAACAGGCGCAACGGCCGCGCGCCTGAGCCCCACTACCCACAAAATCACTTCCGCATCGCAGAGTACTGGCACCTCGTCGCGGAAGCTGTAGGAGATCTTCTCGTCGATGAAGAGCTCCTTCAGAGTCTTCGTGCCCTCCATGCCGAACGGCTTGAATCGATCCCCCTGCTTCTTCGGTCGAACGACGAGAGGTTGATGGAGCGCGTCGAGATCGAAGTAGGCGACGCCCGGCGGCGCGGCACCGGGGGACCCTGGAAGCTCATCCGCGGATGCGACCTCGCAGGTGAGCGTGAGACCGGCGGCGGAGAATCGGACGCTGCCCGGAACCGGCACCTCCCGCGGAGTGATGACGGGCGGACCGTCCCCCTGCGTAATGACGAGACAGCCGTGGTCGAGGCGGGCCTGTGCTCCACCCGGAAGATCGACCGCGGAGCCGACCTCATCGCGTTCGACCAGGCCGAGGAGATTTTCGACATGCTGGAACGGGAGGGGTCCGAGGTCGGGTCGCAGGTCACCCACGACCCGGCGGAGGATACTCCCCCGTAGAGCTTCATCGTAGCCACGAAGAATGCCTGAATCAAGGGCCATCTGACCGATGTTCATCCGCATGACGACGCTCGGGAGCGCCTCGTCCACAAGGCGATCGAGATGGCCGGATACACCGGTCATAATGGAGCCAAGATTGACCAGGGTGCGCGTCATCCCGGGGTTGTAGCTCTCCAGCGCCGGGATGAGCTCGTGACGGACCCGGTTGCGAGTGTAGTCGGTCTCCTCGTTGCTCCGGTCGGTCCGGAACTCCAGCCGATGCGCGTCGATGTAGTCCTCGATCTCCTCGCGCCAGATGCCGAGGAGCGGGCGGATGATGAAGCCGTCGCGCTTCGGCGGGATGCCCTTGAGACCGTCCGGGCCCGCGCCACGGATGAAGCGCATGAGGACCGTCTCAGCCTGGTCGTCGGCGTTGTGACCAAACGCGATCTTCTGGCAGTACTCGAGCTTCATCGTCTTGTAGAGATAGCGGTAGCGGAGCATCCTCGCTGCGTCCTGCTTCGACATGCGGTGGGAGAGCAGGTAGCGCGGGACATCCTCCTCGTCGCAGAAGCACGGCACTCCGAGCTGTGATGCGAACGACTGCACGAACTCCGCGTCGCGCCGTGACTCCTCCCCGCGGAAGCAATGATCGAGGTGCGCGATCCTGAGTTCGAATCCGAGTTCGTCCTGAAGTCCCGCGAGGATGTGCGCCATGCAGACGGAGTCGGCGCCGCCGGAGACCGCGGCGAGGACGCCGTCGCGGATGGAGATCATCCCGTATCGGCTGATGGTGTCTCTGACGCGCTTGACGACATCGACCACGGAGCGTACCCTCGGTCTCGCGGGCTGTGGGTTGCGGTGGATGAAGAAAACGGCCCTCCCGGCGTTTGGCGACAGGAGGGCCGAATCTGGTAGCGGTGCAGGGATTCGAACCCCGGACACGCGGATTATGATTCCGCTGCTCTAACCGACTGAGCTACACCGCCGTTCATCCGCGCAGGTGGGCGGGCCCACCCCAAATCCTCTCTAGAAATGATAATCAAGGGCGGGGGGAGCGTCAACACGGAACTGGCGCAAAGGCCCTGTCACGGTCGCTTTTTGGCCCCGACCGGGGCCCCGCCGCGAGCGAAAACACGCATCGAATTCGCGCATCGTGCATCAAATCTGGTGAGGCCGCAGCGGCCCGGAGCCGTGTCCATGCCGGTACGCGCCAGCCACGACCTCGCCGGAGTGGCCCTCGGGCCGAACGGGCCGCGCGCCGCGCGCGGGCGGCCGGGGAAGAAGTACAGGAGGTGTGACAACTGATGAGACTCGACCGTTTTACCCTCAAGGCGCAGGAGGCCGTCCAGGCCGCCCAGGACCTTGCGATGGACCGGAACCACCAGGAGGTTACGACGGAGCATTTGCTCCTGTCGCTCCTCGAGCAGCGCGAGGGGATCGTGATTCCGATCCTCCAGCGGCTGGGTGCGGATGTCTCCGGACTCCGGGACCGGGTGGACGAGGAGATAGACCGCATTCCACAGGTCCAGGGCGGCGGCGTCCAGACGTATGCCGCGCCGACATTCCAGTCGGTGCTCGGGGCCGCGTGGAACGAGGCGCAGCAGCTCAAGGACGAGTACGTGAGCACCGAGCACCTGCTCATTGCGCTCGCCGAGGAGAAGGAGGCATCGGCGGGGGCCGTTCTTCGCGAGTTCGGCGCGACGCGTGAGAACATCTTCAAGGTGCTCAAGGACATCCGTGGAAGCCAGCGGGTGACCGACGCGAACGCCGAGGAAAAGTATCAGGCGCTCGCGAAGTACAGCCGCGATCTGACCGATCTGGCGCGTGCCGGAAAGCTCGATCCGGTCATCGGCCGGGACGAGGAGATCCGGCGTGTCATTCAGGTCCTCTCGCGACGCACGAAGAACAACCCGGTTCTCATCGGCGAGCCGGGCGTCGGCAAGACGGCCATCGCAGAGGGGCTCGCTCAGCGCATCGTCGCCGGCGACGTTCCCGAAGGACTCAAGGACAAGCGGGTCAACGCGCTCGACATGGGCGCGCTGGTTGCGGGCGCCAAGTATCGCGGTGAGTTCGAGGATCGACTCAAAGCGCTCCTCCGCGAGATCTCGGAGTCCGAGGGGCAGGTCATCCTCTTCATCGACGAGATGCACACGCTCGTCGGGGCCGGGGCGGCCGAGGGCGCCATGGACGCCTCGAACATGCTCAAGCCGGCCCTCGCGAGGGGCGAACTTCACGCGGTCGGCGCCACGACGCTCGACGAGTACCGCAAGCACATCGAAAAGGACGCGGCTTTGGAGCGGCGGTTCCAGCCGGTCCTCATCGGCGAGCCGAACGTGGAGGACACGGTCGCCATTCTCCGCGGCCTCAAGGAACGGTATGAGGTGCACCACGGGGTCCGGATCAAGGACACGGCCATCGTCGCGGCTGCGACGCTGTCGCACCGCTACATCACCGACCGCTTCCTCCCGGACAAGGCGATCGACCTCGTTGACGAGGCGGCGTCGCGTCTGAGGATGGAGATCGACTCGATGCCGGAGGAACTTGATCAGGTCGAGCGCCGGATGATGCAGCTCGAGATCGAGCGCGAGGCCATGAAGAAGGACAAGGACGAGGCCTCGAAGGAGCGACTCGCAAAGATCGAGCAGGAGCTCGCCGACCTCAAGGAGCAGAGCTCCGAGATGAAGGTTCACTGGGAGAACGAGAAGACGGCGATCAAGGCCATCCGCGACACGAAGGCCGAGATCGAAGA
>CAZRAD010000144.1:0-6294 GCA_964597945.1 uncultured bacterium
TTAACCCAACATCTCACGACACGAGCTGACGACAGCCATGCAGCACCTGTGCACCGACCCCGAAGGGAGGATATGTTTCCATACCTGTCCGGTGCATGTCAAACCCCGGTAAGGTTCTTCGCGTTGCGTCGAATTGAACCACATGCTCCACCGCTTGTGCGGGGCCCCGTCAATTCCTTTGAGTTTCAGCCTTGCGACCGTACTCCCCAGGCGGGGTACTTAATGCGTTAACTGCGGCACAGAAGGGGTCAGTACCTCCCACACCTAGTACCCATCGTTTACGGCTAGGACTACCAGGGTATCTAATCCTGTTCGCTCCCCTAGCTTTCGCGCCTCAGCGTCAGTTGTGGCCCAGAAGACCGCCTTCGCTACTGGTGTTCTTCCTGATATCTACGCATTCCACCGCTACACCAGGAATTCCGTCTTCCTCTACCAAACTCAAGATCCGCAGTTTCGACCGCAGTTCACTGGTTGAGCCAGTGGATTTCACGATCGACCCACGATTCCGCCTACGCGCCCTTTACGCCCAGTAAATCCGAATAACGCTTGACCCCCCCGTATTACCGCGGCTGCTGGCACGGAGTTAGCCGGGTCTTTCTGCAGGGACAACGTCAATCACCCAGCCTATTCGCCTGGATGAAATTCTCCCCCCTGTGACAGGACTTTACAACCCGAAAGCCTTCATCGTCCACGCGGCGTCGCACCGTCAGGGTTTCCCCCATTGCGGATGCCTCTCGACTGCTGCCTCCCTTAGGAGTCTGGGCAGTATCTCAATCCCAGTGTGGCTGACCACCCTCTCAGGCCAGCTACCCATCATCGCCTTGGTGGGCCGTTACCCCGCCAACAAGCTAATAGGGCTCGGAGCGATCCTTGAGCGGTACCATGAAACAGAGGGCACCTTTGGCCATCTCCACATGTGAGGAGAAGACGTTATGCGGAATTTACGTCTTTCGGACATGTTCCCCACTCAAGGGTACGTTCTCCAAGTGTTACTCACCAGTTCGCCACTCTACTCCGGTTTCCGAAGAATCCGTTTCGCGTTCGACTTGCATGCCTAATCCACGCCGCCAGCGTTCATTCTGAGCCAGGATCAAACTCTCCGTTGTAGTTTTATTCCTGGTTGCCACCCCACCATCGGATGGCAGCGTTTCATCGGAATTAAAAAGACCGAAACCCCATAGGGTTCGCGCGTTGTACGCGCTCCCTCGGGGTCCGCGTCAAACTTACTGGTTTAGCACGCTATTCATATGTCAAAGAGCCGTCTTCCACCGTGCCCGTTTCTGAGCACGAGCATGTTATCATAGTGGAGGCAGGGATTGGAGTCAAGCAGTTTCTTCGCCCCCGCACCACTTTTTTTCGGTCACACGAAGAGACAGACTCAGAGCCCCTCGAGGGAGCCCCCGGGCCGTCCTCTACACCTTCCTGTCGTGGTATCTCACGTTGTCTGGAAGGATCCGAACGAACCGCCTCTTCCCCGCCTGGAGAAGCCTCGGCTCGTCCAGCACGACAGTGGAGTCTACATCACCGACGGGTTCCCCGTCAAGTCTAAATCCCCCCTGTTTGATGAGACGTCTCGCCTCCCCGTTGGAGCCGGCCAGACCGGCCGCCGTGATGAGGGCGACGACCCAGACCCCACCCGTCCCATCCTGTGAAGCAGGCACCTCGATGGTCGGTTCGGGGACCTCGTCAGGGAGTCCCTTCTTCGCGAAGATGCGGTCGAACTCCTCCTCCGCCGCGAGCGCCTGCCCCTCGTCGTAGTAGAGGGCCACAAGTGCGCGAGCGAGCTCGCGCTTGATGTCGCGCGGGTTGATACCCGGCTCCGCCAGCCGCGACTTCACGTCGGCGAGCTCCGGACCGCGCAGCGCGACGGCGAGTTCGAAGTAGCGCGCGATCATCGTGTCCGGGATCGACATCGTCTTGCCGTAGATCTCCTTCGGTGGCTCCGAGATGCCGATGTAGTTCCCGATGCTCTTGCTCATGCGCTTGACACCATCGGTCCCCTCGAGGACCGGGAGCAGCATGACGATCTGCGGTTCGATCCCGTACGCCCTCTGAAGCTCGCGCCCGACGAGGCAGTTGAACTTCTGCTCCGTGGCACCGAGCTCGATATCCGACTTGATCGCGACCGAGTCGTACCCCTGCATCAGCGGGTAGAACAGCTCGTGAATGCTGATCGGCTGCTGGCTCTGGAACCGGTTTGTGAAATCGTCCCGCTCGAGGATCTGCGCGATCGTGTAGCGACCAGCGAGGTCCATCACGTCGGCGAACGACATCTTCGCGAACCAGTCCCCGTTGAAGAGAACCTCGGTGTGATCCGGGTCGCAGATCTTGTAGAGCTGTTCCGTGTAGGTCTCCGCATTCTCGCGGACCTGCTCGTGGGTCAGACGCGGCCGCGTCTCGGCGCGCTCGGTCGGGTCGCCGATCATCCCCGTGTAGTCACCTATGATGACGATGACGTCGTGGCCGAGATCCTGGAACTGACGGAGCTTCCGCAGTCCTATGGCGTGCCCCAGGTGCAGATCGGGCGCGCTCGGGTCGAAGCCCTGCTTGACTCGAAGCGGACGGTCCTCTCGAACCGAGCGTTCGAGCTTCCGCTCGAGTTCCTCTTCCTTGATCGTCTCAACGACACCGTCCGTCAGGACCTTGAGCTGTTCCTTCGCCGTCAGCAACCGTCGTCCCTCCACGCTACAGAAGAAAGACCGCCCCGCAGCGGCCGGGCGGTCGGGCAGCCGGGCGCGAAGCAGCACCGCAGCTTGACCGTCTATACAGTGTCGAACAGAGAACCCAGCAATGCATATTACATACCAAGCCGTGACCAGCCCTGCAAGCCATTTCCGCCTGCCGTGTTGACTTGCCGGGCCGCTTGGGATAGCTTGGCGGGACCGTGTCGGGTGGATATCGTGAGGAGGTACAGTCCGTGAGACGGTGGTTCATCATCTTCGGGAGCGTCCTGGCCGCCGTACTCATCGGGATGGTCGGAGCCATCCTGTGGCTCCAACGCGACCTCCCCTCCCCCTCGCTGCTCGAGACCATCGAACCGGCGCTCGGCACGACCGTCTACGCCCACGACGGTCGCGTGGTTCACGACTTCTTCCGCGAGAACCGTGTCCTCGTCGGTCTCGACGACCTTGAGTCTTCGTACGTCCTCGACGCCATTCTCGCTGCGGAGGACCAACGCTTCCAAGCACACTGGGGCGTCGATATCTTCGGTATCATCCGTGCAGTGAAGACCAACGTCAGCGCGGGCCGAGTCGTCCAGGGCGCCAGCACCATCACGCAGCAGCTCGCCAGAAACCTCTTCCTGACACCCGAGGTCAGTCTGACGCGGAAGATCCGGGAGGCGCTCCTGGCGCTCCGGATCGAGCAGACCTTCACGAAGGACCGGATCCTCGAACTCTACGTCAACCAGATCTACTTCGGCGACGGAATGTACGGGGTTCAGGCGGCCGCGGACTATCTCTTCGACAAGGATGCCGCCGATCTCAATCTCCAGGAGGCGGCTCTCGTCGCGGGCGTCATACAGAGCCCGCAGGGATACGCGCCGCGGCGTCACGAGGAGCGAGCGCTCAGGCGACGGAGCATCGTGCTCTCCATGATGGTGACCTCGGGCGCGATCACTCGCGAGGAGGCCGCCGCCGCAGACACGACATCACTCGGGATCGTCGAACACGAGGACGAGGTCAAGCTCGGCGCCTACTTCATCGAGCACGTTCGCCGGGAGGTCATCGATCGCTACGGCGCGGAGGCACTGTACTCGGGAGGCCTTCGCATCTACACGACGCTCGACCTGGACCTGCAGGCGGTCGCCGAGCACCGACTCGAGGAACACATGGCGCAGCTCGAGATCGAGGCCGGGTTCCCCGTGAAGCGCGGTGACGTGTTCAACGCGGACTCCCTCGACTTCATTCCCTATGTGCAGGGCGCGCTTCTCGCGCTCGACGTCGGGTCGGGCGGCATCCTCGCGATGGTCGGCGGACGCGACTTCAAGGACAGCCCGTTCAACCGCGTCACCCAGGCCCCGCGGCAGCCGGGTTCCGGATTCAAGCCCTTCCTCTACACGGCGGCCATCGACAACGGATTCTCTCCAGCGGACACGATCCTCGACGCGCCGCTCCTGGTGCCGGCCGCAGGGACGCCGATCACATTCCGCGATCTCGACCCTGACTACGAGGAGCCGACGGACTGGTGGCCCGTGAACTACGCGCGCGACTTCGCCGGAGTCGTCCGCCTCAGGTACGCGCTCAAGAAGTCGATCAACCTCGCGGCGGTCCGGCTCGGGATGCAGGTCGGCCCTCAGACGGTCGCGGACTACGCGGGGCGCATGGGGATCTCTTCGACGCTCTATCCCGTGTACTCGCTCCCGCTCGGAAGCGCCGAGGTGACGCTCTGGGACATGGTCAAGGCATACAGCGTGCTGGCCAACCAGGGGGTCCGCCTCGAGCCGTACGGGATCGAGCGGATCGAGGACCGAAGCGGACGCGTGATCGAGGAGCACACGCGGCTGAGCCAGTCCGTTCTGGCACCGGAGACCGCCTACGTCGTCACCAACATGATGGAGAGTGTCCTGTCGAGCGGCACCGGATGGGGCGCACGAGCGCGCGGATTCCAGCACCCGGCGGCCGGGAAGACGGGCACGACGAACGACTACGCCGACGCCTGGTTCGTCGGTTTCTCACCGCACGTCGTATGCGGCGTCTGGACCGGCTACGACGAGCGGAAGACGCTCGGGCCGCGGATGTCCGGCGCGCGTGTCGCGCTCCCGATCTGGACGGAGTTCATGAAGGCGGCCCACGTCGGCATACCGCGCGATCCGTTCCCGAGACCGCCCGGCGTGACGACGCGCCGCGTCTGCTCGAGGACGGGGCTTCTCGCCACCGAGAACTGCCTGGATGTCATCAACGAGATCTTCGTCCAGGGCTCCGAGCCCATCCGGCACTGCCGGTTCCACTCCATACCAGAACGCCCCCCCGCGCTTCGCGGAGGGACGCTTCGTTTCTAGCGTGCGAACCGCCGGCAACTCCGGCGGTCTCCCCTCGGCCCCACCTATCCCTGCGTCATGATCTCGAGTATCCGGGTCTCTCCCGGGGCAGCGTCGCCCCCGATCGTGAAGGCGTCGCGGACCCGCTCGACGGCCCGTGCCGCCGCGTCCTCACGTGCTGCGTGAACCGTCGCCAGCGTCTCGCCGGTAGCGACGGGGCTTCCGACCGGCGTCGTGATGACGATACCCACGGCCGGATCGACATCCTCGCCCGTCCGCACGCGCCCGGCACCCAATCCGACACCCGCTAGCCCGATCTCCAGCGAATCGATCGCCGTCACATCCCCCGCCGCAACGGCCGTCACAGGAGCCACGATCGATGCCCGAGGAAGGACCGACATGTCGTCCACGACCCGCGGGTCGCCGCCCTGCGCCTCCACGAACCGAGTGAACACCTCAAGCGCCTCGCCGCTGTCGAGCACGCGCTCCGCGGTCCTCCGTGCCTCCTCGATGTCGCCTGCGGCGCTGCCGAGCACGATCATCTGCGCCGCGAGTTCCAGGCTCGTCTCACGGACATCAGTTGGGCCACCCCCGCGAAGGACGTCGATCGATTCGACGACCTCGAGCGCGTTGCCGACCGTCAGGCCGAGCGGCGCGTTCATGTCGGTGAGAACGGCCACCGCGGGGAGCTTGAGTCGCCTCGCGGTCTCCAGAAGCGCTCGCGCAAGCTCATGTCCCCGCTCCCGTGTCGCCATGAACGCTCCACGTCCGACCTTGACGTCGAGCGTGAGCGCGTCGAGGCCGGCGGCCAGCTTCTTCGACAGAATGCTCCCCACGATGAGGGGGACACATTCGACCGTCGCGGTGACATCACGGAGCGCATACATCCGCCGGTCCGCGGGGACGACGTCGGGCGACTGGCCCACGATGGCCATGCCGATGCGGTCGACGAGCGTCACGAACTCCTCAGGGCCGAAAGCCGTGCTGAGTCCGGGGATCGATTCGAGCTTGTCGAGCGTACCACCCGTGTGTCCGAGCCCCCGGCCGGAGATCATCGGGACGAAGACGCCGGCCGCGGCCGCGACCGGGGCCACGATGAGCGAGAGCTTGTCCCCCACACCGCCGGTCGAGTGCTTATCGACCTTCGCGCCCTGAATCGTGCTCGTATCGATGGTCAGACCCGAGGCCAGCATGGCCCGCGTGAGCAGCTCCGTCTCACCGGGGCTCATCCCGCGAAAGAAGACCGCCATGAGAAAGGCCGTCATCTGATAGTCGGCGACATCGCCGGCGAGAAGCCCCGACACCATACGATCGAT
>CAZRAD010000145.1:0-6294 GCA_964597945.1 uncultured bacterium
GGCCCTGCTCGTACGGCTCATCCCCGCCACCGGTGAAGCCGGACCAGTCAACAAGTCCCTCCATCCACTCCTCGGTCACGAGGTACGCCTGGAGAGTCACGCCCGCGACATCCGGGTCGGCTTCGACATCCGCCCTGAACTCCACGATCGCCAGGTCGATCTCAGCACCGCTCAGGCACTCCGGTAGATCGAACCTGGCCAGATGACCGGTCCTGGAACCGGGGACACCTTCCACCACGGCGGACGCACTCCGCTCGACCTCGACTCGCGCCGCCCGCACAACGCCCGCGTGACAGAGGAGCAGCGCCAGAATCAGTACAGTGACTACGTAGCACCGTCCGTTCCATGTACTCATCCGCCCCTCCTACTTCAAGAGTACCACTTTCTTGACCGATGCTGAACTCTGTGATTCGAGCCGGCAGAAGTACACGCCCGAGGCCACCTGTCTACGAGCATCGTCCCGGCCATCCCAGACCACGTCATGCCAGCCTGGGCTGAGCCTCCTATCAACCAGTGTTCGCACGCACCGGCCGGCGAGGTTGTAGACCGCCAGTGTCACATACTGCTCGGCAGGCAAGCCGAACCGGAGCGACGTCATCGGATTGAATGGGTTGGGTGTGTTCTGGATCAGGCAGAACGGAACGGCGTCGGGCTGCTCGGATGGTTCTCCGGAGTCCTGCCCTCTGGGTGAACAAGGCGAGGAGCTCACCAGAGCCGGTTCCCAGTCCACCAGCCCTGAGAACATGGTACTGTCCGGGGTGGTGGTTCCCCACCAGTTCCCCTCGGCGCGCACCGTGGTGAGGCAGTTCGGGTCTGCTCGGACCCCGTAGCGAAGCGACGCCCCCTCGACGCCGTTGTACCCGCCATCGGCTGCCATGATCCCGAGGTCCGGGGGACCCACCAACTGGGAGAGCTCGATCCAGAACCCGTCCTGGACTCCATCCATGCAGTTGTCTCGGGGAACCGCGTCAGACTCGTAGAAGTACATGCCCTTCGCGACTGCCGGGCTGTGCTCGTCGGCGATCGTGTTGTCCCGAACAAGAACCGCGCTCCCCATGCTCTGGTTCTCACACATGATGCCGCTGCTCGACGCGTTCGTGATCGTGTTGCCGTAGATCCTCAGGGTCTCTTGCCTAGCGTTGAGTGTTCCATAGACCCTGATGCCAGCAAAGGAACTTCCGGTCGAGGGGAACGAGATAGTGTTACCGATGACGTCCGACTCGTAGTCGTGCGCCAGGCGGATGCCGTAGCTCCCGCAGTCCGTGATCGTGTTCGAGTCAACCGTCGCGTTGCACCAGTCGAGATGCACACCTGTGTGGGCGTCCGCGATCTCGTTGCCCCGGATTAGGATGTCTTTGCAGCCGAGCGGCGTGCCTGCGCACTTGACGCCGGTGCCCACGCCTCCAATGATCCGGCAGGCCTCCACTCGTAGCGTATCCGGTTGCGTCGCGGCGATGCCGATGTAGGCGTCCTCGATGATGCAGCCTTCGAAACGCCCGATGCTGCCGTTGAGCATCCGGACCCCGTACCAGTCGATCGTCGCTCGCGAGCTACCTTCCAGCGCGAACCGCACTGGGGAGTAGCCCGTGTCGGCGGAAGCGGTCACTCGACCATAGGCGATGAGCTCAACGACGGTCGTGTCGGCTCCTCCGCTCTGATCGTCAGTATCCGCCACCCGGACGGTCGTTCCGGGCTGCAGCAGGAGGCTGGATGTTCCGTCGATCGTCACATCGCCGGTCATGAGGTAGTCGCCCCACCAGGAGGCATCTGTGTTTGATGGATACGGACCCGACACCGGAGTCTCGTAGACGCCTGTGTGGCGCTCGTCGTGCTGGAAGCTAGACCAGCGGGACAAGGCGCCGCTCAGGCTGGGCGTCAACTCCGCGAAGTCAAGACAATGGAGAAACCCATCCGCATCTGCTAGCCAGATCTCCAGGCATCCGTCATCGTCCGTGTCACTGATGGTGGGCGTCGCCGTAGTCAATCCCCAGAATAGAAGAGGTCGATCGAGCTTAGTGAAGGGCTCGAGCGATGGCGGCGACTCCTTAAGGGTGAAGATCTCGAGGTGTGAGGTCATCCAAACCTCATTGCCGAACGTCTCCTTCTTGCACGAAACCACGAGAATCTCTACGGCATCGTCCCCATCAAGATCTCCCACCACGGGCTGCGTCGTGAAGGCACGGTTGGTGGCGACTGAGGCAATGATGGACCCAGCGGCATCGAACACGTAGAGAACTCCCGAGGTGCTCTGGGGCGACTCCAGTCCATCGTAGGTGGTCACGGCGATCTCGGGAGAACCATCATCATCCATGTCACAGACGGCGATGCCGGCTGGAGCCCCCACGATGTCTTCACTCCAGCACTCGTGCCCCCTAGAGCTCAGGCACGACAGTTCGTCGGCCGCGAAGAGAACCTCCACACCGGTCGAATCCGGCACCGCGTCGGCAACGGCAGGGCTACAGAACTGCACGCCAGGGAGCTCCGCAGTCCAGAGCACGGCGCCATTGTCGGCGGCGTGGATGGACACCGCGCAGTCAGTGGGGGCCTCCTGCATCGGCAGGTAGGAAGAGATGACCTCAGGGCGACCATCGCCTGTGATGTCTGCGACCACGGGTGCTCTTTCGGACAACGAGCTCAGCAGGTCCTGGATCGTCGCCGTGTAGGACACATCCCAGACCGTACCGCCGCCGTCGTGGTCAACGACCCGAACGCCATGCACGTACGGACTCGTGTCCTCGTACTCGACCACGAGTTCGACGTACCCTTCACCACCGTCCTGATCGATATCAGCCAGTGAGGCGGATCCGAGCAGTTCCCCCGACGGAGCCCGCAGCGACCACCACGCACCCGGCGTGCTCCCGGAAAGACCGAGAACATCCACACATCCAGCCCTGGTGAAGGCGATCTCCTTCTCACCGTCAGCGTTCAGGTCAGCAATGGCGACAGGTCCCAGCAGCACCCCCTCTGAGGGAAGTGGATACACCCACAGACTCTCGGCAGATGACGATGAGAACGTGGCAATACGACCGGGGACGCGCGTACCGCATACGACATCGACGCTCCCGTCACTATTGATATCAACGAAGGAAGGAGCAACGCCGTCTGCTCCCCACATGTTCGCTGGAAACCCGCCCCTCTCGAAGTACCCACACAGAGGGCATTGTGCTTCGTTGTTGAGCTCGGATATCTCCTCCTGTGCGTCACTCGGATCGACGCGAACCCGAAGCTCGGTTCGCCCCACGTCTGAGTCGCTCGGCACCCACTGGACGGATGCCGTATCCGAAGACCAGTCACCCGGCTGGACCGTGTCCCACCCAAGCGTGTCCCAGACAGCCCACTCGGAATCCCACGCCTCGAAGACGACGTCAACAGGGGAGTCCGGGATGTAGTTGCTCTCGTTGCGAATCTCCGCCGTAATCGTCACCGACTCACCGACCGACGGAAACGCCGCACTCAAGACGACGTCCTCTGCCCAAACCACGTAGTCCGGAGCAGTTGAGTACCCTTGCCATCCAGTATCGACGACCAGCACGTCGAGTGCAGGATCACCGAGAAGATTGTACATCATGGGGACATGCACGCTGCCGCCCGTGCAGATCAACTTCATCTTCGCAAACGCGATGAAGTCACCAACGCGCTGGCGCCCACCGAACAGCCCTTCCCACAGATACAAGCCCAGGGTCGTCCACACTGCAGGACTCTCCTCGCTCGCGCCGAAGAAGCAGAGAGCACCTGTGGGGCGACCGCTCTGGGCGTCCTGCTCATGCATCAACGCTTCGCCAAGGCAGTCGTAGTTCGGAGGATCTGGGGGCGCGACGTCTGGGTTGTACAGATCGTAGGCACCCGTGAGACATGAGTAGCTGATCCACAGCGGCCAGGCGCCATCGTCGTTGCTCAGCTCGCCCACATTGTCGTCGCGGAACGTCTCGCATTCGTGTGTATGGCCGTGCGCACACACCTCGACGGCGTGAATCCCGCCGTTGACGCGGTCAACGTGGATACCTCTGACGACTCCTTGCTGCCAGTCGCAGTCGTCTCCGCCCTGATCATCGGCGTGCACCTCTTCGGCTGGAGACCACTCGACAGGCAACATCGCCTGAATCGTGTCGAAGGCCGCGTGCGTCGAGACGATCCAGTCCGGGTTGACGGAATCGCAGAACCCCTCAGACAGCAACATCTTGTTGCGCCATGGCTGTCCGGTCGACGAGGCTGTGCGCTCGTATGTGACGAACTTGTACACCTCCCGCCTGAGCTCCGTCGTGTCGCTTGCACACAGGCGACCTATCATCAGGTCTGGATATGCGTCCCCGGCATCGCCGTCGACACAGGCGTACCAGTGGTCAGTCGTAGTCGCATCATTGTACTCGTGTGCAGGAAGCAGGGAATCGGCACCACCGTGCTCGGCGTCGCGTGCGTCTCCCACGAGCAGCACATACCCCAACCTCCCGTCCTGCATGTGCTCGGCGGTTCCCCCGTTGTACTCGTAGAGGTCTTGAATGAAGTCGTGGATCGCATCATCGCTGATGCCCGGGGGCACGTGGTGCTTCGCCACGACCGTGTCTGGCACGATCGCGACGTTGTATCCATTGAACACCGCCCGGTGTTTCGCCAGGGTGTCGATCAAGGAGGAACTCATCAGCGAGTTCTCCACGATCATTAGATAGTCAGTCATGCTGTCGGCGCACGCGCCAAGTGTCGGGCGCACACCCCAGCGCCCCGGCCCTGCGGAACCCCTTTCGCCACCGCCAATGCCGGAATACCCAAGCAGCAGCGCTTGTGCGATACTCGTGAAGGGACCCAGCTCCTCGGACATACCCCCGCTTCCTCCGATCATCTCAACCGTTACCAGCATCTCCGGATAGGCTTTGATCTCTAAGAGCGTGGGGTCGAAACTCAAGGGATAGCAGGCAACCTCCACGACGCCCTGTCCCCGGAAGCTCCCCGGCGTTACCGCCGCTGCCATCGAACTTGGGTACGCGCCGGACCGGCCGTACGCTTGCTGGTCCAGACAGAACTCATGGTCGATGTATGACCATCCCTCATCGGTGTAACGAGTCACCTCGGCTTCCACCGGATAGGCCATGCAGCTTGAGAATGTGAGCGTGTCCAGTGCCACGGCTGAGATGCTCACCTGGCACCCTCTTGGGACCGCGAGCATCTGGCGAACAGCCGGGAGCGCCGCCGCGCCGACCTCCAGCGTATGGAAGTACGTCGGGAGACTCAGCTGCTTGTACTCCGTGGTGTCGTGCTCAACCGTCTCGCACAGCATGCCGGGAACACTGACGACGAGCTGGATCCGGCTCGTGCTCGATGAGATGATCCGTACTGAGGGAGCCGTCGGCGTGGCCGTCACACCATCGAAGGATATCCAGCCATCCGGAAGGACCTCCTCTCCGACCGCGATCGTGGGAAGCATCAGGAGAAGCAGACTGAGAATCGGCGGAATGAAGCCTCTCGCGGCACACGCGAGGGAAGGCAAGTGCATGCAAACACCATGCTGCTTCGTCAAGATAGACCTCCATTCGCGATAGAGCGACTCCAGATGGAGGACTCCTCTGGAACGCCGTGTATAGTACTCTGACTACCAGTATACCCCCCCCCACCTCGGACCAAGTCAAGCGGAATCCGGTAGACTACTCCAGACACTGGCATCGCCGCCGTCACATGTCCGACCGCTCCCGCAACTGCTCGTCTGCTCCGACTGGCGAGTCATTGCTCTGCGCCAGATGGTGACTGCGCGCGGACATGCAAAGGGGGCGACCGGATGGTCGCCCCCTCTCTGCGTTCATCCGACGTCCGTGTGGACATCGGTCTGTCCTCTGCATCCTCTCGAACTGCCTACACCTTCTCGGTGATCGACTTGCCCTGCATGAAGAGCAGCAGGTAGTCGCGGCTGCCGGCTTTCGAGTCGGTCCCCGACATGTTGAATCCGCCGAACGGGTGCACGTCAACCAGCGCGCCCGTGCACTTGCGGTTCAGGTAGAGGTTGCCGACGTGGAACTCGCGGCGCGCCCGCTCGAGCTTCTCGCGGTTGGCCGAGTAGAGAGCGCCGGTGAGACCGTACTCTGTGTCGTTGGCGATGCGGAGCGCGTCGTCGAAGTCCTGCGCCTTGATGACTGCGCACACCGGACCGAAGATCTCCTCCTGCCCGATGGTGTCCCGCGACTTCACGTCCGCGATGATGGTCGGCTCGATGAAGAACCCGTCGCCCGCGCCCTCGGCGGCCTTGCCGCCCAGCATGAGGCGTCCGCCCTCCTTCTGACCGATCTCGATGTACTTGAGGATGGAGTCCAT
>CAZRAD010000146.1:0-6224 GCA_964597945.1 uncultured bacterium
AACTCCATGGTGTTTCCCGCCCGCCCGGATCCGATGATGGCCGACGCTCTCTCGGCGACGCTTGCCGCCGGCGGCAGGCTCATCGCCGTCCGTCCCTCAACGGTTACGTCGATCCGCATGGCCGGATAGAGCACGGCGTACTCGCCGACGAGTTCGAGAATCCTCCGGAGTTCGACGCGATCGCTCCTGAGGAACTTGCGCCGGGCCGGTGTGTTGAAGAACAGCGACGAGACCTCGACCGTCGTCCCGCCGGCACGGCCGGTGGGACGGACGTCACGAACCTCTCCGCCGACGAGAGTGACCTCGGTGCCTTCCTCGGTGCCCGGTTCGCACGTCGTGAGCCGGACACGCGAGACCGAGGCGATGCTTGGCAGCGCCTCACCACGGAACCCGAGTGTATCGATCGCCTCGAGATCATCCCGCCCCGTGATCTTGCTGGTAGCGAACCGGTCGAACGACGCGAGCGCGTCGTCGCGGTTCATGCCAACGCCGTTGTCGCTCACGCGCACGAGATCACTCCCGGCGCCCTTGACGTTGATGGTGACCGCGTCGGCGCCGGCGTCGATTGCGTTCTCAACGAGCTCCTTTACGACGGAGTGCGGACCTTCCACGACCTCACCGGCTGCGATGCGGTTCGCCAGGTCCTCACTCAGTATCCGGATCCTGCTTGGCACCTTGGACTCGCTCCTTGAGCTCTGCCAGTTTGGAGAGCGCCTCTAGAGGGGTCATGTCGTTCACTGCGAGTTCACCGATCTCACCCTCGATGGCCGACGGAGTCGGGAACAGCGGAATCTGACGCTCGGACGCCGAGAACGGACCGTGCACGCCCTCGGCGAGGCGCGGTACCGCCTCGGATGTATACTGCGCCGCCTCGAGATTCGCAAGCACCTCTCTCGCACGGACGATGACCTCGTCCGGGATCCCCGCCAGTCTGGCAACCTCTATGCCGTAGCTCTGATCGGCGCTTCCGGGGCCGATGCGGTGCAGAAAGACAATGGTGTCGCCGGTCTCACGCGCCAGCGACTGGACGTTCTCAACGCGCGGCAGGATATCCGCGAGCTCCGTGAGTTCGTGGTAGTGCGTCGCGAACAGGGTCTTGGCGCGCGATCCCGGGGAGTTGTGCAGATACTCGGTGACCGCCCAGGCGATGGAGAGCCCGTCAAACGTGCTCGTCCCGCGACCGATCTCGTCGAGCAGGATCAGGCTTCGCTCGGTCGCATGGTGGAGGATGTTGGCGGTCTCGCTCATCTCGACGAGGAACGTGCTCCGTCCCCTGGCCAGGGCGTCGGTCGCGCCCACGCGCGTGAACACCCGGTCGACAAGCCCGATACGCGCGCTGTCCGCCGGGACGAAGGATCCCATCTGCGCCATGATGACGATCAGCGCGATCTGCCTCAGGTACGTTGACTTGCCGGCCATGTTCGGGCCGGTGATGAGAAGCACCTGGCGTGTCTCGACATCGAGCGACGCGTCGTTCGGTACGAAACACTCCGAGGCGAGAAGCTGTTCGACGACCGGGTGTCGTCCGGCGGCGATCTCGAGCGTTCCCGAGTCCTCGATGTCGGGCCGGACGTAGCGGTTGTCGACGGCGACGCGGGCGAGCGAGAGCAGGCAGTCGAGCCGCGCCAGCGCTGTGGCGGCTGCCTGGAGCCGCGCCGTCTCCCCCGCTATCTCGTCCCGCAGGCTCTCGAAGATCTCGGTTTCAAGCCGGACCATATCCTCCTCGGCCGTGATCACCCGACTCTCGTATTCCTTGAGGTCCGGGGTGATGTATCGCTCGGCGTTGACGAGCGTCTGCTTGCGCGTGTAGTGCTCGGGCACGAGCGCCGAGTGCGTCTTCGTGACCTCTATGTAGTACCCGAACACCTTGTTGTAGCCGATCTTGAGGTTCGGGATGCCTGTCGTCTCCCGCTCGGTCGTCTGGAGGCGGCTGATCCATCCCTTCCCCTCTCTCGCGATGGTGTGGACCTCGTCGAGTTCGTCGCTGACCCCGGCGCGGATGACGCCGCCCTTCCTGAGGCTCGCCGGTGGATCGTCCACGAGCGTCTCGGCGACACGGGCGGCGACGGCCTGCATGTCCGGAACATCGCCCCGGAGCGCAAGCAACGTGGGTGCGCCGACGGTCTCGAGTTCCGCCGTGATCGAAGGGATCGCCTCGAGCGATCGCCTCAGCGCGATGAGTTCGCGTGGTCCTGCCTGTCCGGCCGCGGTCCTGCCCGCGACCCGCGGGATATCGCAGACATCGGCGAGCGTGTCTCGGAGGCGGTCTGACGGTTGGCGCGCCCCCATGATCGCCGCGACCGAGTCGAGTCGCGCGCGGATCGCCGACGCCTCCATGAGCGGATAGAGAACCCATTGTCGGAGCATCCTTGCACCCATGGCCGTGACCGTCCGGTCGAGGACCGCGAGCAGCGTTGCCTCGGCCAGACCGTGCTCGAGCGGTTCGACGAGCTCGAGATTCCGCTGCGATGTCTCGTCCAGGACCATGTGGTCGGAGACCGCGGAGGTTCGGATCGCCGTGAGCTGCTTGAGATCGCGGCGCTTGAGGTCCTTGAGGTATGAGATCGCGGCGCCTGCGGCGCGAATCGCTGCCGTCATGTCCGCGAGGCCGAATCCGTCGAGGTTGGCGACCCCGAAGTGCCGCGTGAGCGCCTTGTGAGCGGACTCGAGCGCGAACTCCCACTCGGCGATCGGCGTGAATGGAACACCGTCAAGGTCCGCACGGAGCGAGGCGAGCGGTTCGGTGTTCGCTATCGATTCGGGGATGACGATCTCGGAGGGGTCGGTCCTGAGCGTCTCGCGGCGAAGTGCGTCCGGCGCGACCTCGGATGCTGTGAATTCACCGGTCGAGAGATCGACGGCCGCAAGTCCGACGACGTCCCCGTCCGGCAGGACGGAGAGGAGGACGTTCGAACGGCGCTCGTCGAGCATGGAGCTTGAGAGGATGGTCCCCGGAGTGATGATCTCCGTGATCGCGCGCTTGACGATGCCCTTCGCGGACTTCGGGTCCTCGATCTGGTCGCAGATGGCGACCTTGTATCCCGCGGCCACGAGCCGTCCGAGATAGGACTCCAGCGCGTGGTGTGGAAGACCCGCGAGCGGCACGGGATTGGCGCTGCCCTTGTCGCGCGTCGTCAGTGCGAGACCGAGAACGCGCGAGGCGACCTTGGCGTCTTCGAAGAACGTCTCGTAGAAGTCGCCCATGCGGAAGAGGAGGATGGCGTCATCATGCTCCGCCTTGATCCGCGTGTACTGCTGCATCATGGGGGTCAGTTTGCTCATCAGACACGTCCGGATCGGTGCGGTCTCGGTGTCGTCGCTACTCACTCTCCTCGACGGCAGCGGCATCGTCAGGCGGCGTCTCCCCTGCCTGTTCGCTGAACTCGGCTAATCGTCGGTCGAGCATCCTCACACGGTCCTCTGCGAGGGTTGATTCGAAGGTGTCGGGGAACTCGCTCGACACGAGCAAGAGGAGCTCACGCGCATGTGTGAGATCCCCGTGCGCAATGAGGGCCTCAGCTGCGGCTGCGAGGGCGTGAGCCCGCGTCGGACGTCCCGTCAGTGCCGCTGCGGTCCGCTCCAGCTCGCGGGCTGCCTCGACTGCGTCTCCCCCCGCGAGCAGCGCCCTTCCACGGCCGATCGCTGCCCAGTCGGCGACATCCGTGTCATCGTGAGGCGCAGCGTCAACGGAAGATGCTGCGGCATCATCGGACGCCGCAGCGTCATAGACCGCTATGGCGCCGGCGATGTCGCCGAGCGCCAGGAGGGAAGCCGCGCGCCGGAGAGTCGAGTGATCCGGGAGACCGCGCTTGGCCGCCTCGGCGTACTCGATGACCGCTCCGCCGTACTGCCCGGCGGCATACAGGTAGTCGCCACGCATGACGTAGGCGCGGGCACGGAGCTTCGCATCCCTGGTAACGGCAAGCGCCTCATCAGCAAGCACCAGGGCCTCGTCGGGATCGTCGGTCAGACGCGCGAGTTCGAGAAGCAGGGCCGCGTCCGTGCCGTCTGGCTCCTTCGCCAGAACCGCGCGGAGATGCTCGATGGCCACATCGATGCGTCCATCCGCTTCGAGAGCCCGGGCTCGACCTATCTCCTCGGCCGTGTCGGCGCGGGCCGTCGTCAAGACAAGAACCGCCGCGGCCATGCAGACCGCAACGGTCATGACGGAGCGTCGTCGTGTTCGCGGGTCAGCGGGCATCCGTCCAGGCCTTGCAGCCGGCGCAGCGCCAGTGGGTCGCGTCCCGGGCTTCGCCGCAGAACGGACATGTCTCGACGTCTGCAGATTCGGAGATGGATTCGAGATAGGCCAACGCAGTCCGCGACGCCTCCTCGAAGCGAGCGCTCGCTACGAGCACTTCGATCAGACGCTGATGGCCGACGGCCGTGTTGCCTTCATGCTTGATCGCTTCGCCCGCCAGGCGTGCGGCCTCCTCCATGTCGCCTTTTCTTTCATGCATCTTGGAGAGTCCGCAGAGCGCTGCCGTGCTGGATGGTGCGCGCGCCACAACATCCTCATAGACGCCGAGCATCCGGCCGAAGTCGCCCATCTCGAAGTAGGCCTTCTCAAGCCGCTCGAAGGCGAGGTGGGCCTGGTCGGGTGCGTCCGCGACGAGCTTCATCCAGAACACCAGAGCGCGGTCGGTGCTGCCCTCGTCGGCGGCCATGTCGCCGAGATAGAGATTCGCGACCGCCGTCCCCGCCGGATCGTCCTTGAGGGCCGTGAGGAACTCGGCTCTCGCCTTCGCAGCATCACCACGCCTCAGTGCTATGAGTCCGATATGCGCGCGGTAGATCGCCATTGTCGGCTGTTCCGCGGGCGCCCGCTTGAGGATCTCGGCATGCGCCTGCATCGCCTGGTCGAGCGCGCCGGTCGCCTCGTGTGCATCGCGAAGGAGCACGAGCATATCGATCGCCATCCTCGCGGGCTTTGAGAGACCGCCGAGGGTTTCAATAACCTCGGGCCACCGCTCGGCGGCGGCGAGATCGAGCGCCAGGCACTGGGTGATCGCCGCCCGCGTTTCCTTCGGGAGGCGTCGCTTGACGAGAAGCTCGCGGTGAAGCTGAGTGGCTTGCTTGACGTGGCCGCGCTGACGGAGGAGATCTCCCAGTTTGATGACCGCATCGAGGTTGCGGGGATCCTCGCGTACAGCGCGCTTGAGGTGTCTGACCGCAGCCTCGCGCTCCCCTGCGACCATGGCGTCGAGCCCGAGCGCATAGGAGGTCGGGCGTTCAGCCGCACGCCGCGCGCGGCGTCTGGAGATCCGGGCAAGGAACCAGAGAAGGAACACTGCGGCGGCAGCGATGGCGATAACAGCCAATGGGCTCATGGAATCACCTTGAGATGGCCCGGGGCGCTAGCTTCCGGGTTCTTCCTCGTCTTCGATATCCTCCAGAGAGATCTCTCGGAGTCCGGAGATCTCACCACCGAGATCCATGATCTCGCGCTTCTGCCTTCTGATGGTTCTCCGCAGGACGACCTCGTGCCCGATCGATACGATGAACCAGACCACCGCACCCAGCACGAAGGCCTCGAACAGCAGGAGGACGAGGGGGATGTCGCGGAACGTCAGACTCTCGGTGCCGAGCGTGATCGTGGCACGCTGGGCGCTGTTGAGCATGGCGAAGCCCGTCACGATGATGACGAGCACGAGCAGAAGCAGCATTCGGAAGATCCACATGGCTCAATCCTCCCGTTCACGAGCGAGCGTATGTCGTCTCCCGGGGGCGGACCGCGCCGGGTGCGGCCGGGACTCTGCGAAGTGCCTATGGCGCGGGCGCTTTCGGCTCACTGCTCCACCCGGGAGCAGCGGTCAGTCTAGCAACCGACCGACGGTCCGGCAAGGTCTTTCTCCCCGGCTCGAAGCCTCGCGTGGAGCGTCCACGCGCTTGCCTCCGTCACGACCGCGCCGGCCAGCCTTCCGGGCGGCGGCTCGAGGTCGTCGGTCGACCTCCCGGCACGGGTGAGAACGACCGCTTTGCCGGTCCGCGTTCGGCCGAAGAGCCTCGATGGGTCTCGCTGGCTCGGCCCCTCAACGAGCACTTCGACCGAGCTGCCGACGAGACCGGTGTTGATCTCCGTTGTGATCGACTGCTGGAGCGCGATGATCTCCTCGAGACGTCTGATCTTCTCGTGCTCCGGAACGTCGTCGTCGAACTCGGCGGCCCGGGTCCCTTCCCGCACCGAGTATCGGAACATGAACGCCGAGTCGAAGCGGACCTCG
>CAZRAD010000147.1:0-6199 GCA_964597945.1 uncultured bacterium
CGCAACGCATCCCGTCTCTTTGGCATGGACATCCGGGTCGCTCCCGCGGACCGGCTTCTCGCGGACGACGAAATCGTCGAGATCGGCGACATCACACTCAAGACGGTTCATACACCGGGACACAGCTCGGGCGGCGTGTCGTTCGTCGGAGAGGGTTTCGCGTTCACGGGCGACACGCTCTTCGCCGGAGGCGTCGGCCGGACGGATCTTCCCTGCGCATGCGATGCCGACCTGATCGCCTGGGAGGTCCTGATGGAGTCCATCTCGACGAAGCTCATGACGCTCCCGGGAGAGACGGTCCTGCTGCCGGGACACGGTCCATCGACGACGGTTGAGCGAGAGCGGCAATCGAACTCGTACATCAGGTAGAGCGCGGATGAAATTGACCTTCGAGACGATCGAGCTGGTGCCGAAGCAGGTGTTCCGGACGGCACGCACGACGAGCGCATCGAGCGACAGCGTGGTCGTGCGGCTGGAAGGCGATGGTTACTTCGGGATCGGAGAGGCTGCCCCGTCACGCTTCTACGGCGAGACCGCGGAGACGGTCACCTCGTTCCTGGAGACCATCCGACCGCGCATCGAACACTGCGCGCACGAGGCCGAGGTGATGGCGGAGTTGACCTCCCGCGGGGGGACGAGCAACCCGGCGGCCCGGGCCGCGCTCGAGATCGCGGCACACGACATCATCGGGAAGCGGTTCCAGCGGCCGGTCTACCAGCTGTTCGGGCTCGATCCCGCCGATGCCCCCGACACCGTGATGAGCATCGGTCTCGATGAACCCGATGTGATGCTCGCGAAGGCGAGGGATGCGGCCGGTTTCTCCACGCTCAAGGTCAAGCTCGACCGGGACACCGACCTCGAGATCGTCCGAGACATCAAGGACGCGACCGGGTCCGCCGTCACGGTCGACGCAAACTGCGCCTGGCCGACCGTTGAGGCCATCGAGAAGATCAAGGTCCTCGCCGATATCGGCGTCGCGTTCGTGGAGCAGCCTGTGGCGGCGACGGACATCGACGGGCTCCGTCTCGTGCGTCGACACGCGGAGGTTCCGGTGTTCGCGGATGAGAGCTGTCCGACGAGTGCCGCGATCCCGCTCGTGACGGACGCGGTCGACGGCATCGTCATCAAGCTGATGAAGTGTGGCGGTCTGGTCGAGGCGGTTCGCATGGCTCGGATGGCGCGCGACCGCGGACTCTCGACGATGGTCGGCTGCATGCTGGAGAGTTCCCTTGCGATCACGGCGGCGGCACACATCGCGCCGTTGATGGACTGGGCCGATCTCGACAGCGGTCTGCTCCTCGCCGAGGATCCGTTCGTCGGCGTCGGGATCGACGATGGCAGGATGACGCTTCCGACGGAGCCGGGACTCGGGGTGCGAGCGGCGTGAAGGTCGATTGCGGATGATCCGAACCGATGACGTGGAGTGAGGACGGGTATGGCCAACGGCAGCGGATGGCTGGTTCCCGGAGGACGGGGGAGGACGATGGACGATCGCCTGAGGGACCGTCTCTCGGAGCTCGAGCGGACCGACGAGATTGCCTCTGGAGGGCGGCGACCGGGCCCGAACAAGTCGGGCCATGGAGTGGGCAAGCGTCCCGGCGCGAGTCGCTCAGCACGGCCGACCGCCTGCGGGACGCGCGGCATCCTCGGGCTCGACGGCGTGGTCCGCGAGGACGGTCTTCTTGTTATCGACCGGAGCGTTGCGGAGCTCACTTCGAAGACGAGGATGAACCGGCTGCTCTCGCGGTTTCGTGGCGTCGGCCGCGGCGTGCTCGCGCGTGGCGACGTGCATGAGGACCTTCGCGAGCTGCTCGCCGATCCGGCAGGCGCGATCTTCATCGACACCGAGACGACCGGGCTTGCCGGGAGTGTCGTCTTCCTGCTCGGCGCGATGCGAGTGACGCCGGATGATATCCGCCTCGTGCAGGTCTTCGCCCGCGACTACGCGGAGGAGTTCGAGCTCGCGCGGAGTTGGCACAGCATGCTCGAGGGAGCGACGAGGCTCGTCTCGTTCAACGGGAAGTCGTTCGACGTCCCGGTTCTTCGTGACCGACTTGGCTATCACTCCCTTGGCGAACCGATGCTCCCGCCGCATCTCGATCTCCTCCATCATGCGAGACGACGGTGGGGCGACCGGCTCCCGGACTGCCGGCTTCAGACACTGGAACGCGAGCTCTGCGGCCGGAAGCGCGCTGGCGACATCCCGGGTGATGAGATCCCGGGCGTCTATCACCACTTCGTCAGGACCGGGGAGGTCGAGGACATCCTCTCGGTCTTTCACCACAACGCACTCGACATCATGACGCTTGCCGATGTGGCGCTGGCGCTCGCCGCGCCGGAGGACGACCCGGCGTAGTGACATTGCAGACGCCGACGAGCGGCGGCAGTGTCAGAGCCGGATCACAACCGAATCAGCAGTGAACCATCGCTGGAGGTGTCGATGAACAGAGACGTTTTCACATACCTGATCGGAGGGAAGGCCGGCGAGGGGGTCAAGAAAGCGGGCTCGGTCGCCGCGAACCTCTTTGCGGGCATGGGACGGTCCGCCTTTCAGTACGACGACTACCAGAGTCTCATCCGGGGCGGGCACAACTTCTCGGTCGTCTCGACGGCGACACACGATGTAGATAGCCACTATGGGAAGGCCGAACTCATCGTCGCGCTCGATGCGCGAAGTTACGCGAAGCACCGGAACAGCCTCGCCCCGGGCGGTGTGCTCGTTTGCGACGCGGACAGCGTGCCGGATGGTCGTGGAGCGGGCACATCGAACGTCGACCCGGACGGTCCGGGAACGGTTGTGACGGTTCCCGTCCGAGCCGAGGCGAAGGACCTCCCGTTCCCCGAGCTTCGTGTCGGCGTTGCCGGCGCGGCGGCGCTCTGCGCCGTGACCGGTCGCACCGACGCCGACCTCGAGGAACTCATCCGCGCGGAGTATCCGCGGGATCTGGAGAACAACGTCTCGTACGGACGAGCGATCTATGATGCCGTCCTCGCGGCGACGGATACTCGGTTCCAGCTGGAGCGCGGTGACCGCGTTCTTCCAATTCTCGCCGGCAACGACTGTATCGCGCTCGGCGCTGTGGCGTCCGGGCTCGATGTCTATGCGGCCTACCCGATGACGCCCTCGTCCTCGCTCCTCCACTACCTGGCGAAGCACGATGAGGAGCTCGGCGTGACGGTCGTCCATCCCGAGAGCGAGATCGCCGTGGCGAATATCGCCGTCGGCGCCGCGGCCATGGGAGCACGGGCGATGGTCGGTTCGAGCGGGGGCGGGTTCGCGTTGATGGAGGAGACGCTCTCGTTCGCGGGGATGGCTGAGGTCCCGCTTCTCTGCATGTTGTCGGCGAGGTCGGGTCCGTCGACCGGGGTCCCCACGTACACCGAGCAGGCAGACCTTCGTTTCGCGCTCAACCAGGGACACGGAGAGTTCGCGCGCGTTGTCGCGTCTCCAGGGTCCTTCGCCGATGCGTACCGTGTGACCGCCGAGCTGATGGACATCGCGTGGCGCTTCCAGACCGTGGGGATCGTTCTGACGGAGAAGCATTTGTCCGAGTGCAGCGCAACGGTCGAGCTTGATGTCGACGGAGCGCCGTGGCCGGAGCCCAGCCTTGCGCTCGGCGACGGGTATCGCCGGTACGCCGACACCGATGACGGCGTCTCGCCGATGCTCTTCCCGCCCTCCGCGGAGCTCATCAAATGGAACAGCTACGAGCACGACGAGTACGGCGTGACCACCGAGGAGGGGGAGGCCATCACCCTCATGCACGACAAGCGGAATCGAAAGCTCGCGGCGATCAAGGAGCACGTAGAGGGTCTCACGACCGTCGTGTGGCACGGCGACCCGGATGCCCCGCTCATCTTCACGTACGGCTCCACAACGATGAGTGTTCTCGAGGCGGTGCGGGCCGGCGGACTGAACGCGGCCGTCGTACAGATGATCTACCTGGAGCCGTTCCCGCTCTGGGAACTCGAAGGTCTCAGGGGCAGCCGTCCTGTCGTGGTCGAGCAGAGTTCGACCGGTCAGTTCGAGACGCTGCTCCGGGAGAAGGCGGGGATCGAGGCACTCGCCTCCATCCGACGATATGACGGGAGACCGTTTGAGCCGCTTGAGTTGGCTCGCGAGCTCGAGGAGGTGCTCTCATGACGAAACGATCGACGACGGATGCCGCCGGCAGCCTCCCGGATTGGGCGGGGCAGGACGACCTGACGACCTACGGAGTGAACACCTGGTGTCCCGGATGCGGGAACTTCGGAATCCTCAACGCGGCGAAGGCCGCCGTGCGCTCGCTCGAGGAGGACGGGATCGACCGCGAGCGGATCGTGATGGCCGCGGGCATCGGGCAGCACGCGAAGATCTTCGACTATTTTGGCCTCTCGGGCGTCTACTCGCTCCACGGCCGGGCCGTCGCGACTGCGCAGGGCATGAAGCTGGCCAACCCAGACCTCTCGGTCATCGTGTTCGTCGGTGACGGCGACGCGATGGGGGAGGGATTGGCGCATCTACTCTTCGCCGCGAAGCGGAACGCCGACATCACCGTCGTGATGCACGACAATGGTGTCTACGCGCTGACCACGGGGCAGCGCTCTCCCCTGAGCCCGGAGGGCTACAAGGGTCCGTCAACGCCTCACGGGAACACGGAGCGGCCGCTCAACCCGCTCGTCCTCACGCTCGAGGCCGGCGCGACCTTCGTCGCGCGCGGCTACTCGGGAGACATCGAGGGGCTCGCCGGTCTCATCGCCGACGGCGTGCGGCACAAGGGATTCTCGTTCATCGACGTGCTCCAGCCGTGCGTGACATTCAACAATCGATACGACGAATACAACGAGCTGACGAAGCCGATGGATGCGGAGCCGCTCCCGTTCGATGACGCGCTCGCGCTTGCCCGCGTCCGTGAGACGCTCCCGACCGGTATCTTCTACCGAACGGAGCGGGACAGCGCCGAGGAGCTTCTGACGCGGGGTCGCAACCCGGTCCGGGACAGCGCGTGCCGTGCGGACCGGCTCGCGGCCGTGCGCAAGCTGCTCGGGAGTTGACGGTGTCGCAGTGGAAAGGTAGCTGCGGTTCACTCCACCGACAGACAAGGGAGTGTGGAATGCACGTCAAGGATGCCATCGAGACACGACGAGCCTACCGAGCCCTCGCGCCGGTCGAGATCACCGACGAACTCATCGAAGAGCTCGCGACGGCAGCGCAGCTTGCTCCGTCGTGCTTCAACAACCAGCCGTGGCGGTTCATCTTCGCAAAGGACCCGGGGGTGCTTGGGAAGCTCCATGAGGCGCTTCCTGAGACGAACGCCTGGGCGACCGCCGGCTCGATGATCATCGGGGTCGTGAGCAGGAAGGACCTGGACTGCGACATCCACGGCCGCGAGTACTTCCTGTTCAGCACGGGTCTGGCGACCGCCTTCCTGGTGCTGCGCGCCACCGAGCTCGGGCTCGTGGCTCATCCCATCGCCGGCTACGGACACAAAGCGGCGAAGGAGGCGCTCGGCGTTCCGGAGGACATGACGCTCATCACGCTGGTGATCGTCGGCCGACACGATCCGGAGGCGACGGACCTCATGACCGAGAAGCAGCGCGAGGCGGAACTCGAGCGACCGGAGAGGCAGCCGCTTGATGTGATGGCGCCCATCGATCGATACGCGTGAGATAGCTCAACTCGGTGATTGACCGGACGTCCGATATCGCGTACTCTCTTCACATCAGTCAACTGCATCGCTGACTGTGAGTGCGCCGTGGGGTATGGGGTCGGCTACGGCCTTCCCCATTGCTCCGGGGCGTTTTTTCTGGGGCCCCGCCATCAGGCGAGGTCTGCGACGAAATCCCTGATGACATCATATCCTCTTCATCTCAAGGAGGAAGCATGAGGCGGACCGCTGCGACCATGGTTCTGCTCATCTCCGTTCTCTCGCTCACCATGCCCGCGAACGCCTCGCCACTGATCGGCGCGAGCGCCAACACGCTGCCGCAGGGCGCCTTCATGATGGACACATGGTTCCTCTACCGCGACTTCGACCGTGCATTTGTCGACGACCTTCACGGCGATGATGTCGGCGGGTGGGAAGAGCTTCCCGAGGGGACCGGTGTCACGGCCGTCGATTTCGTCCCCAGAGTCTATTACGGAGTCACAGACCTGCTGACGCTCCGAGTGGGCGTGCCTCTGGCATACCGCGAGGTCGACTTCGACCCGGACAACCGG
>CAZRAD010000148.1:0-6176 GCA_964597945.1 uncultured bacterium
CCCTGCTCCCAAAGATCATCGCCCCGAACCCGAGGATCAACCCGAAGAAGATCAGCGATGTTACGACCGCGAGCGTGTCTCGATGTGTGTCGACCGCCGTGTTGTCGAGAAGGATCGTGCCTCGGATGAGAATAATGAGGACGAGAACCTCGACAACGAGCTGTGTGATCGCGATATCCGGCGCCCCCAGGAACAGGAAGGCGACGGACAGCGCGAAGCCGACCGCACTGACCGAGATCACGGCGGACAGGAGGTTCCTGGTCTCGATGGCCACGATGGAACCGATGACCATGAACACCAGGAGCGCGTAGAGCTGTGGAGCGATGTTTGCCATATATCCTCGTCTCCCGCCTGTCTCGTGCGACCCTGACTGTTATCCTTCGATTGTTCAAAGCCCCGATGCCGCCTGCCGCATCTCGCGCAGCCTCGCGCCACCGGCACTGCAAACTCCGTTACCTCGCCACGAGCTCCCTGAGGAGCGCCGAGAGCACGGCGAACACGATCGCGCCGAGCCCGATGACGCACCACGCCAGGTAGGTCGAGAGCACACCGCTGTGCATGGCGCGGAGCCCCTGCACGAACACGTCGCCGATGCGTCCGCCGACCGCGTGGATGTCGAACACCTTCTGTTCGGCATTGATGTAGAAGCCCTTGAACGGCACCATGTCCCTGATGGTCCCGTAGAAACCGCTGCCGGTGAAGTGCATGGCGTCCATGTGCTCGGCCGGCTTGGTCCCGCCGATAAACACGCGACCCACGCGCCGCTTCGAGAACTTGCCGAAGGCGAGCACGATCGCTCCGACGATGAGACCGACGATGATCAGGCCGGTCGCGCCCGACGGATCCCAGAAGCCTCCGCCGAGATCGACGACGCCGCTCACGCTGGTCCCGACGGCCCCGTGGACGATCGGGTTGATGAACGAATCGATCGGCCACTTCGCCCAGACACCGAAGACGATGCAGAGAAGCGCCAGGACGATCATCGGGATGGTCATCAGCCACGACGACTCACGCACGTGCGAGAGCGCGCTCGGCTTCTGACCGAGGAAACCCGAGTAGAGAACCTTCACGAACGACGCCAGCGTGAGCGCCGAACCGAAGAGCGCCGCGATCAGGAAGATCCAGTACGAGTTGAACCCGCGCGCGCCGAGCTCCACGAGTCCCGTGTAGACCATCCACTTCGAGACGAACCCGTTGAACGGCGGCACGCCGGAGATGGCGAGCGCCGCGACCGCCGTCACGATGAACGTGATCGGCATCGCTCGCGCAAGACCGCCGAGCTTGTCCACCTCCGTGGTTCCCGTCTGCTTCTCGATCGAACCCGCCGACAGGAACAGGAGCGTCTTGTAGATGACGTTGTTGAGCATATGGAAGATGCCGCCGGCGATCGCGATCGGGATGCCGGTACCGATGCCAAGCACCATGTACCCGACCTGACTCACCGCGTGATATGAGAGCAGCACCTTCAGGTCATGCTGGATGAGCGCCATGAGCACCGCGCCGACGATGGTGACGGCACCGACGATCATAAGGAGCATCATCAGACCCGGACCGATCGAGAAGATGTCCAGGCTGATCCTCGCAAGAAGATAGATGCCGAGGAGCTTGTCGATGGCCGCGGGAATGAGCGCCATCACGGGCGTGGGCGCGCCCTCCGCCGCCGCCGGGATCCACGTGTGGAACGGCATCGCTCCGGCCTTCGTGAGCGCGCCGATCATCATGAGGATGTAGACCCAGGTCGAGTAGGCGTCGCCGACGAATATCGAGAGATCCTTCATCGAGAGCGAACCGTACTTCACCCAGATGAGCGCGACCGCGAGGAAGAGCGCTGCGTCGGAGAACCCGAGCATCACGAAGCTCTTCGCGGCACCCGCCGCCGCCTCGTCCTTCTTGCTGCCGAGGTTGACGAAGAGGAACAGGATGACGGTCAGCACCTCCCAGAAGATCAGAAGGAGCAGCAGGCTGTTGGAGAGCAGGGCGCCGCACGTCGCGGCGACCGCCCACAGCATGAACGCGTAGTACCGCCTCCCGTCGAACTTCTCCGAAAGCCACGACATCGAGTAGAGCGTCACGCCCAGACCGATCAGCGTCGCGAAGATGAGCGCGAACGCGCTGAAGTGGTTGAGCATGAGATCGAACTGGACGTCGAGGTTCCCGAGCGTCACCCAGGGCCTGGTGAACGCAAGCGGGTACCGGCTGAACAGCTGGATGGACGCTATGAGCGCCCACGCCATGCCGGCCAGAGCCAGCACCTCCCTGACGCCCTTCACTCGCCGCGGAACCAGATAGCAGAGTCCGCCGGCGATGGCCGGGACGACGATGGGAATGAGTATCTGTGGCATCTACTTCCCCCCAGGGCCTCTAGATGTTCTTCTTAAGCCATTCCGTCTTCTGATGACTGAGCTTGATCAGGTCGTGCCCGTTGGCTATGCGCTTCCCGGTCGGGTCGATCGCCGCCATCCGCTCCGTGCAGCTGTAGCACGGGTCGATGATGGCGAAGATGACCGTCGCGTCCGAGATCGTCTCGCCCTTCACCCGCGGCCGGTACGACGGGATGTTCAGGAACGTCGGCGCCCGCATCTTGTGGCGCTCCGGCATGTTCGTCCCGTTCGTCCGGATGTAGTGGAAGCTCTCGCCGCGTGGCGCCTCGACGTGACCGATGCCCTCGCCGCGCGGGACCTCCCGGATCTCGTTCCGGATCTCCCCGCCGGGCAGGTTCTGGATGCACTGCTTGATGATCTTGACCGACTCGAGCATCTCGAGCAGACGGACGACGGAGACCGCGAGCAGGTCGCCGTCCGGCTGAACGATGACGTCCCAGTCGCACTCCGCGTACGCGCCGTACGGCTCGTCGCGGCGAAGGTCGATGTCGACGCCGGAGCCTCTGGCCGTCGGGCCGAGCGTGCCGTAGGCGATCGCGTCTTCCTTGGTCAGGATGCCGACGCCCTTGAGCCTGCCGAGAATGACCGGGTCGTCGAGGACCGCGCCGATGAGCATGTTGGTGTTGTCGGCGAACTCGTCCATCTGCTTCATGATCTCCGGCCACAGCTCGTCCGGCACGTCGCGGCGGACGCCGCCCGGGCAGTACCAGGCGTAGTTGTTCCGGTTGCCGGTGATGGCCTCGAGCGCGTCGAGGACCGGCTCGCGGTACTTCCAGCCCCACATGTAGACGGTCCAGTAGCCGATGATGTGGCCGGCGAGACCGACCCAGAGCATGTGGCTGTGCAGCCGCTCGAGCTCGTGAACGATCGTGCGCAGGTATCGTGCTCTCGGCGTCGGCCCCACACCCGCCGCGTCCTCGATCGCCAGAGCGGTCGCCCAGCTGTGCGACGCCGAGCAGATACCGCATATCCTCTCAACCAGGAAGCAGTCCTGGTCGAACGTCTTCTCCTGCGCCAGGAGCTCCATCCCGCGATGGATACGGCCGAGATCGATGTCCGCACTGAGCACGGTCTCGCCGTCTACCTGGAGCGTGATGTATTCGGGCTCCTCGAGAACGGGGTGGAATGGCCCGATCGGGATCGTGGTGCTCATCTATTCGTCTCTCCTCATCGCGTGGAAGTCCGCCGGTCTGTCGTGGGAGGAGAGGATCTTCCGCGGGTCGGGATGCCCGGTGAACTCGACTCCGAGAAAGTCGAAGATCTCTCGCTCGATGAAGTCCGCCGCAGGATAGTACTTTGTCAGCGACTCGATCTTCGGGAACGGCTTGTCGAGCGTCGTTCGAATGTTGACGACCGTCCCGTGCTGGTCCATCCCGAAGTGGTAGAGCAGTTCAATCCCCGTCGATCTGTCGCTCCCCGTGGCGGTGCACAACCGCCCCTTCTCCACCTCATACATATGCCGCGTCACGGGGATCCAGTCCTCGTTCGAGACCGTCACGTACACGCGTCGTTCGTTGTGCTCGGAGATATCGACGCGGTCGCCGAACGTGGACCTGAGGTTCTCTATGACCTGTTTGCTCATCGTCTTCACACTCCCCAGAGCTTGGGCGAAAGCGGCCGCTCTCACGACGGACACTCGCGTCCTGCCGTCCGCCTCGCTACAGCGTTCCGATCAGCTTCACGATCGCGCCGATGATGGCCTCCGGACGCGGAGGACACCCGGGCACGTACGCGTCGACCGGGATATGCTTGTCAACCGGACCGGCGAAGTTGTAGCCGTCCTTGAAGATACCGCCCGTGCACCCACACGCTCCCAACGCAACCACCGCGCACGGCTTCGGCGCCTGTTCGTACGCCTCGATCAGCTCGGGCACGACCTTGCGCGGTACGCTGCCCGAGACCAGAAGCACGTCGGCGTGCTTGACGCTTCCGACGAGCTTGATGCCGAAGCGCTCCACGTCGAACTTCGGGCAGAGGCAGTCGAGCACCTCGATGTCGCAGTTGTTGCATGCGCCCGCGTTCAGGTGGAACACCCACAGCGATTTCTTGAATCCCCAACTCGTAGCGCCCATGATCTCCCCTGCTCAGTCGCGTCCTAGAACCCCAGGATTGCGAGCACCATTCCGATGACCGCGATCAACGAGATCGGACCCCAGAAGAACCTGACGGCCTGATCGATCCTGACACGCGGGTTGGTGTTCTTGATAAGGACGATGATCGTCACGATGATCAGGTACTTCACGATCGTATAGAGGATGTTCCAGCCCGAGAACTGGAGGCCGCCCCAAAAGAGCGTGATGAAGAAGATGGGCAGCGTGAAGAGCATCATCGCCTGCTGGAGCTTGATCACGGCCAGGGCCGCGCCCGAGTACTCCATGTGCGTCCCGTCCATGATCTCCGTCTCCGCCTCCGGGATGTCGAACGGCGGATACGTGAGCTTCGCCTGCGCAACGAGGATGCAGACGATGAACGCGAGGATGCAGGATGCGTTGCCGAGGAGGACGCCGTTCGCCTCCTGGTACGCGATGATGCTGTCGAGCCTCAGCGTCATCGGCGAGACCTTCGTGACCGCGGTGAAGATGGCGATGACGAACGGGAGCTCGTAGGCGAGCACCAGTTTCATCTCGCGGCTCGCGCCGACGCTGGCAAGCGGGTTCGACGATGCCGACGCGCCGAGAATGATGCCGAGCGACGGGATCGTCAGAAGATAGAGCACGCCGATGAGGTCACCGACGAAACCCACGCCGCGCAGGTTGGTGAGCCAGAGGATCGTCGAGACGACGCCCACTGCCGCCAGCCCCGCGAGCGGCGCAAGGAAGAACCCGGCGCGTTTCGCTCCAACCGGAATGACGATCTCTTTCCCCAGCAGCTTGAGAATGTCCGCGAACGGCTGGAACCACGGCGGCCCCACTCTCCACTGCACCAGGGCGCTCACCTTCCGGTCCACCCACTGCGTGGCGAGACCGCCGACGGCCGTGAAGAGCAGACCGGGGAAGATGAGGAAGCTCAGAATCAACCCGAGTGTCGAAGCCATCCTGTTACCTCTCTCTTTGACTTACGTGTCTTGCGAGTTCCTCTGAACGTCGGCTACCTCTTCCGCCGCACCGTCTTCGCCACGGTCCGCGCTCCGCGCATCGCAATGCCGGAATCGTGCGCGATGTCGCCGATCTCTTCGAAGGTCCTGGCGCCGGAGACACAGGTCCCCGCGCACATGGAGTCCTTCCCCTCGAGCGTGCGCCAGTTGCACAGGTCGCACTTGTCGAGCGTGTGGCGCGTCTTCAGGAGATCGATGGCTCCGAAGGGGCACGCCTGGGCACACGACGTACAGCCGCTGCACTTCATGTTGCTGCGGACCACCAGTCCGTCGTCGCGCCGCTTGATCGCCTCCTGCGGACAGGCCGCTTCACAGAGCGGCTGCTCGCAGTGCCGACAGTTCATCTGCAGCACGATGTTCGTGAGGACCGGCGATGCCTCGAGCTGGTTCTGCATGTTATGCGAATAGAAGCATGCCGCGAGGCAGCTCTTGCAGCTGATGCAGCGCCCATAGTCCAGGACGTTTCTACAGTTCATCCAGCTCTCCCGGGCTTGTCGCTGAGTCGCGCGACGGTCCTTCGTCGCCGCGACACGGTGTTAACCTTCGGGCGTGACCTTCACGCCTGAGGTGGTGACGTCAAACCATTTGGTCTTGGGATTCAGGGTCCAGACCATCAGTCCGCGCGCGTCCGGCGCGTAGCTCGGAACGGCGATGACGCCGCCCGGCATCCGGTCGGTCACGGTCGCGATGATCTGGGTCTC
>CAZRAD010000149.1:0-6075 GCA_964597945.1 uncultured bacterium
TCGGCCGGCACGGCCCGCGCCACTACCTGGCGCAACTGAAACGCGTTTCGTTAGGTGGGCCCCGCAGCTTGGTCGGTGAAGCAGTATCGCTTGCATCGAACACCCGGGATCGTCCCCCGGAGGGTGACAGAGGATGTGCAAGACAGAGTCAACGTGGGCGCGGATCTGTCTGGGTCTGTTGCTCATGACATTGGTCGGCTGCGACACGGTGGGGGGAAGCTCCGACACGAATCAGCCGCCGACCAGCGAGATCACGCACCCGACGGAGCCGAGCGGCACGCTCACGGTCGCTGACGGTGACACGATCATCTTTCGCTGGCGAGCCGTCGATCCGGAAGAGCAGTCTGGGTGTCTCGGAGGCATTGCCGCCATCGAGATCCAGCTGGGCAGTGAGCCCCCTGTCGTCTTCGATTGTCCACCAGATACAGGGGAGTGGTGGTTCTGCTCGACCGTGGACACCACCAGCGGGCACCACATCGAGAGCACGAATCTGCCGACCGGCGGCAACCGGGTGCACGAGTTCTCCGTGCGTGCGCAAGACGATGATGGTCTGTGGGAATCCGAGCAGGATGCAGCCAGGTACCAGTTCTGGTACAACTTCCCGCCGAGCACCGAGGTGTTGTTCCCTCAGCCCGGCCAGGTTGTGGGGTCGACGTTCACGGTCCGCTGGAGTGGTGTCGACCCAGACGGTCAGATCGTGGAGTACCAGTATGCGCTTGATCCGGCCGTGAATCCGTTCGGTGCCACCGCTGACACGCAGCTGGTATACCAGGGCATTGCCGTCGGGCCGCATGAGTTCCGGATTCGCGCGAAGGACAATGCGGGGTGTTGGGGCACCGAGTACGAGCATGTCTCATTTGACGTTGAGTAGTCTACCGGCGCCCAGAGTGGCACCCGGGGCGAGAATCGGCAGGGCCACCTAACAGGCGTTTGCAGCTGTCGCCCCGCGCCGTCCCGCCGGTGGCAGCTTGCGAGTTGATGTGAGGAGATGGCGTCGCGACCACCCAGATTGTGAGGTTCCGTGAGGTTGATCCTAGGGTTGATCGTAGTGTGTTCGCTGCTTTCCGGGTGTGCCTCCATCCGGCTGGAGGCCGAGTGGGCCCATCCAAGAGCTCCACGCTGTGATTCGGGCGGGGCTTGCACGCTTGCGATGTCGCGACCGATGCTGGAATACGGGTCGGTTGAGGCGGACAGCGTGGCTACGCGCATCGGCGAGCTCTTAGAGACGGAGTACGGATACAGCGTGCACCCGATAGAGTGGTCCACGGCGGTTCGCGACAGCGCCTGTCCGGCTTGGAGTTACTCGGAACCTGGCGACGGCGTGAGCATCAGCTGGATGGTTGCCTACATCGATGCTCTAGCCAAGCGCGGAGTTGATGTCTGCATTCTGGTTGACTCGGAGTGCGATGAGTGGATCAGATGTACTGCTCGTGGGATTCTCCCTGCAGAACACGGCGCTTCAGCGTTCGGTGCGAGGACGGTCGATTCCCGCCCTACTGAGAGCTCGTCTCGACCCAATCATGGCTGGGTGCTGACGTCTCGCCGGGCCAGGGAGCATGCCGAGTTGCTTGCGGCAGCGGTTCGTACGCTGCTCACGCACCCTGAAGACGCAAGCCGACAAGACAAGCGCTTGGAGGCGGATCAGCCGTGGACCAAGCTGAGTCCGCAGGATGAGATTGACCGGAGGATATGGTACTAAGGTCGCGACACCTAACTAGCGTATGCAGCCGACGAGCCTGGCCGTCACGTCGACTGCACCGCGGGCTGCTGCCCGCGACGCACCCGCCGCGTCACCGCGTGGCGCAACTGAAACGTGATTCGTCAGGCATACGCGCACACAGACAAGGGAGTCATCGAGCATGAGTAGCAGCTTGGATCGAAGGCAGTTCGCGCGAGAGGTGTGTTTGCCCTACCTGATCACCCTGGAGCGATTCCGGGATGACCTCGACCTGCTTTCCTTCATGCTCGTTGGTTCTGTTGCCACAGGGCACGATGACGAGAACTCCGATGTGGATGTAGCCGTGGTCTGTGAGAGGCGAGTCTATGACTCCATTTCAGGAAGTGCCGACTGGGACCGGGGCAGACCCACAGAGGAACATCTGGATGGCGTACAACTCCAGTACTACGGCATATCTTTCGAGCAGATCGAAAAGAGGCTGTCGGAGCTAGACGATGTCTATCTGCATGTGTACAGCAACGCGATCTCACTCAGAGATCCGAACGGGCAGTACTTCGAACGATTGGCACCACTTCTCGCCGGCAGCCCCGACGTGAGAAGAGAGCGGGTCGAAGGCAAGCTGGACATGCTGGTCCGCAGAGCGTGTGCGATGAGGCAAGCGATCCAGGCTGGCGACATCATGTCCATTGCCCAAGTGTGCCTTGAGTTGCTGCGGCGTAGTCTCGAGCTTATTGCGCTTCTGGACGGGGTCGACTTCGACCCGCGGAAGAGGCTGTTCATGACGGCACTTCGAGGCGAGCTGGGGCGGGAGCTCGAACCGGTCTTTCGGAGACTTGTCTCTTCGCTCGGCGAGCTGGGAGATTTTCGTGACTCAGCCGACCTGGCACACTTCAGCTATCCATCGCACCTTGATGGGCTTGTCGCAGCGCTGAGCGATGAGGCACGAGGTCAGGGCTTCCGAGTGGGACTTCAAGGTCCCGATCTGAGGCAGGTGTAGACGACGACACTGCTGAAGCTGAACCACGGAGTTTGTTGTCACGCGCTGCCTCACTAGCGCATGCAGCCGCCATGACGGCGCTGTCACTCGCCCTGCATACACCCTCGGCGGCACGGCTCGCGCCAGCGCCTGGCGCACCTGAAACGCGTTTCGTTGGGCGGCCTCGAGCGTCGACAGAGGACACACCGACAAGAGATGAGATCCTACGAGGAGCTGACCAGGCTCGGACGACTCCGCCGGATGCGTGACCTCGCGCAATCCGCTCTGGCGAGTTATGGCCTGAGCTCTGCCCGGTTTGCTCTTGCAAGGTGTTCCGGCAATGTGCTGTACCGGGTGTACTCGGAAGGGCCGGAAGAGCACACCCGCGCAGACGGGCTGTTTGAGCCCGGACAGTACCTCTTGAGGATCCACTGGCTCGGGTACCGGGACAAGGACGCCGTAGAACTGGAGTTGGAGTGGCTTACCGCGATGCGGGCGGAGCGCGACCTGCCAGTCCCGGAGCCTGTGAGAACATGTGATGGCGCACTGCTCGTGCGCGTGTCGTCTCCTGATGTTCCCGATCCGAGGTACTGCTCCCTCCTTCACTGGGTGAGAGGCCGACGGATCGGGGACAGAGCTGTGGCCAAGCATTACTCGGAGCAGGGCCAACTCATGGCGAAGATGCACGACTTCTCACAGACCTGGACGATGCCAGAGAGGGCGCGACCGAGGACATACGATTGGAATGGCCTGCTGAGAGAGGTTCCTGCTCTGTGCTTGCCGGTGGACGATGTTTGGTCGCTCCTGCCTGAGCCATATCTAGGTCCGTTCGAGTCAGTGGCCGGGCAAGTTCGTCAGGCGATGGAGACCTTGGGTGACGGGGCAAGTACATTCGGTATGATTCACGCGGATCTCGGAGTTGACGCGAACCTGCTGTTCTGGCGCGGTCGTCCTCGAGCCATCGACTTCGATGAGTCCGGCCTCGGCTACTGGATCTATGATCTCGCTGTCGCGCTTGAACACTGTCGCGAGCATGAGGATTTCGCTCGCAACAGGGATGCCCTCCTGGATTCTTACTGCGAGCTTCGCGCTCTACCTGGCGGTCAGCTCAGGTATCTTGGTCTGTTCTTGGCAGCTCTGGATGTCCACATAGGACTCTGGGCAAATGCTGTTGCGTGTATTCACCCTGACCGCAAGAGTGTGCGCAGGCGTGCCGAGCGTTGCTTGAGGCTCGTCGAGTCCCACTTGGAGGGCTGCAGCTCATGAGGGCTCGAGCCGCCCAACTAGCGTATGCACCCGACGAGCCTGGGTGTCACGTGGTCTGCAAGGGGACTGCCGCTTCGCGTCAGCAGCACACCCCGCGCCACCCTTGACGCTCGCGGCTGATGCGCGATTCGTTAGACGGCTTCTCCAATCGTGATGTCAGCATTGTACAATGACATCCCCTTGCGCTATCGAGGAGGTCGCCAGATGATGAGTTGGTCATTCGGGCAGAGGACCCGATGGAAGGCGGCGCTGCTGGCTGCGTCTTGTCTCGGTCTATCTTTGTCGCTGGTTGGGTGCCCCAACAGCTTAGGTTCGCAGGTCAGCCAGAGCGTCAACGGGACAGTCATCATCGATCCGACTCCGGATGAGGCGAACGCACCATGGAGCATCGTCGGCCCCGCCTCCTTCTCAGACCAAGGACAAGGCGACAGGACGTTCTCCTCGATGGAGGTCGGGGTGTACTCCATAGTTTGGGGTGAGGTGGTCGGCTACGCGCTGGACGGCCCGGCAGAGGAGAGTCTGACTCTGATGCGCGGCGGTGACATCACATTTGAGGTGACCTACACAGACACATCAAGTCAGGCCGGTGGTGGTATGAGCACGGGTAGTGTCGAGGAGACGATTCGCTAGCGTCGAACGCAGCCGTCTAACCGGCGCATGCAGCCGACGCCCCGCACCAGCTTGCGGCGTCGCGGCCGGCACGGCTCGTGCCACCGCCCGCGCCTGAAACGCGTTTCGCTGTGTGGGCACCGCGACGAGGAGCCGCGCTCTGTGAGCATCGTGAAGTACGACAAGTACTATACCGAGGACGCCAAGGCGTGTGGAGATCCGTACCCGGCCTTCGTGGAGTTCTTCGAGCGACACGTTCGCACACCTGTATCGGTGCTTGACCTCGGGTGCGGTCAAGGGCGAGATGCCCTGTTTATCGCGCGGCTCGGGCACACCGTCTTCGGGGTCGGCATCTCTGAGGTCGGGGTGCGGCAGATGCTCGACACGGCTCGCAAGGAGGGGCTGGATATCGAAGCGGTCGTCGCTGACGCGAGCACATACAGATCGCGTTGCAAGTACGATGTCGTCCTGCTCGACCGCGTCGTGCATCAGCTGAGCGACCGAGCAGAGCAGGAGCGCCTGCTTGGCAACGCTGCCCGGTTGACCCGGAAGGACGGCGGCGGCACTGGCCGTGCCGGTGTCCGGCGCGACTGAAACGCGTCCCGTTGAGCGGAAGAGATACGGACTCGCCAGAGGAGGATGAATGGACACGCGACGATGCGCTCAGCCGGCACTCGTGGTTCTCGTTCTGGTTCTCGCGGGCTCAGTCAGTGCACGCGCAGAGACGATTCACGTGGTGCCAGGGGAGTCGATCAAGGACGCCGTCGAGAACGCGGAAGACGGTGACACAGTGCTTGTTGCAGCCGGAGGGTACTCCGGTGCCGGGAACCAGGGAATCGAGATTCTCGAGAAGAGCCTCATCGTGATCGCGGAGGATGGGCCTGAAGTGACCGCCATCAGTCTGTGGAATGATGATCGCGCGTTCCGGGTCATCGGCACCGGGAGCGAGACGGTCACGATTCGGGGTTTCGCCATCACCGACGGACGCGCCCAATCAGGAGGAGCGGTCTACGTCAGGATGGCGAACCTGTTTCTCGAGCAGTGCTACATCCACAACTGCACTGCACCCAACAACCCGCCGGGCACTGGATACGGCGGCGGGCTTTCAGTCTCGAACGGCGCAACTGCCCAGGTGACATCATGTACATTCGCAGGCAACACGGCGCAGGGTCACCTGTATACGCCGGGTTTTGGTACATCAATCTACACGGCTGGTGGGGCCTCGTCCGTCGTGGAGCGGTGCCTCTTCATGGACGATGTGGCGAGCTACATGTCGACGGGCGCGCTGCATGCGGACGGGGAGATCTTTGTGGACCGCTGTATCTTCTCCGGCGAGCTTGGCGTGGGTTGGAACGTCAGCGGGTCGGACTATCTTGAGGTTGATCCGGGCGTCTGTGGCGCCGGTACGGTGTTTCCATATGCTCCCTGCAGCGATTCGACGTGTCTGCCAGAGAAGAACCGATGGAACTCGTTCATAGGAGCTCTGCAAGTGAATTGCGGCCCCTGCAACAGCCCCGTAGAGACTACGAGCTGGGGCGCGATCAAG
>CAZRAD010000150.1:0-5925 GCA_964597945.1 uncultured bacterium
GCGTGGAGTAGGGCATCCCAGCATGTACGCGACCCCGATCGTTCTTCCGGCGCGGCCCTTCGTCTGCATGCCGGACGAGATCCAGGCCAAGAAGTACCGCCTCGATCAGCTGTACGACACGGAGATCCACGATCGGCTACGGCTGGCGGACGAGAAGTCCGCTGAGTGGGCCAAGAAGGCAGTCAGGGACTTCGAGGAGATCAAAGCCAAGACGTACCCTGTCCTTGACTTCGTGTTCCGGCCGCACGCCCCGGATCGCTCGGAGGATCCTTTCGCAGCACGTCCTGTGTGCGAGGCGGATATTGAAGCGGCCTACAAGGTCGTCTGTCCGGAAATCGCCGAGCTGGAGGCTGCGCGAACCAAGTTCCCAGCCGGCTCGATAAAGGTACAAGTCTTTCACACGTCCAACGACCTGAGTAGGGTGCACGTCGTCACACCCACGCATCGCGACAGCTCCGGCTCTCTCAGAGCCGGAGAGCTGAAATCGGCGCCGGTCCCGCAGGCGGACCAAGTTGCCCTGAGTAACGCCTCCGACGCGGTGCGCCGCGCGTACGCCCTCGCGCTGAACGGGTTCATCGAGGACGGCGAAGAGGTCTACACGTACTGGACCGACCCGCTCGACCCGAACACCGACGGCGACTACGTCGATGATGGCGAAGAGGTCGACTGGGGTTCCGACCCGCTCGATCCCGACACCGACGGCGACACGATGATGGACGGTGAGACGATCACCGGTACCTATCTCGCGGCCGATGGCGTCACCGTCATGAACTGGACGTTCACAGAGGACGACACGGACACCGAGCTTGGTGGAGACGGTGTGCCGAACGTGCTCGATGCGGACTCCGACTGGCGCGAGCAGCAGCTGCCCACGCCGGGTGACGGATACCTGTACTTCCACGACCGGACCGAGGTCGCGTACGGCGACTACGTGTCCGCGAAGAACATGCGGGACGGGACGCGCTTCCACGTTGGCGCCCTGAACCCGGGCAACCCTGACACGGACGGGGATGGCTACCTCGACGCGCAGGAGGTTGCGAACTACTACGATCCGCTCGACGCGTCCGACTACGGTGCGGGCAACGCGGTTGCCGCCGACTCCGATGGCGACGGTCTGTTCGACGTTGAGGAGTTCGTGATCGAGGGCACGGACACGCCCACGATGCACCTGACGCAGGACTACGATGGCGACGGTCTGTTCGACGGCGACGAGGTCCACCCGGACTGGTTCGACGTTGACGGCTTCGCTCAGACGTGGCCCACGGATCCGACAGACGACGACATGGACGGGGACACCATCGGTGGCTACAACGACTTCGACGAGGTCGTGACCTTTGGTACGAACCCGCATGTCCAGGACACCGACGGCGACGGCATCGTCGACCGCTGGGAGATCGTGCGCGGCTATGATCCGCTCGACGCGGACATGGACGGCGATGATCTCTGGGACGGTATGGAAGATGTCGACTACGACGGAGTCCTCGACACGACCGAGACCGATCCCCAGGACGATGATACTGACGGGGATGAGATGCACGACGGTGACGAGCTCGCGTTCATGACCGATCCGCGCGACACCGACACCGACGGCGACGGTCTGATCGACGGTCTTGAGGTTGGCTACGCTGCCGCCGGCGACAATGACACGTCGACGATGACGGATCCGCGTCTCGCCGACAGTGACTTCGACGGCTGGGATGACGGTGTTGAGGATGCGGACCTCGACGGTGAGTACGATCCACTGCTCGGCGAGACCGATGCGCAGGATCGTGACTCCGACGACGACGGTCTGCCGGACTACTACGAGGGTACGGGCAACGACCCGACCGTCGCACCGGCGACGACGTACGCGGTCGGCTGGGTTGACAACTCGTCAGACCCGACCGAGCCGTACAACGACGACACCGACGGCGACGCGCTCGAGGACAATCTCGAGTTCGCTCAGGAGTCCGATCCGGATACCGATACCGACTCTGACGGTGACGGTCTGACGGACGGTGACGAGTACTACGCATACGGAACCGACCCGACGAACGCAGACACTGACAGTGACGGTTGCGACGAGAACGACACGGACGTTGATGGCATCGAGAACGTGACCGTGGACACCGACAATGACGGTATCCACAACGGCATGGACGTCGATAGCGACAACGACTGGGTCTGGGATGGTGACGGCGACGAGGATTGTGCCGGTGCGAACGACGCTGACAGCGACGGGATCCCGGATGTTCTCGACAACGACACCGACAACGATAACCTCTCCGACGTTCAGGAGATGGGTCTCGACACCTGGCACGAATTCTCGGACAACGACCGGGACTTCGATGAGGACGGCGTCCTCGACGGTGACGAGTACTTCCAGGTCTTCCATCAGCCGCACACCGGCGAGGTGGGATTCAGGGCGTCCGATCCGAAGCTGTTCGATACGGATTCGGACGGTCTCCACGACGGTTTCGAGCTTGGCAAGTATGAGGCGATTCCGGTCGATCCGATCCTCGGTGGTACGAACCCCGATCCGGGTCTCTGGGATGCCGACAGCACTGCCAACTCGGTTGTCTACCTCTGGGACGGTGACTACGACGGTCTCTCGGACTTCGATGAGGACGCCGACACCGACGGTGAGGACGCCGACATCGGCGTGACCGAGACCGATCCTGAGGACGACGACACGGATGACGAGGGTCTCATCGACGGGTACGAGGTCTGGGTCGGGACCGACGCGCTTGACTACGACACGGACGGTGACGTCCTTGCCGATGGTCTTGAGTGGGGTCTTCTGTCCGCCATGGGCAACGACACCAGCATCTCCAACCCGGCCACTCCGAGCGCCCGCTACGACACCGTCGAGGACGGTGCCTACATCACGAATCCGGGTGTTGCGGATACGGATGGTGACGGGCTCGAGGATGGTGAAGAGGACGATGATTACGACGGCTTCCGCGACGGCAACAGCCCGTACGACCTGACGTCGGATTGGGCCACCACTGGTGAGACCGATCCGAACGAGTGGGATACGGACCGCGGCGGCATCGGCGACGGTGAGGAAGTTGGGAATGGCACCGACCCGCTCCTCTACACCGAAGGCGACTACGACCTCGACTTCGCTCTGATGTGTGGTGGTGGTGGCACCCGCGCGTTCGGCGACACGATCTGTGTCGGTTCGGATGCCGCGAACGCCATTCCGCCGGGATCGAGCGACATGGTCACGGTCGCTGTCTGGCTGACCGACGCGATCGACAATCCGGATGTCTCGGATGGTCCGTCGGCTGTCGGCATCGTTGACAGCATCTACATGCGTGCCACGTCCTTCCACTGGGCCGGCCCGCTGTGGAACTACACCGACCCGGTCACGGGTGACAACTACTCCGTGCCGGATACGAGCACGACGCACTGGATCCACTACAGCGCGATCAGCTTCGATCCTCCGTTGTTCTCCCTGAACAACACGGGCGGTGCTGACGAGCAGTGTGTGGATGTCACCGTCGACGTGCCCGAGGGCGCAATGCCCGGTTGGTACCATGGCTACATCCAGGCCGAGACGCGCAGGGACATCGAGCAGGAGCTGGCGGACGACTACCTGGCCTTCTGCTTCTACGTGGCTCCTCAGAAGGACATCGACATCTGCGACGACGACATGGATCCGCTCGGAGTCGGTCTTGAGTCCGACCCGTACGATTTCCCGATCGCCGCTGCGCAGGGTGAGATGCACCTGATGGGCGCTCCGATGTACCCCGGCGACGTCACGGGTATGTTCCGGGTCGCGAACCCGAACACGAACCCTGACGGCGACTGGCCGTACCCGGGTCACACCCCGGATGGCATCAACGACTACAACTTCCTTCCGGCGATGCCGCATGTTGGTCGTACCTGGGATGTCAACGGGCTCGACCCGCAGGGGAACGTGAACCTGACGTACCACATCGAGGCTCAGTACGAGCACATCACCGGTCCGATGGACATCACGTCGGCTGTGAGTTTCGACTCGCCGCTGCGTGACGGCATGGACCTGGCTGTTGTCGACTCCTTCCACATCTGGGTCGACACGACGATGCTGCCGCAGGGTCTCTACGAGGGCCGCGTGAGGGTGTTCGAGGATACGCACGGCGCGCCGGTCACCGATCTGCCGGACAACATCTGGCAGGCGGATGAGGTCGCCGACACCTTCGCGTTCAAGCTCTACCTTGCGATCCCGGATCTGGACATCGACGATGACTACGCGAACATGTCCGGGAACGAGATGGAGATCGAGGTCAATCCTGGCGACGTCGACATCATGATCGGCGAGTTCCAGGTGTACGCGGCCGGCGCGTCGACGAACGTCGACGACTGGGACGGTCCGGGTACCGAGAGCATCCTCGACCTTCAGTACTACGATCCGACCACCGACATGCTGACGAAGATCCCGGCTGACGGAGTTTCGACGCCGGTGAGCTTCTGGGTCTACTCGCCGAGCGGCGCCGACTCCATCGAGATCCTTCTCGACGGCGTCATGGGCGATACGCTTCTGCTGAACGGCCCCTCGAAGCTCTACCGTCTGCGTGTTGCTGAGATCCCGGCCACGCTCCCGGCAGGGACGTACGTGACCGATCATCCCACGAGCTGGGCTCCGGGTGACGGTACCGTGCCGATCTGTGCCAGGGGTTGGGCGAGTGGTGTGGGCTGGCTCGCTGGTGAGTTCGGTCCCGCCGTCGTCTACGATCCGGAGATCGACGCGGTCGAGACGCTGATGGACTACTTCGATCTGACGGTGATGGTGAGTGCCGTGATCGATGTGGATTACGAGGACGCGCTGGTCGTTCTGACCGGCGAGCCCGGTGATGAGGCCTGCAACATGGTCACGGTGAACAACATCGGCAACTTCCTTGCCGACGACATTCACTTCGCGGCCCCTGCGTACCTCATCGGTGACGATACGGGTATCGCCCTCAACGGCGGCATCCTCGACTTCGATCCGACCAACATGTCGATCCCGATCGGCATGTCGGATGACTTCGAGGTCTGTGCTGCCATTCCGGCGGACCAGCGCGCTGACAACTACGTCGGCACGATCGGTCTGCTGGCCGACGGTGAGACGCTCTTTGACGAGATCGACGTGAACCTCGTCGTCGAGTGTGTCCCGGCAATGGAGATCGTCGATACCGGTTACGACCTCGTGGCGGGCATGATGGACTACACGGCTGGCGCCGGTGGTTCCGGAGCGCTCCAGTTCGAGGTCTGCAACCTGGGCAACTGCCCGATCGAGGATCTGGATGTCACGGTGACAGGTCTGCCGGCCGGCCTCATGGCTGATGTGACGCTGGCTGAGACGCTTCCGTGGGACGACTGCCTGGTTGGCGTGGTCGAGGTCGATTGGACCGACGCGACGCTGTCAGGTTCGTACTCCGGAACGGTGACGGTCACTGACGGCACCCTGATGGATACCTTCACGCTCACGGTCGAGTGCTACACCGCCATGAACATCGTCGACAACGCGTACAACGTCGTCGGCAACGTCATGGAGCTCGCGCCGGAGCCCGGCGGCAGTGTGACCGGTCAGTTCGAGCTCGCGAACATCGGTAACGATGACATCGCGGGTATCGCTGAGATCTCGGTCACGGGTCTGCCGGCTGGCGTGACGGCTGACGTAGATATCGCTACCACGTGTGACTGGAACATGAGCGAGATCGGCATAGTCGAGGTCGAGTGGACGGATCCGGAGGTCGTCGCTGGTATGTACGCGACCACGGTGACTGTCCAGGCCAACGGCGGACTCTCCGATGTCTTCCACCTCCAGGTGGTCATCGCCGAGCTCAAGACCGTTGCATTCGAGGCCGAGACTGAGGTTGACGTGATGGGCATCGCCGGTGAGATGGTTGATGCGACGGTGACGGTGGAGAACACCGGTAACGTTGACATCGACTCCGGCATCGCCTTCACGATCGA
>CAZRAD010000151.1:0-5891 GCA_964597945.1 uncultured bacterium
ATCGACAAGCAGAACATGAAGTATGAGCAGATCGACGACGATCGCTTCGAGGCGATCTGCAACTCCGCCGGTCAGGCCGATCTTCTCAACAAGGCCGGGACCGAGCTCAACATCATCTGCGGTCTCTGCGTCGGTCACGACGTGGTCTTCACAGCTCGCTCGAGCGCCCCGGTGACGACGCTCATCGCGAAGGACCGGGTCCTCGCGCACAACCCCGCCGCGGCTCTCTGGTGCCGCTACATCAGGCGTACGCTCGAACGCGATGGCGAGTGATACCAACCTGACACGCGGCACAATCTATGGCGTACGGCCAGAACCCTCCTTTCACTGGAAAAACTGCACAAGCGGTGCTATTATCGCCTGATTTTTCGGTGGGCCGGAGTCGCGGGGGAGCGGCGCCGGTCCGTGTGTCAGTGTGTGTCGCCGGAGGAGGTCGCGATGAGAGTCGCTCCGTGGGTTGTGGCTGCGCTCATTCTGATGGTCGCCGCCTGTCCCGCTCGGACGATCGTGTTCGAGGAGTACGCGGGAGAGGGTGGGCTGGCCGTCGAAGAGCTCTCGAGTTCCCATCTGAAGCTTTCGTACACGTTGGAGAAGATCAGCATCGAGGGTGTCGACACCGAGGCAGGCGTGATGCAGCAGGTCTCGATCTCGGCGCTGGCACTCCCCAACGACGAGGGCGCGCCGAACCTTCCGGGGATCGGCCGCATGATCGCCATTCCGGAGGGCGCAACACCGCGGCTTGAGATCGTGTCCTTCTCGACCGAGATCATCCGCGACATCGACATCGCTCCGGCTCCCGATATCCCCCTGGAGACAGACGACTCCCCGATGCTGCTCATCAAGGACCCCGCGATATACGACGCGGACGCGCTCTACCCGGCGCAGTTCGCACGCATCTCGGAGGTCCACCAGATGCGCGGCGTCGACGTTGCGACCGTCGGCATCACGCCGTTCCAGTACAATCCCGTCACGCGCGAGCTCACCGTCTACAAGAACGTCGAGATTAGCGTGACCTTCGATGGTGGGAGCGGTCAGTTCGGAGAGAACGAGTATCGCAGTCGCTACTGGGACCCGATCCTGGAGGCGAATCTCGTCAACTTCGAGTCGCTTCCCGAGGTCGAGTACCGCGTGGCGAACTCCCGCGACACCGAGTACGAGTACGTCATCATCTGTCCGGACGACCCGACCTACACGGTCTGGGCCGAGGAGATCAAGCAGTTCCGGATGGAGCAGGGCATCGACACAGGTGTCGTGACGCTCACGGAGACCGGTGCGACGACGACCGACATCGAGAACTGGATCGACAATGCGTACGACAACTGGATGACGAAGCCGGTCGCCATTCTTCTCCTTGGTGACTACGTCACAAGCGGGGGGACGACAGGTGTCACCTCGCCCTACTACAATGGCTACTGCGTCTCGGACAACATCTACGGTGACCGTGACGGTGACATGCTTCCCGAGATCGTCATGGCGCGGATGACGGCGAATGCCAGCAACATCGAGACGCTCGTGACCAAGGCGATCAGCTACGAACAGAATCCACCGACGAATCCCGACTTCTACATGAACCCGATCATGGCCTGCGGCTGGCAGACCGAGCGATGGTTCCAGGTCTGCACCGAGGTTGTCTACGGGTATTTCGCGAACGTCCACGGCAAGACGCCCGTCCGTGAGTACGCGATCTACTCCGGCACGCCGGGTTCGATCTGGTCGACCAACCAGAACACCTACATGCTCGAGGAGTACTTCGGTCCGGACGGCCTTGGCTACCTGCCCGTGGACTCGAGCCACCTGACCGACTGGGGCGGCAACGCGACCCGGATCAACAACGATATCAACTCCGGGGCATTCCTGCTTCAGCATCGCGATCACGGCGGAGAGACAGGGTGGGGCGAGCCGGACTATCAGTCGAGCGACCTCTCGGGTCTCTCGAACACGGATCTGACGTTCGTCTTCTCGATCAACTGCCTGACGGGCAAGTACGACTGGTCCGGCGAATGCTTCACGGAGGCCTTCCATCGCATGGAGGGCGGAGCGCTCGGTCTCATCGCGGCATCCGAGGTCTCCTACTCGTTCGTCAACGACACGTTCATCTTCGGTCTCTATGACGAGATGTTCCCGGACTTCGACCCGGGCTACCCCGTCGAGCGCCGGTTCAACGAGCCGAACGGCGTGCTCCGGCCCGCGTTCGGCAACGCCTCGGGCAAGCATTACCTCTGGGCGTCGAGCTGGCCGTACAACACGAGCGACAAGGCGGTCACATACAATCTCTTCCACGCGCACTGCGATGCCTTCACGCAGATGTACACCGAGGTCCCGCAGGATCTGACCGTCGCGCATCAGGGCGTGCTTCCCATCGGTGCCTCGACCTTCAACGTCACGGCGGACGAGGGTTCGATCGTGGCGCTGACGTTCAACGGCGAGATCATCGGCGTCGCCGACGGCACGGGCGCCCCGATGGACATGACCGTCATCCCGACGACGATGCCGGGCACGATGAAGCTCACGGTCACCAAGCCGAACTACTACCGTTACTCCGAGGACGTTCCGGTCATCTATCCGGTGACTTACACGATCGTCCCGGACACGGTTCCCGTCAACACGACGACCGACGTGACCTTCACGGTCTGGGATGACGAGAGCAATCTCGAGCCGGATGTCGTGATCACGATCGACGGCTGGGGCATCGCTCCCATCGTCGGCACGACCGACATCAACGGCGAGGTCGTTCTCACGGTCACCGCCCCGTACGGCGAGGACCTGACCGTGCTCGGCAGCCGGATCAGCGAGACCTACAACTGCCTGTCCGACGTGCTCCCTGTCACCGGTGCCGCCGACTTCGCGTCGGCAGACATCGAGGCGGGCGTGCCGTCGATCGGTCTGGACGGGTTCCTCGCGCCGTACTACGAGGGCACTATCACGGGCACGACGTCCGAAACGGACTTCGACCTGTTCGCCTCCGGCTGCGGGATCGACGCCGCGGCGAACTCCGGCGGCGCGATGACGGTCGACATTCTCGACACCTGCACCGAGACGGGAACCGTCAACGCGGCGGTCGCGAAGAGCGGTTTCAACGTCTACCTCGAGGACATCCTGGTCGAGGTCGTCTACGGCACGATCTCCGGTACGGTTGCCGAGAACGGCGGCGGGATGCTTGAGGGCGCGAAGGTCAAGGGCTACGCGGCCGGTGCAGATACGGCTTCCGCCGCTCCGATCTTCGAAGCGCTCTCGATCGCGGACGGTACGTACGTGGTCGAGGACGAACTCGAGATCGGCTACTACGATGTCTACGTGATGAAGTTCGGATACCTCACGCACGAGGAGGAGCTCTTCATCCAGTACGACGTCAACGACGTGGACTTCCTGCTCGATACGGCGCCGTCGGGACTGGTCCGCGGCTCGGTATTCGAGGTCGGAACGATGAACCCGCTCACAGCCTCGGTGAAGGTCTACCGCGCCGACAGCGGCGAGCTCTACACGGAGGTCTTCTCGGATTCGCTCGTCGGCGGGCGGTTCGAGGTGACGCTTCCCTACTTCAACTACACATTCAAGGTCCGCGCGTATCATCACATCCCTGAGACGCGCGGCGTGTCGATCGATGCGCCGAGCCAGACGGAGCAGTTCTTCCTCGAGCAGACGCTCGCCAACCTCCTCGTCATCCAGGACGGTGGAGCCAAGGACGAGACGGTCAAGATCGACAAGACCGGCGCCGTGCTCGATACGTACGACGGACCGCAGGATGCGGCGGCTCAGGACTTCGAGACCGACCTCATCGCACTCGGGTACGACGTCATCATGGAGACCGCGGCGACGAGCGATCCAATGTCGTGGGAGGACTACGATTTCATCATCTGGTCGAGCGGCAACAGCACGACGCCGGTGCTCGATGCGGCCTATCGCACGAACCTCGAGGCGTTCGTCGCCGAGGGAGGAAAGCTGCTGATCGAGGGCGGCGAGCTCTCGTACGATGCGTCGAGCTACCCCGGCTATCCGACGTTCGCAGCGAACGTGCTGCACTCGAGCGACTGGGAGCACGACTCGAGCGGCGCGAGTCTCACCGTCTACGACACCACGCACCCCATCACGAACTTCCCGAACGCGATGGGTGATGTCGCCATCGGCTACAGCGGCTACGGCGACGCTGACTCCTACATCCCGACCGCCGACGCCGACATCGTGATGGCATGGGCGAGCTACGGCACGCTTCCGAGTGTGCTCGTCTACGATGACACGCCCGACCCGGCGAGCGGCCAGATCGTGTTCTATTCGTTCAACTACGGCGCGGCCGACATGGTCGGCAGAGTGGAACTGCTCGAGAACACCGTGACGTATCTACTGGCCGCTGAGAGCCTCCCGGAAGGCAGCATGGCCGGGACAGCGATGCTCGCCGGTGAGGCCGACCATAGCGGGATCGCCATCACCGTCGCCCCGGGCGGGTTCTCGACGTTCACGGCCGAGGACGGCAGCTGGCTGATCGAGGATCTCTACGACGGGACCTACATGGTCACGGCGGAGAAGGTGGACTGGGGCACTGCGGCCGTGGACGACATCGCCATTGTCGGCGGTTCCCACGTCGGCGGCATCGACTTCGTTCTGACACCTGTGACGACCTACGAGTTCTGCGAGAGCCCGGAGCTTCCTATTCCGGATTCGACCCCGGCCGGTGTGTACGACTCCATGACGTTCCCGGACGACGCGACGATCTCCGAGGTCGAGATCTACATCAACCTCACGCACACCTACGTCGGAGATCTGATCGTGCGGATCACGTCGCCCGAGGGCACCGCGGTCACGCTCCACAACCGCTCCGGCGGAAGCGCGGATGACCTCGTCGGGTGGTACCCAGGCGAGCTGGCCGTGGGCGGCCCCGGTTCTCTCGATGATCTTATCGGCGAGAACGCAATGGGCGAGTGGGAGATCTGGGTCAGCGACAACGCGGGCTCCGACCTCGGTACGCTTCACGACTGGTGCGTGAAGGTTCTGGCGAGTTCGCCGTGGACCGGCGTCGACGACGAGTTCGACGCGCCGATGTCCTACGTGCTTGGCAACGTTGCACCGAACCCGTTCAACCCGGTGACGACCGTGACCTACGGCGCGCCGAGACCGGGTGATCTGGAGCTCGCGGTCTACAACATTGCCGGCAAGCGTGTTGCCACGCTCGTCGATGGGCATGTCGAGCCGGGTTTCCACAGCGTGATCTGGCAGGGCCGTGACGACACGGGTCACCAGGTGGCGAGCGGCGTCTACTTCTGCCGCATGACCGCCGAGGGGTTCGAGGACGCGGTCAAGATGGTATTGCTGAAGTAGTCGGCTGTCGCTTGCGCGACTCCGCCTGTCCGAAAGCACAGAGAGACGGCCCCCGGTGGATTCACCGGGGGCCGTCGTCGCTTGTCGGGAGCCGCATTGGTCGGTGCGCTACTGAGATTGCGGACTGCGGAGGGAAACGCCCGGGCAGGACAGGCCCGTCGCGCGGCTGACCGGCCTCTGTCCAAGTTGCCGAATTCGTGGTATAATAGTCATAATGTGCTCGTGCGACCAAGAGCGGCCGCGGCGCTTTTTTGGGGGGGCATACCTCGCGCGCCGACGCACACGACCGCACCACGTGACTCTCGCGGGTCACGAACCCTATGAGGAGGAGAGGATGCGACCTGTGCTCGCGAGGCGGATGACCGCCACCGTGATGACCGCATGTCTGCTCGCCGTGGTTCTTGTCCCGTCAGCTGCGCTCGCTGCCGAGACGATCGTCTTCGAGGAGAATGCCGGCTATGAGGATGTCGCGCTCGCGGCGTCGACCCCCTCACTTGCGGTGCTCGACTATCGCATGGACGAGCTCACGCTCGCCGAGGTGGAATTCGGAGGAGAGCTCTTCACATCGGTCTCACTCTCCG
>CAZRAD010000152.1:0-5750 GCA_964597945.1 uncultured bacterium
GGAGAGCGTCCTCCGGTAGATCATGTCGAACGCGTCCTCGAGCGACGTGCTCTGGTCATCTCCGTACCACCAGAACCAGTCGCTCCCCTCCGCCGCAAGCATCTCATCGAACGCGCGCTCGAGCGTCGGACCGTCGACCTCGCCGCTTCGCTCGCGCGCCTCGAGATACTCGCGCACCGTCGCCAGGTACTCCCAGGCGGTATTCTCCTCGGGCTCACCGATCCACGTCGCGAAGTTGTGACTGATCCACGATCCGGCCCAGAGCTCCGGGAGCGTCTCGGTCGGCGGATTGTCCGCAAGGTACTCGGTCACGGTGACGGTGCGAAGCCAGTCCGCCTGCTCCATCTGCGAGTACCATGAGTGGAAGAACTCCTTACCGTCGTTCTGGAACCACTCCCACGCGTTCTCGCCGTCGAGAATGATCGGGACGACGTAGTCCTGGTCGTCGCCACCGAGCTGACGGTGGATCGAGTGCAGACTCCGCATCATCGCGTTGGCCGCCTCCACCCCGTCCAGCCGGCTGAAGTTGAACCCGATGTCATCCGAGAGTCTATGGTCGCGGAAGATCATGGCAACACGCGCGCCCTCGTCGCCGGCCCAGTACATCGTGTACCGCTGCCGCGGCGAAAGACTTCCTGCTCCAAGCGTCCGCTGGAGCACCTGATCGTCCGACGCCATCCAGTCCAGACCGGCCCTGGCGACCGCGGGAACGATGTCCTGAGCGACCGCGCCTTCGGCCGGCCAGAGACCAGCGGGTGCGGTGCCGAAACGCTCCTCGTAGTACTCGACGGCAAGGTCCAGATGACGCTTCACGTCGTCGCGACGCGCGAACCGCTTCGCGGGGAGCGCAGTACCCGGCATCGCCACGCGCGCGAGGTTCGTGTCGTGGATGAGCGGCAGGATCGGATGATAGAACGGGGTCGTGGTCACCTCGATCCGTCCGGCGTCCTGGAGTCGCCTGTGAACGCTCACGACGTTCTCCATGATCGCACGCTGCATCTCGAGGATCTCGATCTTGTCGTCCTCGGTGTAGCCGCGCTCCTTCTCGATGAGATGGCGCACGGTCACGACACGGCCGTCCTCGAGCTCAATCTCGCCGTCCTGAAAGTCCGGATCGAACCACGCGAGGTTGAACCAGACCTGGAGGTCGCGCCAGTCCTGCTCGGTGAACGCCGCCGCCGACGCGCGGAGCTCGTCGGGCGAGTCGCCGCCCTTCATCGCCTTGAGCTCGGCGTACCGCGGCCACACGAGGATCATGTTGTCCCAGTGCGCATTGAAGAAGTGCGTCAGCAGATAGACCTGGTCGGTCTCTGTGAGCTCGGAAGCATCCTTGAGCGTCATACGGTAGTACTCGTCACATGACGCACCGGCGTCGAGCGCCTCGATCATGTCCTCCAGCTGCATCAGAAGGATGGGCGTGAGGTTCACGGTGAAGTGAACGCCCGGGTAGTCATCGAGGATCGCGACCATATCGTAGTAGTCCTTGATCGCGTGGAGGCGCACCCACGGCTCCATGTACTCGCCGGTGTCGAGGTCCTTGAGGTATTTCGGCTGATGCTGATGCCAGATGATGGCGAGGTTGAGCGGCCGCCCTGCAAGCTCGAGCGACCCGACGATCGGCTCGTGCACCGCGGCTCCCTCGAGCGACCCGAACACGACTGTTCCGTCTTCTCCGACCGACAGCACGCTGTTGAACCCGCCGTGCCCGTCATCCGTCTTCTCGGGGTTGTGGGGGTCGGGCTCCCAGGAACTGCCGCCGTCGACCACGAACTTGTACTGCCACGTCCTCCCCGCCTGGAGGTCGAGCACGACCTCCCATATGCCGTTGCCGTCCTCATCGGTCATGGCGAGCGCGGCCGGATCCCAGCCGTTGAACTCACCGGCGAGGTGCACGGTCCGGGCGCTCGAATGCGCGAACGTGAAGAGGATGCCGCCGTCGACCGCGACCGGAGCCGACGACTCAGCGAACGGCGAAGACGCCGCGGGCGACGCTGCCCCCGTGGGCGCCGCCTGCTCGCCGTATGCCGTCGGGACAAGCGCTCCGATGGGTGCGAGCATGAGCGCCAGCGCGAGAACGACCGGGATGTGTGATGTGGTTCTCCTCATTGCACCCTCCCCCTAGTCGATCTCGAGCGCGTCGAGTGTCACGTACTTACCCTGCTCCAGACTGTACGCGCCGAGAATTTCCTCCTGCGAGCGCGCCTTGCCACCGAAGATGCCGAACAGCTTCTTCGGAGCCGGGACGATGATGTCGTAGATATTCGGGTCGATGGCGAGATCGTCGCCACCGCCGCCCCGCCACTCCTCACATCGCGCCTTCACGTCGCGGAAGTCGCCGAGGCCTCCCGCGCCGTAGTCGTCCTGAAGTCCCACGGCCGGCGTGAACCGCCAGTCCGAGGCCGCGCCGTCGATCTGCTCGATGGGCATCGAGATCCGGATCGTGCCGGCCTCGATGTCGGTCGCAACGGTCGCGCCCATATCGACCTTCTCCGACGAGGCGTCCATCACCTCGACGGTCTCACCCGCGGCGAAAACCTGATACTCGGACGGCGCCGCGAGCATGACGTTGGCGTTCCGCCTGAGTTCGCCGTCGCCGCCCTCCTGCGTATCGATCGCCACGGCCACCATCGTCAGGCGGTTGCCGATGCCCCATGGATCGACCAGATTGCGGATCTCGAAGACGAACACGAGGTCGCCGTTGCTGCGCTCGATGGCGAACGAGAGAAGGTCCGCCTCCCCGCCATCCCCGAATGCCTCGTTCGTCGGGTATGTGTAATCGCCGTCGCCCGTATCGTCGCCCTCGGGGTCCGTCCACGACGCGAGAAGCTCCGCGCTCGCCGCGCCCGCCGCCGAGAGCACAAACGCGCTCACGAGCAGCAGCGTCAACCATCTCATCGTCGTTCTCGTTGTTCGTTTCATCGTTCTCCCCCCTGTGTGAGTCCGGATCTCACGCGCCTGTGGACGCCGCGGTGGAGCGTTCCGCACATGCGGTGCGGTCGCCGGCCCTACTCGCCCGCGAGAAGCTTGTCAACCTCACGCACGGCGGTGTTCATCGCGTCCTCGACCGACTTGCTTCCGTCGAGCGCCGCCTGCATCTCCGGGATGAACAGGTTCTCGATCTCGGGATAGAACGGCGTCGGCGGCCTGGGAATGGCCGTCTGCATCTGTTCGACGAACGTCGAGAGATACGGATGCTCCTCGGATGTGATGGCGTCCATCGCCTTCGTGTTCACGGGGATCTGACCGAGCGTGAGCGCCCAGTTCCGCTGATTCTCCTCGTTCGCAACGAACATGAGGAACTCGGCGGCCAGCTCGGGATGCTGTGACGAACGGAAGACGACGAGATCGTTGCCACCGACGTTCGTGTGGGAACCGGCGGGTCCGGCGGGGATGAGACCGACGCCGAAGTCGATGCCCGTCCGCTTGAGACTCTCGACGGCCCACGGACCGTTGAGGATCATCGCGTAGCGACCGTTCTGGAATCCGACGTCGCCCGTGATGCCGCCGGCGCGCCACGCGCCGCCCTCGATACCGTACTTCTCGAACATGTCGACCTTGAGCTGGAAGGCCGCGATGGCCTCGGGCGAGTTCAGCGTACAGTGCATCAGGTCGTCGGAGAGCAGGTCGGCGCCGTGCGTGTAGAAGAACGGGAGTGACCACCAGAGCGAGTTGGTCAGTCCGATACCGAAGATGCCCTCTTCCCTGTCGGTGAGGCGGCGACCGTACGAAACAAGCTCGTCCCACGTCGCTGGCGGCGTGTCGGGGTCGAGCCCCGCCTCGCGGAACATCTCCCTATTATAGAAGAGGCACAGACCGTTGGTCTGGTCCGGAAGCCCGTAGAGCCGGCCGTCGTACATGCAGCTCCGAAGCGCCACCGGGAAGATGTCGGCCCGGTAGGCCGCGGGGATGTACTCGTCGAGCGCGAGAAGCGCGTTCTTGCTGGCGAGCTTCGGCAGGAACGAGACGTCGACGCGCGCGATGTCCGGCTCGGTCCGTGTCGTGAGCGCTGTCTGAATCTTCGGCTCCGCGCCGGCGAACGGCAGGCGAACGACCTCGATGGTCACGCCCGGATGCGACTCCTCGAACTGCCGCACCATCTCCTTGAAGACGGGGTGCTCCTCATCGTTGTATGTCTGCCAGATGGTGATCGTTCCGCTCGTGTCGCCACCTCCGCCGCCGCAGCCCCACAACAACAGGCCGGCGACCAGCAGCGTACAGGCGATCGCAGTCGTTCTCTTCACGTGTTCCTCCTTGCGTCTGACTCCGGCCGCGCTACTCCTTCACGGCACCGGACGTCATTCCCTCAATGAAGTAGCGCTGCGCGAAGAAGAACAGCACAGCAATGGGCAGAATCGAGATGCACGACCCCGCCATCTTGAGTGTATAGAGCTCCTCGTGCGCGCTCTTGAACATCGCGAGACCGACCGGCACGGTATAGAGCCGCTCAACGTTCGTGACGATGAGCTGCCAGAGGAAGTTGTTCCAGTGGAACTGAAACGTCAGCAGAAAGAGCGTCGCGATGATGGGAATCGAGAGCGGGACCATGATGGTCGTAAAGACCTGCCGCTCGCTCGCACCGTCCATCTCCGCGGCCTCGATGAGTTCGCTGGGAATGGTCAACATGTACTGGCGCATGAGGAAGAGCCCGAAGACGTTCGCCAGGTGTGGAATGATCATCGCCTTGTAGGTGTTCATCCAGCCGAGCTTCGCAATGATGGCGAACTGCGGGACGACGTACATCATGCCGGGGATCATGAGCGACAGAAGCAGAAGTCCGAACAACCGGTCGCGCATGAAGAACCGCTTCTTCGCGAAGACGTAGCCGGCAAGCGATGCGAAGAGCGTTGCGAACGCCGCCGCGGTCGTGGCGACGATCACGCTGTTGACGAAGTACCGGCCGAAGCCGAAGTCACCGAGCACTCGCTTGAAATTCGAGAGGGTCGGCCCCGACGGGAAGAGCGTCGTCGAGAACGCCTGTCCGGGCTCCTTGAACGCAGTGACGACCATCCAGAAGAACGGGAACAGCACGACGACCGCCGCGGCCGTCAGCCCGACGTAGAGCGCAATGGTCTTCCATATCGATGTCCTCTGAACCGTCACATTCTCTCCTGCGGTTGCCGCGGGCCTCGCATGCCGGGCGCCTCTCGCGCCGGTCACAACCTACGTATTGTCCGACCCGAGATACTTCCTGTTCACCAGCGACACGATCACCGTCAACGCCAGGAGCACGTACGACATGGCCGAGGCGTAGCCGAGCCGCCACTGGTTGTAGAACGCGTCGAAGACGTAGTAGCCGGTCACCCACGTCGCGCCGAGCGCCCGCCCGCCGACGTCGACGTTCGGACCGCCGCTCGTCATCGCGTAGACCTCCACGAACGCGTTGAGGGCGCTGATGGTACCGATGATGACCATGAAGAACGTGATCGGCTTGACGAGCGGCAGCGTGATGCGGGTGAACCGCTGCCACGATGTTGCTCCGTCGATCTCGGCCGCCTCGTAGAGCGCCGGAGAGATGTTCTGGATGGCGGAGAGGTAGAGGATCATGCCGAAGCCGGCGCCCTTGAGGACGTTGGCGAACACGACCGACGGCATCGCCGAGCCGGGCATCCCGAGGAACCCCTTCTCCGTGAACGCAGTAATCCCGATACCTTCGAAGAACCGCACGAGGATACCCACGTGTGGGCTGTAGATGAGTGTCCAGACGATGCCCACGACGAGCATGTCCAGCACGTACGGCAGGAAGAACGCGC
>CAZRAD010000153.1:0-5726 GCA_964597945.1 uncultured bacterium
TACCACTACCGGGTCACGTCGGAGACCGAGTTCGGCCTCACGTCGGTCTCAGACGATGCGACATTCACGACCTGGCTCTCCCCTCTCGAGATCTCCGACTTCGAGATCGTGCCCGGCGTCTCGTCGCTGACGGTCAACTGGACGACGAACCGCCCGTCCGACTCCCGCGTGGAGTACGGTGAGGACACATCATACGGAAGCGTGACCCCGCTCTCGCCGGAACTCGTCACGTACGACTCGGTTCTGATCGACGAGCTCATGCCTGGTGAGCTCTACCACGTGCGCGCGTGGAGCATCGATGACTGGGGGCACGCGACGAGCTCGGGCGACCATCAGGCAGCGACCCTCCCTCCGGCGCTCGACATCTACTCGATCGCCGTCACTGACATCGGCATCACGACGGCTCGCGTGGAGTTCCAGACGTCGAACCCGGCGCGGTGCCTCGTCGAGTACGGATTCGGCGACTCGCTCGCGCTCGCCACTGAAGAGGAGCCGGACCCCGTCGTCTCACACGGGTTCGATCTCGAGGGTCTCGTCCCCGGCGCATCGCACGTCTACCGCGTCGTGGCGACCGACGTCTTCGGCCAGATGACGGTATCGGACGTGGCCTCGTTCGAGACCCGGCCTGTCGAGATCCAGGTGCCGCCTTCGATCACGGGGCTCACGGTTCACGGAGTCAGCGCGACGACAGCAAGACTCGCATGGACGACCGATCGCCCCGCGACATCCGAAGTGCAGTACGGACTCACACCGGACTACTCGTCGAGCGTGTACGATCCGGCGATGACGACCGACCACGAGATCATTCTGTCGGGACTCGACCTGCAGAGTCTCTATCACTATCGTGTTGCATCCGAGGACGGCGACGGCCTGCGAACCGAGACCGACGATGCGACGTTCTCGATCATCGACGCCGGCGACGGGGTGCCGCCGGCGACGCCGGAGCTGCCCGAGGTCGTTGGCGCGGACGGCGGCCTCAGGATCGCTCTCCCGCAGTCTCCGGATCCCTCGGTCGTCGCGCACCGCGTGTATCGCCGGGCGGAGAGCGACCTCTTCTTCGAGATGCTTGCGGAGATACCACTCCCGGAGAGTTCGTACACGGATGAGACGACCGTGGACGGCATGGCCTACGAGTACACGATCTCGGCGGTCGACCTCTGGGGCGCAGAGAGCGACCGTTCCGCCCCGACCAGCGGCATCGCCGGAGCCGGAGAGACCACCCGCATGTGGGTCTACCCGAACCCGATCAGGGAATCGGCGACGCTGCGGATCGCCGCCCCGCTCTCAGCAACGCGCGGCGGTTCGTGGGACTACACGGTGAGGATCTATGATGCGGCCGGCCGGCTCACGCGAGCCCTGTCGGGACAGGGCGTGCAGGAGGCTGTGAAGAGCGTCAGCTGGAACACTCGGAACGAGCGAGGCAGAGGTGTGGCAAGCGGCGTCTACTTCTGTGAGGTCACGGCGGCGGGATCCCACACGAGGGCGAAGCTCATCGTCATCCGCTAGGGTGTGCTGGTCGCCGGTCAGGCTCTCTCCCCCTCCCGCACCATGATCAGAAACGTCATGTCGTCCTCCTGGTCGGCTCCATCGACGAACTCGCGCACATCCTCCATCAGACCAACCCGGACCTCCCGGGCCGACAGGCCGACGAGTCTCTCCGCGGAGTCGGCCAGGCGTCCCTGCCCGTAGTCCACCCCGTCCTGGTTCACCGCGTCCGTCACTCCGTCGGTGTAGAGGACGAGCGCGCTCCCCGGCGGGATGGTCGTCTCGGCGGTCGTCCAGCTCTGATCGCCCAGCATACCGACGGGAATACCGGTAGCTCCCAGCTCCTCGATGCCATCTCTTCGAACGAGATATCCGGGGTTGTGTCCGGCGTTCCCGTATGTCAGCACCCCGGTCGCCGTGTCCAGAACACCGTAGATGAGCGTCGCGAAGAGCCCGCTTCGCGAGTCGCTCAGCATCCTCCTGTTGACGGCGGACAGCACCTGCCCCGGGTCGAGACCGTACTCCGAGGCGTACGTCTTCAGGAGCGTGCTCACGAGCGCCATGTACAGCGCCGAGGACACACCCTTTCCGGAGACATCGGCGATGGCGAGACCGAATCTCCTGTCGCCGAGGTCGATGATATCGAAGAAGTCACCGGACGCCTCGCGGGCCGACTCCAGCCATGCGGCGGCCTGCCAACCCGGGATGTCCGGCGCCCGATTCGGCAGCAGGCTGTTCTGGATCTCCTCAGCGAGCGCCAGCTCCTGCTTGAACCGTGCGATGTCGAGCGTCGTGCGATAGATGTTCGCGCCGTGAAGCGCCGAGGCGATCTGCGCCGAGAGCGCCTGCACGGCCGGCAGGAGTTCGGAGACATTCCCACGGTCCCAGCGGCGGCCGAACGCGATGCCCCCGAGCGGCTCGCCCGTCTCCCGGTTGATGATGGGCGCCAGCACGAGATTGCGACTCGCAACCTCTCCCCGGTCCCACGGAAGCGTCTCACCGGGCCGGATGATGAACGACTCCGGATACTGCCGGAGCCAGTTCCATATCCCCTCTGGAAGGCTCTCCATCGCGGCCGGTTCGCTCATGACGAATCCGTCCGGGAACAGCCGGATCTCGAGCTTGCCGTACATCAACATGTCGCTCGCATGACGCCTCAGAACATCGCTGAGCGTCGAGGCGTCGGGCGGCGCATCGAGGATAGCGCGGGCGAGCCGCTCGAGCCGCTCGAGCTCGCGCGAGCGCTGGATGTTCGTCTGGATGGCGTCGCTCATCCGGTGCGCGACGGCGCTGGCGAGAAGCGTGCCGAGCATGAAGAACCCGAATGCCCAGTACCCGCCGACGACGAAGAGACCGGCGGCGAGGACCGCGAACGGGTCGATGAGGAGAGGCCAGACCGTGGACTGGATGCTGAAGCGCCAGAGCATCCCGCGGTCCTCACGCGAGAGACCCAGCGAGCGCGAGAACGCGAAGAAGCCGATGAAGGGGAAGTTGATGAGTCCCCAGATGAGCGAGCGGAGAACCGTCGAGATGACGGCGAGGAGACCAACGGAGGCGACGAGTCCCGCGATGGGGATCGAACCGCCCAGCCACCGGTAGATGATGAGGGCGACGCCCCCCGCCGTGAGCTGCGCCGCGGCATCCAGCGTGAACCCACGGAGGCGCGTCCACAGACCGGTCGGGCTCATCGACTCCGATACACCCGTCAGGAGTCCTACGAGGGGGAACGGAAGGGCGAGCCAGAGCGCGGTCGGACCGAGGATGAGCGCGGCGGCCCAGACGCAGAGACCCTCGACGCTGCCACTGTAGTCCGCGAAGGTCCCCTGCCTGATCTCCGTGATGGCGAAGAAGGACAGACGCCTGGACAGGTACATCAGGACAAGGGTCACCGCGAACAGAGGCCAGTTGGCCGCGACGAGCGAGAGGTCCGTCTGGCCGACGAGCCAGATGAGCGCGAGGACGAGGAGCGGGGTCGAGTAGAGCACGCCGAACACGTCGCCGACACAGACGGCGCGCTCCTCTCCCTGCATATCGCGGAGCTCCGGCCTGACAAAGCAGGCGAGAGCCTCCAGCAGCCTCTCCACGTGCGCTCCGTTCGTTCGTTGCTCCGCCCGGCGGGGAACCACAGCACCATACTATGCCCTTCATGGTGGAACGAGTCAAGACCGAGCGTTGACCGGTATCCTCGAATCGCGCTATACTGTCTCCGCTCACAAGGTAATCTCAATTCCCCTAGTGCGTTCGGCGTGCGCCGCTCGATACCGGATATAGGTTCGGGCACTGCAGTGCGCCCCAGATGGAGGAGAGCATCATGAAGCGTCTGCTGCTTCTGCTCATCGTCCTCGCCATGTCCGTCGCGCTCATCGTCGGCTGCTCCTCGAGCGGCGGATCCGGACCGGACGAGAACGACAACAACCAACCCGCCGAAGGCGCCATCGGCCCCGCGGGCGGCGACGTGGAGCTCGACGGCCAGGCACGGCTCGATGTGCCCGCCGGCGCACTCAATGACACGGTCGATTTCACGATCGAGGAGAACAACTCCCCGACCGCGCCGCCGGCCGGCAAGGGCTTCTGTTCGGACTGCGTATCGATCGGCCCCTCCGGCACGAACTTCACCACTCCTGCGACGGTCACCGTTGAGTACGAACCCGGCGACCTCGCTGGAGCTGACGAGGGCGATGTGGTCATCTACACGGACGACGGTCGCGGCTGGACCGCCCTGACGACCACGGTCGACGAGAGCGACAACGAGGCATCGGCCGAGATCACCCATCTCTCCGACTTCGCTGCAATGGTCGATACGACCAGCGGCGACCAGCAGGCGGACGGCGTCTTCGCCGCGCTCAAGGTGTCGCGTGGGATCACGTACATGGAGTTCGCCAGCCGAGACTCGATGGTCATCATGAGCGACTTCCTGATGGCCTGGTTCGACAGCACCGTGGCACCCTGCAGCCCGGCCCATCCCATCATGGTCGACAGCGTCTGGTGCGAGAACGGCGCCGCCTATCCGCTGGAGTGGAGCGCGATGGAGACCACGTATAAGTACGTGCAGTGGCCGATAAGCGTCTTCCTCGAAGAGGACGAGACCTACTCCTTCCATGTGGATGGAGGTGTCGATGCGCCGGACCTGACGGTCTCCATCGATTTCCCGGAGTCGACGCCTTACATCACCGACCCCGTGAACCAGCAGACGGTGTCGCGCTCCGGCTTCACCGTGACGTGGGAGGGTTCAGAGGGACCAGGCGACCTTCACCTGGGCATCATCCCGGCCGGAGGGGGCGGGAACGGCGTGTACGCCGTCACGGCCAACGACGGAAGCCACACGTTCACGTCCGGAGATCTGAGCGGCGTGCCGTCCGGACAGGCGGCCATCACGCTCAACTACTTCAACCACGAGAACATCGATGCGGCGGGCTATGACGAGGACAGCTACATCGAGGCGAAGGTCACACACGGGGTGCTCATCACGCTCCAATAGACCCGACCTGCAGAATCAACGCTCCGAGGGGCGGAGCGACTTCTGCGGTGCACGAACCACATCCTGATGCCTGATGACGAGAGGCCCCGCGGGAACTCCCGCGGGGCTCCGTGTCGGTAAGAACAGCATCCTGGTGAGGTCTGTTCAACTGAGACTTGACGGAACTGCCCGCCGGGAGTAGGGTTGGAGATGTGGTCGACATCCCCCCATTGCGACTCGCCTCCGACGCACGAGGAGGCACGTGGTGAATCGCTATCAAATTCTGGCAGCTCTCTCCCTGATACTGCTCGCGACCGGCGCCACGGCGACGACGTACCGTGTTGACGCTTCCGGCGCCGGCGATTTTTCTGCCATCGCTCCCGCCGTCGCGTTCGCGGACTCGGGCGACGTCATCATGGTGGCTCCGGGAACCTACACCGGCCCCGACAACCGCGACATCAGCTTCATGGGCAAGGACCTCTCGCTGATGTCCGAGGCCGGCCCTCAGTTCACGATCATCGACCTGGAACGGCAGGGACGCGCGTTCGTGTTCTGGAGCGGCGAGACGGACTACTCGATCGTCGACGGCTTCACTGTCAAGAGGGGCCGAACGGACATGGGCGGGGCCATATACGTGGCGGGCTCCAATCCCATCATCCGCGACTGCATCTTCGAGGACAACTACGCGAACGAGTTCGGCGGAGCCATCTACCTCGGCATCGCTTCCGAGGCCGAGGTCGATGAGTGTCGCTTCCAGGACAACTACGCCGAGCACTACGGTGGG
>CAZRAD010000154.1:0-5725 GCA_964597945.1 uncultured bacterium
CCCTCGTGGAACCACGCGGGCATGCCGGCATCGCGGTCGCCGACGAGACAGACGTAGTCCGGCGGGTTATCCCAGGTGGAGTACGCGTTCGCGATGTAGTTCTTCACGTCGGTCGAGGACGGGCTGACGCCGATCTCCGAGAGAAGCGTCAGATGGGTCTCGACGCCGCGCTGGTTCTTCCAGTCGATGAACTCGTCGAGCTGCCCGGCAACGCTGTCCATCGTGATGACGAGGTAGCTGCCGCGCTTCGTCTCGAGTACCGGGAGTGAGTCGTAGTTGTCGACCAGGCTCCGGTAGAGCGGCTCGAAGGCCTCCGAGCGCCAGGTGCGAACGACGCCCTTCGGATTGATCTCCTCACCGCGCGAGTGGTCGAGTCGAACGCGTACGCGTTCGGTCACGACCAGGTCACCCGTGACCGGATTCCACCGAACCGGGTTGACGCGGAGCTGGACGAGCCTGAGGTCACGCATGACCATCGGGTCGCTCACAGTCGCGATCTCCGCCGGGAAGAGTGCGTCCTTCGCGTAGATCGTGACATCCGGCGTGGTCTCGGGCGCATCCTCACCCTCGATACGGAACGACTCGAGCGGCTCGATCTCGTAGCCCTCGAGCACGCGCTCCTCGACGCCGTCGATCACAAGGTCGACGCCGCCGAAGTCGGGTATCGCGAGAAGCCAGGTGTAGACGGGAAGATCGGGGGCGCCGGCGCGATTGAGCCTGCGCGCGCCCGGGATGTCGAGCGTGACGCTCCCGGTGAGAACACGCGAGGCATGCTCCATCTCAAGACCGGGAACCTCGAGTTCGACGACCGTACCTGCTGCGTCGGAGGAGATGATCCGGGCCGTTGCCTCCATCGGCTCCGGCGAGTCGCTCAAGGGTATCCACTCTTTCGCCACACCTGCCGCCGCGAGGGCGACGATGATGGCGAGCACAAGCGCAGCAGTCCACCGTGTCACGTTGGCGCTCCTCTCATCGGGTCCGTTACGGATTCCCTGTCTGATCAAACTCTCAGGAAGAGGAGCCTTGTGCGCCTGCGCGCTACTCCTCCTCCGCTATGACCAATCCCCAGTCCCGGTCCGCCAGATACACGTAGTCTCCGCTGAGGCAGACTCCGTTGGCGTACGGGGTGTCCAGAAAGCCGAACGCGGAGGGTGCGAGAGGGTCGCTCACGTCTATGACCCTGAGGCCCCCGTACCGGTCGGCCACATATACCTTCTCACCATCGGTGGTGATGTCGGTCGCGTAGTCGTCGGTCGCGATCGCCGCCACGATGATGGCGTTCTCCGGATCTGAGATATCGAAGATCTGCACTCCGGCAAGTCCATCGGCGACGAATGCGTAGTCCCCGTGCGCGGTGACGGCCTGCGCATTCCCCGGTGTGTCAAAGCTGCCCAGCTCGATCGCCGTGTTGGGGGCGGTGAGCTCGTAGATCGTCAGACCGCCCTGCCCCGCCGCGACGAGCGCGAGATCCTCGTGCAGGAAGATCCCTCGCGCGTACCCCGTCGTGTACCCGTGGTAGACCTCGATCGGGAACCACGGTGGCCCGAAATCGAGATTGAGCTCCCAGATGCGGAACCCACCGTTCTTGTCAGCCACGTACACGTGCACCAGGTGACCCGGGTCGGTCTCGGCAACGGCGACGTCCTGCCCGCTCGTGCTCTGGAGAACCGTCTTCCACTCCGGATTCGCCGGGTCGCTCACATCGTATGCCACGACCCCGTTCGGACCGTCGGTCATGAACGCCAACTCCGACAGCGGCGCATACGCGCACTGTTCCGTCGTGAAGTTGTTCGATGCCGTCTCGATGTAGACCGGCGACGTCGGATCGGTCATGTCGTACATGACCAGCCCGATCTCGCTCGTCGCCACGAACCCCATGTCCCCCTCGACCGCCACACCCTCCGCGTACCCGATCGTCGCAACGTTCGCGACGAGTCGGTAGCCGAGGGCATCGTCATCACCACCGCCGGAGATGGGATCGCCCTTCCGCGCACACCCCGCCGCGAGCACCAGCGACGCCGCGAGCAGCACGACGACCGCAACGCGGACGCAGGTGGGGCGCATGTAGCTGTAATTCTTGATTATAGCATCATTTAGCCGGTCAGTCAAGGAACCGTCCTCCCTCCACGACGAACTGCACGGAGAACCTGTCAGCGTCGTAATCCTTTGCATCACCTATAGTTGGGATGACATCTGATTCGGATCGCCTGGCTCTGTGCTCGTAGGCGCAGACCAGACTCGTGAGATCGGTGAGTCCCAGCTCGACCCGCGCGCCCGCGACCCACATCGTGTCGTCGCGGCCGGCATGGTACCGGTCGGCGGTGTTCTCTGTCAGATAGTACCGCCGCTGCATTCCCAGTCTCACCTTCAGCACCACTGGAAGACCGCGCACGCGGCCCGCTTCCAACCGGGCGCGCAGTTCGTACTCGTTCTGGTCGTAGGTCGTGTCGCTGTCGTCGGACGTGCGCTTGTCCTCCCCGAGTTCGTCGTATCCGCGCGAGAGCGAGCGCCGGTACTCATACTGGCCGTCGAGCCGCAGCCCGTGCACCGGCCGGACCGTCACACGTGCTCCGAACGTATTCGACCACGTATCGTACTCGACGAAGTCCTGGTCGTATCCGTAGTCGTCGTACTCCCACCATGTGGCGAGGTCGATGGGGAACTGTCCGTCGGTTGAAAGCGCCGCCTTGAGTGCGTGCTTGCGAAAGTCGCAGGAGCGGTAGCGATCCCCGTCTGAGGGTGTATCAGCGTCCCATACGTACTTGATGTGATAGGCAGGGATCGCCGCGTACTCGAGCGATGCGCCGAGCATACCCGTGAGCGTCTCCGTGTATCGCACGCGGAACTTGGAGAAGCTCTTGTCCCCGTTCGAACCGGCGAGGTACCACCGGGCACCCAGCAGGAACTCGGTCCCGCGTGCGCCGGGAGCCTCCCGTGTGAACCTGAATGTCACAGCCGGATCGAGCCTGAGCTCATCGGTCGTATCCAACGGATAGCGTTCGTAGCGCTCACCATCGGCGAACTCGACAACGTCGTCGTCCGAGTAGCGGTAGATATTGCTGTCGTAGGTGAAGCGCATGCTCCCGGTCCAGTCGAACCGCCACGGCATCACCTCAAGCGCCTGTGAGAGCGGATTGACATCCACCGTGCCCGCCGGCGAGACGAGCCGCAGCTCGATCTCATGAAGACCGGAGGGAATCTCGATATGGATTCGCTCGGGACGCCCCGGTGATGCATCCTCGATGTCGGCATAGGAAGCGCCGCCGGAACGCATGTGGAGAACGTGCCTGACGGCGTCGCCGTCGTCGACGGTCGCCTCGACCACGACGTCCACGGAGGCCGCGTCGACTGACGAGAACCGCCACCGCGTGATCGCTTCGAAAGCTGATGGACCCTCGACGACCACGCGCACGGGCGCATCCTGCGTAAGTTCAAAATAGCGATAGACGGTCCCACTGATGCCGACGGCCACCGGGGTATGCTGTCCCTCCGGTGTGAGCTTCGCTGCGGCCGCCATGCCGGCCAAGAGGCCGAGTGTGAGCGCGCAGACGAGACATGCGACCGCCGTCAAACGCATTGCCTGAGGAGTTCGTCGCACGCTACGAGCCATTCGCCACGTCTCCCCTGGGGATGTAGAACTTGAGTGCGAGCTCGCGCCCCTGTCCGCCGGCGAGCCGGAACGCGAAGGTGTGACGTCCCTCCGGAACGGGGAGCTCGAAGGTCCGCAGCGCGCCCGGCAGCACATCGCCGCGGTCGCGGCACGTGAGCGTTGTTGACGCCTTCGACTCGAGTCGGTAGATGGTCTCATCGCCCGACGACGAGACGCCGAGCATGTAGCCGTGCTCGCCGATCATCCCTGAATCGAAGATGAGCCGTGCGTTGACCTTGATCGTCGTTGGACCGCTCACCTCGAGCAGGACCGGCTCGTCCTCCGTCGCCAGGTAGTACGTCAGCTCGTTATCGCGTGTCAGCAGCGTCTCGACGCCGGCGTACTCGCGCGGCGCGAGCGAGACGCGCTTCGGAACGCGATCGGCCCTCTCGAAGACGCGGACGTCTACGGTCGTCCCCTCACCTGCGAGCAGGTCGTACGCATGTCGCCCGGTCGGGACATCGATGTAGAGCCGTCTGAGCTTCCCGGGTGAGTACATCTCAAGCGCGAGATAGGTAGCGTTCGGACCCGCGGCCTCGGTCGCCATCTTTTCGACCGTGAGCGGGGCACCATCGAGGAGCACGTTGACTGTGTAGTCCACCGCCCCTGTCACACTCGTCGGAACGCGCAGTCTCGTGAGCACCTTGACGCGGGTTGGTCCCTCAACGACGAACCGCACGGGCGTCTCGTCGGTCGCCCGGTGATACGAGAGTGTCTTGCCCTCGACCATGATCTGCGTCCGGCCGTCCGACGATGCCGGCGTCACGGTGTACCAGTCCGCAGCTGACGCGGAAACCGTCAGGCCGAGCACCAGTATCGCCACGACGACGACACGTGGGAATCCCGCTTCGCGACACCCGCGCAGGGCCACAAGCATGTCACGTCCCCGCATCACGACCTCGCCTTCCTGAAGATGTAGTGTTTAATGTCAATCCGGACGACGACGAAGATCACGAATGCGTAGAGCACCGCGAACACCCCGGCGAGCGGCACGTTGTAGCGATTCTGATAGAACACGCTACCCGTCCCGACCTCGGGCAGAGGCACCGGCTCGTCGGCCAGGCCGTACCGGTCGACGAAGGCGTCGGGATTTCGGACATGGAGAATCGGAACACCCATCTCGGCCATTCGGACCAGCGTCCCGCGGCGCGGGAAGTTCTTCGTCGGGAGATTCCGCCAGAGCCCCGGTTTCACCAGGCGACCGGTCTGCGTGCTCCCGATGCTGGCCAGACCACCACCGATGTTGACGTAGAGATCGTATCCGTCCTCCCCCGCCTCCTCCGCCTCCTCCGCGTAGATATCCATGCGCCGGTCGATGCTCTCATCGAGCGTCGGCTCGTCAATGAGCGTGACCCCGTTCCGCCCGATGGCGGCTCGAACAAGATCGCGGCCGTCCGGCGGCAGTCCTCGGCCGTTGTCGTTGCTCCCGCCGAGCGACGCGGCGACCGACCGGTGCGAGATGATGCCCTCATCGAGGAGGATGCTCTCCATATCGAGCCATGTGAGATCCTCGTGGTTCGCACCCCACATCGATGCGCCGACCGAGGGGATGGTCACGGGTGTCGCCCCGAGCGACTCGACCGCGATGACCATCGCCGCGTTCATCACGGGAAACGCCCCGGTCATACCGACCGCCACACGGTCTCCCTCGCCGATCCGCGCGCGCTTGAGGATGTCGACGAACACGCCGGCCAGGTTCGGATCGAGGCCGCGGAGCTTCTGCCCGTGCGAGCCACGACTCGTGGTCACCGGCGAGACCTTGAAGCCGATGAGCCCGGTCTCACTCGGATCGTTGACGATATCGATGGGGATGCCCATCTCGAGGCGCGCATCGCGAATGGCGTCCATCGCCAGCTTCGTACGCGAGGCGGCGTCCATCTTCTCCACGAACCACCGCTGCATCACCGGCGTCTTCGAGCGCTCGGCGATCCCCAGCAGGATGATCCCGAGCATCGCCAGAGCCACCAGGCTCATCACGTGAACCCTACCAGGTCGGTATTTCAATGGGCGCTCCTCCCGTACCGACCATGAGGATCAGACGCACGAGCGTCGATGCCATGATCATCGCCATGAGTG
>CAZRAD010000155.1:0-5706 GCA_964597945.1 uncultured bacterium
CATTGGTTCGCCCCCGGCCCCAGCTACGAACAGCACGACCCGGATGTCGTCTGGGGCGGCGCGCGCGATGTTCTCTGGGACAACGGACCGCTCATCAACTATGCACCCGACCAGTGCATGCTCCAGGACGAGACACTGTCCATGACCACGTACGGATTCGGTCACCAGATCCTCAATGAGAACTGGATGTCCGATGACTTCACCGTTCCTGCCGGCGACACATGGAACGTAGAGACCATCACGTTCTTCGCGTACCAGACGGGGAGCACACTGACATCGACGATTAACGACTATCGCGTCGTCATCTATGATGGTCCCCCATTCGAGCCGACGTCGAACATCGTGTTCGGCGACGTGACGACGAACGTCCTCCAGGCGTCCGGATGGTCCGGAGTCTACAGGACGCTGGAGTCGTCACCCGGCGCGACCAACCGTCCGATCATGGCGAACATCTGCGACGTCATGGTGACGCTCGGTCCCGGTACCTACTACGCCATATGGCAGTGCGGGGGTACGCTGACGTCCGGTCCATGGGCTCCTCCCGTTGCCATCTGGGGCGAGGACACGACTGGTGACGCATGGCAGTCGATCGACAACGGCCTGACGTGGGCCTATGCGGTCGACGGCATCACGGGCACCGGCCAGGGCATGCCGTTCGTCGTTGAGGGCATGCACTGCACGCCGGTCGAGAACATGAGCTGGGCGAACATCAAGGCTCTGTACAGGTAGATGCATACGTCCGGCGGCTCGTTCGAACCGCCGAGCGGCGCACAGCGCCGCACAGCCGCCCCGCACGAGGTTCGCGGCGATACACTGGACGCCTCCGAGGATTCCTCGGAGGCGTCCGTTGCTATCCATGCAACGCAGCCGGCATTGCGGTGGCGTCTCCCGATTGGTAGTCTTCGCTGTCCTGCAAACTCATGCGCGCACTGACGAGGGAGTCCGGTTCAAGGAGGTCCAGATGCGGACACCGATGTTCACACTGGCCGTCGCGGCAGTCGTCGCTGCGACACTGCTCACACCGATGTCCGCAGCCGCATCGTCTCCGTTCGAAGAGGCGGGGGTCTCGCCGCTCGCGGACGAGACACGGACGATCCCGGAGACCGTCTGGTACCAGGGCTTCCTCGCCGACGTCGACACGGGCGACCCCGTCAACGACACCTCCACGATCGTCGCGCAACTCTACAGCGCCGAGAGCGGCGGCAGTTCGCTCTGGGGGCCGGAGACGCACAACAACGTCTCGATCATCGAGGGCTGGTTCAACATTGAGCTTGGTGCGACGCTGGCGCTCCCGGCGTTCAACGCTCCCCCCTACTACCTTCAGCTCACGGTCGATGGTGAGGTCTTCGAGCCGAGACTGAAGCTCGCCAGCGCACCGACGGCTCTTCGCTCGAGCATCGCGGAGCAGGGCGACGGCGACTGGGCCATCAACGGCATCAACCTCTATCGCCTGACCGGCAATGTGGGCATCGGCGACTCGACCCCCGACTACCGACTCGATGTCGAGGGCAGCGTCGGCGCCACGACCTACTACGGCGACGGTTCGAACCTCACGGGCATCGCCGGGACCAACGACAACGACTGGAGCATCAACGGCGACAATGTCTACCACCTCGTCGGCCGAGTCGGCATCGGGACGTCAAGCCCCGAGAACTCGTTCCACGTCGCCGCGGCAGGCAGTGAAGCCGGAGGCGTTCCGGGCTGGAGCGAGATCGTCGGGCGCTTCCATCGCAGCGGAAACGGCCACACGGGACTCTCGATCGATGCGACGACACTCCGCGACCCCGTTCTCTATCTCGCCGAGAACGGCCGCGCCCGGTGGAGCATGCGGAGCGATGCGAGCGAGGACCGCAATCTCGAGATCCGCTTCCACGGAACTGCCGGGACGGTCTACCCGGCGATGATCGACACGATCGGCAGGGTCGGGATCGGTACACGCTCGCCGTATGCGTACCTGTCGGTCGAGGGCAGCACGACCGCCGAGTGCATCGAAGCGCTGAGCACGTCCACTGGAGCAAGTCGGATCGTCAACATCGAGCGCACGCAGCCGTCGTCGAACGGCAACGACATGCTCCAGATCCACATGGCGAGTGGTTCGCACGATGGGGCCGAGTTCATCGAGTTCGAACGTGGATCTACCGTGGAGGCCCGGGTCGAAGCGAACGGCGACTTCACGACGAACGGGAGCCTGGGCATCGGCAACTCGTCCATGACCCCCGCGGCCAGGCTCCATATCAGTGAGGACCTCTACAGCACCGATCCCATCCTCGTCGACATCGAAGGAGAGACCGCGTTCAACGTCAGCGACATAGGCGTGGGCGTCAACTGCATGGGCGGCGGAACGGGGCTTGAGGTCCATAACACCGAGGGCTACTCGAACCCCGCCATGGCCGTGCGGCACTACGGCTCCTACAGCGTGATCGCCGGGATCTACGCGCAATCGAGTCCGGGTTCGGGCGACGCGCTGCTCTACGTGCACACGAACAACAGCCCCGTTTCGGACTTCCAGTACATCGAATGCCACACGGGGTTCTCGCCTGGTGACGTCGAGTTCAAGGTCAACGGTGGAGGCACCGTCTATGCCGACGGCTCGTACATCGGCCCCGCGGATTTCGCCGAGATGCTCGCCGTGAGCTCCGGGGCGCGGTCCGTCGAGGCGGGTGATGTGATGGTCATCGACCCGACCCGCGACCGCTCGATCGTGATGTCGTCGAAGGCACACTCGACGCTCGCCGCGGGCGTCTACAGCACCGAACCGGGATTCGTCGGCTCACCGCGCGACTGGGACAAGCCACTCGATGAAGATCAGGTCGGCACGTACTCGTTCGACGAGATGGCAACGATGCACGAGGAGATCCCGCTCGCGGTGATGGGCATCGTCCCGTGCAAGGTGAGCGCGGAGAACGGGCCGATCAACCCGGGCGACCTCCTCGTCACCTCGGACACACCGGGCCACGCCATGCGCGACGCCGACCCGCCGAACGGCACGATCATCGGCAAGTCCCTCGGCTCGCTGAGTGCGGGCACGGGTGTCATCGACGTGCTGGTGACGCTGCAGTAGGACTCCCGACGCAGCGGTGCACGTATCCCCGCGGCGCCGCCGTTAATGAACATCATTCATCCGCCCGTGACCATGAAACCTTCCGGTCACGGGCGGTGTCTATTAGTACGTAGCAGGCAGGATGGAACCCCTTTGGAGCGACCGGAGAGAGCCCCATGTTCAGCATTCAGGTCTACACGACCGACCAGAGCCCCAGGCGGCGCGACGGATGGCTCGCCCGACTTCTCAGACGGAGAAGCCGGGCCGGGACAGCCGACCGTGCGCGGGAGGGCTCGGCTCCGGACCGCTTCTCGGATTCCCCGACCGCGGGGACGGAGCCCGAGCGCCCCTAGGCGCCGACCGCCCTGCAGTCGCCATGCCTCTACGACGCAAAGCGGCTGACCAAGACGTGCTTGCCGGCCTCCTCAAAGGGGCCGGCAAGTGTGTTATGGTGGCTCTATGATCGACTCGCACGACATCGACAGACCGGATGGAGACATCCCGCAGAGCGGCGGCGAATCCGCCAACCCCACCGGCGCGGGCCCCATCCGACTCAAGACGAGGGTCTACCGCCCCCACCGGGGGAAGACCGTCCTCGAGTTCCTGTGCGAGCGGTTCAAGTATCATCCGCGGAGAACATGGATCGACCGGATCGAATCCGGGAGCATCCGTCTGAACGGCCGCGTCGCACAAGCTGATGACATCGTCGATGCGAACGATGTCATCGAATACGAGATCGATATCGTGGAGCCCGAAGTCGACTTCAGCTACGACACCCTCTACGAGGACGACGATCTCATCGCGGTATCCAAGTCAGGCAATATCCCCGTCCATGCCAGCGGGAACTACATCCGGCACACGCTCATCGCGCGCGTCCGCGCGGACCTCAGAGAGAAGGTCCACCTCTGCCACCGCCTCGACCGCGAGACGAGCGGGATCGTGCTGCTGGCGCGGAACGTGGAGGCTCGGCGGGAGATGGGTCGTGCATTCGAGGACGGGAAGATCCGGAAGAGCTACGTCGCGATCGTGCGCGGTGTGCCGGGCAAGGATGCGTTCATGTGCAGTCGCGCGCTCCGGAAGATCGGGAAGCAGCATCCGATTCCGAGAACCGTCGTCGATGACAGGACCGGCAAGCCGGCGCGGACCACGTTCCGGGTTCTCGAACGCCTCGGTGAGTTCAGTGTCATCGGGGCTCGACCCGAGACAGGCCGAACGAATCAGGTCCGCGTTCACCTCGAGGTCGCCGGTCACCCGATCGTCGGCGACAAGACCTACGGTCTCCCCGCACGGCTTCTGAGGCAAATGGTCGCCGCCCCGAACGACGCCGACGTGCGTGCCCACCTCATCCTCCCCCGTCACGCGCTCCATCACGTCCGGATGCAGTTCGCGCACCCCATGAGCGGGGTGCGCGTCACGATCGAAGCTCCTGTGCCGGAGGACATGAGTCGGTTCATCCGCTCACTGCGGTAGTCTACTCAGATTCCCCGCCTGTCTCTCGGGCCTCACGGGCCGTCTCCTTCCAACCCACGCCGGTCTCCGGGTCATCCTGCGAAGCCGTCCGTGTGCTCGCGCACGCCGCCCCGAGATGCGCCCCGAAGAGCACCACGTTGGTCACCAGGTAGATCCAGAAGAGGAACGCGATCACGACGCCGAATGAGCCATAGACCACGTTGTAACGGTTGAGCCCCGAGGCAAGGAAGATCGCGAAGAGCTCCGTCACGATGAGGCTCCCCGCAGCAGCAGCGACCGCGCCGACGGCAGCATCCCGCCAGCGCACCGTCGCCGCCGGCACGCCACGGTACATCAGGAAGAGAAGCAGGAACGCGACCGCGTACGTCACGATCTCCGTTGCGAACTGACTGACGTCGGGAATCGCGAACGGAAGTCTCGAATTGAGGTCATCGATCCAGACAGGGATGAGCCGCAGGAGCGCGCGCCCGACGATGGCAAGCACGGTGAGCACCGCGAGGACGCCGACCAGCACGAACCCCGAGAGTCTCGATCGGAGCGCGATGAGACGGCCGCTCGCGCCCCATGCCCGATTGAGATGCTCCGACAGCAGCGAGAACACGTTCGAGCCCGACCAGAGAAGCATGACCGCACCGACGAGCGTCATCGGTGCACGGGACTGAACGATCCGAAGGATGTTCTGCTCGAAGAACGGCTTCGAGAAGACCGGGAAGAACCGCATGATCTGTCGAAGCACGAACTCCTGGCTCTCCGTGCTCTCGACGAATCGGCTCCCGAGAGCGATGAGGATCAACATGATCGGGAAGATGGAGACGATCGCATAGAACGTCACACCCGCCGCGGTCTCGCTCGCCCGCTTCTGGAAGAACGAGCGGCCGGCGACTCGAAGAGTCCCGATCGGTGACGGACATGTACGTGACACAGGAGAACCTCCGGCGCTGCGCTGTCGGTGCATCTGAGTCCGGGTGCCGGCGCGGCATCCGACTAGTCGTGCTCGTAGAGCAGTTCCACCTCGTCCGCCGTGATCTCGCGATTGAACAACGCGAGCCGATCGATGCCGCCAGCGTAGTGGTCGTTCCAATGCGAGCTTCCGATCAGGAGGTCACGGTCGTTCACACCGAGCGACACCGGCTCATCTGCGGTCTGCGTGAACGCGTACTCGCCGTTGATGTAGAACGTCGTTTGGTCTGTGGTGT
>CAZRAD010000156.1:0-5701 GCA_964597945.1 uncultured bacterium
GTTCGGACGTTCAGGCGTCTAGATCGGACGCATCCGACCGGAGTGGCTGTAGTGCACGTCGCGAACCTCGAAGCCGGCGCGCTCGCGCGTCAGCCCCCCCGGACCAAGCGCCGAGAGACGACGTTTGTGCGTCAGCTCCGCCAGTGGGTTCGTCTGCTCCATGAACTGCGAGAGCTGGTTCGAACCGAAGAACGCTCTGACGACCGCCGAGATCGGGCGCGAGTTCACGAGCGACGCCAGGTCGAAATCGTCTCCGTCGCCCGTCGACATCCGGTCCTTGATGACGCGCACCATCCGCGACAGACCGGCCGAGAGCTGATTCTCGAGCAGCTCACCCACCGATCGCACACGGCGGTTGCCGAGATGATCGATATCGTCGATCTCACGCTGCCCCTTGACGACCTCGAGCACCGCACGAATGGTTGCGATGAAATCGAGATGCGTCAGACACGTCGTATCGAGCGGAACGATCTCGTCATCGATCTTGAGCTGCCGGTTGATCTTGTAGCGGCCGACTCCCTTGAGGTCGTAGCGGTTCGGGTCGAAGAACATCCGATCCACGAGTTCGCGCCCCGCCTCGATACTCGGCAGGTTGCCGCCCTTCATCGTCTTGTAGATCTCCTGAAGCGCCTCTTCCATGGAGTGCGTCTTGTCGCGCGAGAATGTCGACTCGAGGATCCTCAGATCCGTCGGGTTGATCTGCACGAGCTCGACCTCACGGATGCCGGCCTTTCTCAGAAGATCGATCACCGTCATCGTGAGCTTCTCGTCGTTGGTGACGATCGTCTCACGGGTCTTGCTGTCCTTGTAGGTCCGGGCGACGATACGCCCGGCGAGCTCGGCGTCACGGTCCTCGTCCTTGCGGGCGAGCACGCGCGCCTTCTCGACGACCAGGATCGGGACCTTCGCGACGCCCGCTTCCTGCATCAGTTTGACGTGCTTCGGAGCCAGCTCCTCGCCGCGCATGGCGACGACCTCGCCGGTCTCCTCGTCGATAACGTTCTTCGCGAGCAGTCCGCCGCACGGCTCCATCGCTCGCGTCACGCGCCCGGCCGGGATCTCGATCTCCTCGGTCGCGTAGAACAGCGCGCGGATGTCCTCGTCCTTCGAGTAGCCAAGGGCCCTGAGGAACGTCGTCATCCGGAACTGGTGCCGGCGATCCGTCCTGATGAACATCTCGTCCTTGATTCCCATCCGGACCTCGACCCAGGTGCCGCGGTACGGAATGATCTTCGCGAAGTAGAGCGTCGTTCCGTTGGGGTGCAGCTTGTCCTGGAAGAAAACGCCGGGCGAGCGGTGGAGCTGGCTGACGATGACGCGCTCTGCACCGTTGATGACGAACGTGCCGCGCTCGGTAATGAGCGGGATGTCGCCGAGGTATATCTCGCCTTCCTCCGCTTCGATAAGCTTTCTCTCGCCGCCCTCACGGAGCTCCCAGCGCACAAGCCTGAGCGTCGCCTTCAGAGGTGCCTCGAACGTCAGATTGCGCTCGCGGCATTCCTGAATCGAGTGCTTGGGCGTGCCCATACGGAAGCCCCTGTACTCGAGGGTGTAGGCCCCCTGGTGTCCTTCCACGGGGAAGAACTTGCTGAAGACCTCATCCAGTCCGGACGTCTGCGTTCCGTCTGAGCTCCCGCTGCCCAGACAGGAGTGAAAGGACTCCAGCTGGACGTCGAGGAGATTGGGCATGGGAAGCTCACGCTCGACCGGGAACTTGGAGAAGGTCTTTCTCTCGATCATACGGGGTCCACTCACCGATCCATCACCCTCCGTCTGGAGAGACCCTGGCCCGTCATTCCGGCTCTCGTCTCTCGCCGGAGAGAGGGAACGAAGACGGTGTCTCCGCCCCCTCATCTCCAAACTCTGCTATCACTCCCGGAGCTTCAGGGCTCCGATCGCAAGAGTGCTACTTCAGCTCGACCTTGGCTCCCGCCTCCTCGAGCTTCTTCTTCATCTCGTCGGCCTCTTCCTTGGACAGTTCCTTCTTGATGGCCTGGCCGGGGTTGTCGACGAGTTCCTTGGCCTCCTTGAGACCGAGGTCGGTCATCTGACGGATGACCTTCACGACCTGGAACTTCTTCTCACCGGTGTCGGCGAGGATGACGTCGAACTCCGTCTTCTCCTCAGCGGCGTCGCCACCACCGCCCGCGGCGGGAGCGGCTGCCATCGCGACCGGTGCGGCCGCGGTGACACCGAACTTGTCCTCGAGAGCCTTCACAAGATCGGCCATCTCAAGAACGGTCATACCCTCGATCGTACCGATGATGTCGGCGACCTTGCCACTCAGCTCGACCTTCTTCTCCTCGGCCGGCGCCTCGGTGGTCTCGACGACGTCCTTCGTCTCTTCTGCCATGATCAACCTCCAACAGGTTACTCAGCGTGTTGCCTCAGAACGTTCAAACGGCCCTATCTCTACAGCGAGGTCCTGAACTTCCCGCCCGAGTCCCTGTCACGGACCGGCGGCACGCCCCGCTGGTTGCGGCGCGCCCGGGGCGACGGTGCCCTAGGCTGCTGCCTTCAGCTTCGCCACCTCGTCGAGCGTGGCGACCAGCTTCCGCGTGAGTTCGTGGAGCAGTCGCGCAAGCCCGGCCACCGGCGCCTGGAACCCGGCCGCGATCTGCGCCAGCAGAACCTCGCGGGACGGGAGATCCGCAAGCTTGCGGATATCGGCCGCCGACATGAGTGTGGCATCGACCCACCCGAACTTGATCTGGGGGGTCTTCTTACTCTTCTCGAATTCGACGAGGATCTTGGCCGGAGCGACCGGGTCGTCGACAGACATCACGAGGCCGTTGGGACCCGTGAGGTGCTCCGCCAGCGTCCCGAGCCCCTTCGACTCGAAAACTCTCCGGGCAAGCGTGTTCTTCACCACCCGGTACTGAACGGAGGACTCCCTGAAGCGACGCCGGATCTCGTTGGCGGTCTCGACGTCCATCCCCGAGAAATCACTCAGGATCACGACACCGATGCCGTCGAGCTGCTTGTCCAGTGCCTCGACGAAGGCCTCTTTCTGGTGTTTCTGCATCCGTTGCCTCTCTGTTTGGTAGCTGGCCGGTCGCGGTGTCCCGCATCCGGCCGGTCGTCGAGCTACTGCTTGACCGCGTCGATGAGCGCTCCGACGTCGAGGTCGATGCCCGGCCCCATCGTCGAAGAGATCGTCACGTTTCTGATGAAAGTACCCTTCGCAGCCGCCGGCTTCGCCCGCAGGATCTCGCGCGTCAGGGACTCCATATTGCCCCTCAGCTGCGCGGCATCAAACGAGGCCTTGCCGATGCCCACGTGTATGTTGCCGGTCTTGTCCGTGCGATACTCGACCTTGCCCGCCTTGGCCTCGGAAACGGCCTTCGCGACGTCCATGGTCACCGTCCCCGTCTTCGGGTTCGGCATGAGTCCGCGCGGACCGAGGATCTTGCCGAGCCTGCCGACGAACTTCATCATGTCCGGGGTGGCGATGGCGGTATCGAAGTCGGTCCATCCACCCTGGATCTTCTCGACGAGATCCTCGCCGCCGACGAAGTCCGCTCCGGCCTCCTCGGCCTCCTGGAGCTTCTCGCCCTGCGCCAGCACCAGGATCGACACACTCCGACCTGTGCCGTGCGGCAGGACGATCGTTCCGCGCAGCTGCTGGTCGGAACGCTTGACGTCGACACCCAGCCGGAACGCGACCTCAATGGTCTCGTCGAACTTGGCCGTCGCCGCTTCCTTCACCAGTTCCAGCGCGCGATCGAGTTCGAAAGGTCCGCCTTCCTGCGAGACCTTCTTCACTGCGTCGTATCGGTTGCTTCTCTTCATCCGCTCCCCTTCTCCTCGGACCCTCAGGCCCTCCCACGGAGTCCGCCGTGGTAACGGTGTGATGGCTACTAGCCCACCACCTCGATCCCCATGCTCCGCGCGGTGCCGGCGATCATCATGACCGCGGCCTCGTCGTCGGCTGCATTGAGGTCGACGGCCTTGATCTTCGCGATCTCGAGCAGCTGCTTCTTCGTGACCTTGCCGACCTTGTCACGATTCGGAACGGACGAGCCCTTCGCCAGTCCGGCGGCTTTCCTCAGCAGCACCGACGCCGGCGGCGTCTTGGTGATGAAGGTGAACGTCCGGTCCTGGTAGACGGTGAGAACCACCGGGATGATCATCCCGGGCTGGTCCTTCGTCTTGGCGTTGAACTGCTTGCAGAAACCGCCGATGTCCATTCCGTACGGACCGAGTGCCGGTCCCACCGGCGGGGCTGATGTCGCGGCCCCGGCGGCTATCTGAAGCTTGACCGTCCCGATGATCTTCTTCGCCATGCGTGTTTCCCTCGTGTGCCTGTCGTGTCCAGCGCGAGCGCCGCGCATCGGCGCAAGCTACGTCGATTCCACCTGCAGGAAGTCGAGCTCGACCGGTGTGGCGCGACCGAAGATCGACACCATCACCTTCACCTTGCCGCGTTCGCCATCGATCTCGTCGATAAGACCGTTGAAACCACTGAACGGACCGTCGATACACCGCACCTGCTCGCCGACCTGGTACGGGATCTCCGGGCGCTCCTTCGACGGCTTCTTCTCGATGCGACCGAGGATGCGGTCTATGTCGTGCTGCTCCAGAGGCTGAGGACCGGACGTCGTACCGATGAACGCGGAGACGCCCTGCGTCTCCTTCACCAGGTAGAACGTCTGATCGTCCATCTCCATCTCGATGAGGAGATAGCCCGGGAACAGCTTCCGCTCGGCCGTACGGCGCTTGCCGTCCTTCATCTCGACGAACTCCTCCGTCGCGATGATGATCTGGCCGAACCGGTCCTCGAGATTCTCAGCGGCGATCTTCCCCGCCAGCTTCTCGCGGACCTTGTACTCGTGTCCCGAGTACGTATGAATCGCATACCAAGACTTCACTGGCGTCACCCCGTCCAGTCGTCCCACCGGTATGCAGCGTTCCTGGCTATCTAGCCGAACACGAGGCTGATAAGGAAGGACAGCGCCCGGTCGACTAGGCCAATGAACACTGCAAGAATGAGAACGATCACGATCACAACCGTCGTGGACTCGCGAACTTCATCTCGCGACGGCCACGAGACGCGCCGCATCTCGTTCCTCACCTCACGGATGAACTTGACTAGTCTTTCAAACATGAAACCTCACTATCCGGACGCCTAAAGCAGCGTGAAGCGCATGAGACAGTGGCAGGCCTGGAGGGATTCGAACCCCCAACATCCGGTTTTGGAGACCGGCGCTCTAACCAATTAGAGCTACAGGCCTGCGTGACTCTGCTCGCTTACCGGGACTACCCTTGGGCATCATCCGTGACGTGGACCGCGGGTGAAGCACGATGCACACGGTGCTCCGCGCTCACCTGAGCTCGCCGTCTCAACGTCTCCGGATGCGGCTCGGTGCAGAACCTCCCGACCCCTGAGGGTCCAGGGCTCCGCCATGCGCTCCGCGAGGAGCGCCCGCGCCTGCCTACCGCGTCTGCTTGTGCACCGTGTGCTTGTTGCAGAAGCGACAGTACTTCTTGTACTCCAGGCGGTCCGGATGCAATTGTTTGTTCTTCGTGTATGTATAGTTCCGGCGCTTGCACTCGACGCAAGCGATCACCACGATGTCACGCACGATACTGCTCCCGTGCTATGGTCACGCTGCTCCGCAAGGTCGCCGCGCTACCCACTCTAGTGTGTCTCTACTCGATGATCTTCGTGATCGTGCCGGCGCCGACGGTCCTGCCACCC
>CAZRAD010000157.1:0-5667 GCA_964597945.1 uncultured bacterium
ACCAGGTCGGCGCCGTCGTCTCCGGACAGATCACCCGCGTCGAGCACGGCAACGGGCAGTATCTCGACGTCAAGTGGGAGTTCGGAAAGAGGAACACGGAACTCGTGCTCGGATTCACGGAGCCGTGGTTCATGAACCGCAGACTCTCGGTCGGGTTCGACCTGTACGACACCAACGACAAGCGGACGTACAGTCTGTTGCCGAACGACTTCTTCGCGGACGCATTCTCGGACACGACGGATGCGGACATCTGGGCCGTCGACGACGGTCAGACCCGATACTACGTCGTCGAGCGCGAGCGGCGCGGCGGCGACGTGCGGGTCGGATGGCCCTTCTTCGGTTCGCGGCACACGATGCTCTACAACAAGTACACGCTGGAGCAGGTCAAGCTCTACGAGTACGGCGAGCTGACGACTGCCACGACGGACGAGGAGACCGAGGAGACCACATACGATACGGAGGTCTTCCCGCGCACCGATGACGAGTGGGAGTGGCGAAGCGGACTGACGACCACGCTCATGCGCAGAACAACCGACCGGCGTTTCCATCCGCGGCTCGGCAGCTACACACGCGCGACGGCCGATCTCTTCGGAAGCGTGTTCGGCGGCGACGTGGAGTACCAGCGCTACATCGTGGAGTCACGGACCTTCGTGCCCGCGCCGCTCGGTTTGACGCTGATGCTGAGAGGGCGGGCCGGTCTGGTCACCGGGTACGGCGATCCCGGGACGGTGCCGAACGACACGCGCTTCGAACTCGGTGGCGTCGGGCTGAACGGAGTTCGCGGCTATGACGACCGGTCGATCCTTCCTGAGGGGAGCGACCTCTACGGCGGTCGGACGATGCTGATCGGATCGGCGGAGTTGAAGTTCCCGGTCATGGAGGGGAGCGATACGATCCCCGTGTACGTGCTCGGATTCGTCGACGCCGGAAACACGTGGGAGAGCCGAGAGGACACGCATCCGTCCGATCTGTACTGGGGGGCGGGTGTCGGCGTGCGCGTTGAGGTCCCAGTGCTCGGGAACATGGGAATCGACATGGGATACGGATTCGACGAAGAGCTGGGCGGCGAGTGGCAGGTGCACTACCGTTTCGGAATGGAATACTAGGACATCGATGGGATCGAAGGGCCCGAGCGGCCCCTGGGAGGTTCATGTGTACAAGAGAGTGACGCTGCTGCTGAGTGTGACGCTGGCGCTGATGCTTGTCGCGACCGCGGTCTGTTCCGCTGCGGACATCGCGTTCATTCACTCCGAGCGAATCCGCGTCGAGTACAACGGCGCGCGCGACATCGACAATCAGCTGCAGGCAAGCGTCAACGACTGGCGGGCGCAGGCTCGCGACCTGGAGACGGAGATCCAGTCGATGCTCGACGAGCTCGAGAGCCAGAGACTCCTGCTCTCACAGGAAGCCGTGCGTGAGAAGGAACAGATCGCTCAGCAGAAGCAGCTGGAGTACGAGTCCTTCCTCAACGACGTTTGGGGAGTCGGTGGACTCGCAGCCCGTCGCGAGGCCGAGCTCTGGCAGCCGGTCATCGAGCGCATCAACACCATCCTCAGTGAGATCGGTGCGGCCGGAGAGTACGACATGATCTTCGACGCGGCGGGCGGCACGATCGTCTATGCGGCTCCGGGCGCCGATCTGACCGACCAGGTTCTCGAGCAGCTCAACGGCACGACCGAGTAGGCTCGCGGCGACACAGGTCTGGAGGGTTGGGGCATGGAGCGCAGTCGATCGCTCACGGTAGCGGAGATCGCCGATATCGTCGGAGCCAGAGTGGCCGGCGACGGGTCGGTCGTTGTCACCGGTCTGGCGTCCATCGAAGATGCCGGTCCCGGCGATCTGACATTCCTCGCCAATCCTCGCTACGAGAAGTTCCTGGATTCCACCAGCGCATCAGCCATCATCGTTCCCACCCGGTACGGCGGTTCACCCCTTCTTGAGGGGCGGACGGTTCTTCTCGCGGACGACGCATATGTCGCGTTCGCCTCGGCGCTTGCGGTGTTCGATCCCGGACCGGAGACGATTCCCCCGGGTGTTGCCCCGGGAGCGTGCGTCGCCGACACAGCCGTGTTGGGCGACGGTGTCTCCGTCGGGCCGTGCGCCGCGATCATGGGCAGTGCGTCCATCGGAGCCCGGACGGTCATTCACGCCGGAGCGTATGTCGGCGCGAACAGCACCGTGGGAGAGGATTGCATCGTCTTCCCGAACGCGACGATCAAGCGCTCGGTGGCGATAGGCGACCGGGTCCTCATCCACTCGGGGTCCGTCATCGGCAGTGACGGGTTCGGATTCGCATGGGACGGTGAGCGCCACCGGAAGGTTCCTCAGATCGGCACTGTCGTCATCGGGGACGATGTCGAGATCGGTGCGAACGCGTGCATCGACAGAGCCACGATCGGCGCCACACGGATCGGCACGGGCACGAAGATCGACAACCTCGTTCAGATAGCTCACAACGTCGAGATCGGCGAGTGCTCCATCGTCGTAGCGCAGGTCGGTATCTCCGGGAGCACACGGGTCGGGAGCGGCGCGGTCCTTGCGGGACAGGCCGGGATCGCCGGGCACATTCAGATCGGCGATCGGGCGGTCGTGGCGGCACAGGCCGGCGTGATGGGTGACGTTCCGGCCGGAGAGAGCGTCTCGGGCTATCCGGCGATCAGGCACTCTCTCTCCAAGCGATTGCACGCCGGGGTTCGGAACCTGCCGGCCCTGTTCAAGCGGATCAAGGAGATCGAACGCCGACTCGACGATCTCGACAAGGAGGCCTGATGGCGAGGAGTCTGCAGCGGACGATTCAAGATGAATGCTCCTACACGGGAATCGGGATTCACACGGGGCAGGAGACCACGGTCACGTTCAAGCCGGCCCCGCCGAACGCCGGGATCACGTTCGTTCGGGTGGACCTGCCGGGAGCGCCTTCTCTTGAGGCGTCGATCCGCAACGCAGTGACTTCCGATGATGCGACGCGCCGAACCATGCTCTCCAAGAACGGCGTCAACATCTCCACCGTCGAGCACGTCCTCGCGGCGTTGACCGGGCTCGGGATCGACAACGCGGTCGTTGAGCTCGATCGCGACGAGCCGGCTGAGCCGACCGACGGAAGCTGCAAGCCGTTCGTGGACATCCTCACCGACGCCGGGATCGTGGACCAGGACGCGCCTCTGCAGTATCTCGAGATCCTCGAGCCGGTCACCGTACAGGACGGAGACGTTTACGTCACGGTCTCGCCCGATGAGGATTTCAGGATCAGCTTCACGATCGATTACGACAACCCGACTATCGGGACGCAGTTCGCGAGCTTCAAGATCACCGAGGAGGCGTTTCGCAACGAGATCGCGCCGGCGCGGACATACGCGCTGAAGCGCGACATCGACGGCCTGAAGAAGATGGGGCTCATCAAGGGCGGGAGTCTCGAGAACTCCGTCGTCGTGGACGACGATGGGATTCTCAACACGGGAGACCTCAGGTTTCCCGACGAGTTCGTTCGCCACAAGGTGCTCGACATGATGGGGGATCTCGCGCTGCTGGGGATGCCTATCAAGGGCCACGTCTACTCTTCAAAGTCGGGGCACGCGTCCAACGTCCGCTTCGTGCGGGCGCTCGTGGACGGGATCAAGCAGGGCAAGATCGGACACCGGGAGACAACGAGCTGGGATATCGACGACATCGTGAAGGTGCTTCCACACCGATACCCGTTCCTGTTCGTCGACAGGATACTCGAGCTCGATGATCGCCGCGTCGTGGGCATCAAGAACTTCTCGATGAACGAGTGGTTCTTCGTCGGGCACTTTCCCGGGCATCCCATTGTTCCGGCCGTCGTGCTGGTCGAGGCGATGGCGCAGGTGGGAGGGTTGCTCCTGCTCTCTCGTGTCGATGCGCCCGAGCAGAAACTCGCGTACTTCGGGGCGATCGAGAGCGCCAAGTTCAGGAAGCCGGTCTTTCCCGGCGACACAGTGCGATTCGAAATGGAGCTCCTGAGACTCAGGGGCGGCACCTGCAAGATGCGCGGCACGGCCTATGTGAAGGGCGCTGTCGTGGCTGAGGGCGAGTTCTGGTCACACGTCGTGGACCGATAGGCGGGGACAATGACGCAGATAGACGCGAGATCGGTAGTACACGAAAGCGCGAAGCTGGCCGACGGCGTCGTCGTTGAGCCCTTCGCTATCATCGGCGCGAATGTGACGATCGGGAAGAACACGGTCGTCAGGTCGATGGCTCTTGTCGACAGGAATACCGAGATCGGGGAGGACTGCGAAATCTGTCATGGCGCTGCAGTCGGCGGGGATCCGCAGGATCTCAAGTACGGCGGCGAGGAGACGTTCCTCCGCATCGGTGACCGCACGGTGATCAGGGAATTCGCGACGATCAACCGAGGAACGGGCGATGGCGGCACGACCGTTGTCGGCAACGAGGGACTCATCTGCGCGTACGCGCACATCGCGCACGACTGTGTTGTCGGCGACAACGTCGTGCTCGTCAACGCGGTCAACGTCGCGGGCCATGTGGCGATCGAGGACTACGCCTTTATCGGCGGCATGACCGGGGTCCAGCAGTTCGTGCGCATCGGTGCTCACTGCTATATCGGTGGCGGCTGTCGTGTGATCAAGGACGTCCCGCCGTACTTCAAGGTTGGTGGTTCGCCGGCTCGGCCGATCGAGGTCAACATGATCGGTCTGATGCGACGCGGGTTCGCTGAGGAGGCGCTGTCGGCGCTCAGGTTGAGCTATCGCCTGCTCTACCTGTCCGACCTCAATACAACACAGGCCCTCGTACGGATTCGTGAAGAGGTTCCTGAGACCGCGGAGGTCACGCGGCTCATCTCGTTCATCGAGAGCTCATCTCGAGGGATCATCAAGTAGCGGAGCAGGGACGAACCGGGCGCGGAACGCGCCGTGACGCGCCCCGTCAGGGGCGCGCTCTCACGCCGCGGACGTGCATCGCTCAGTCTCACCGTTCGAGCAGTATCGCAATGAGGGGGCGACATGCTGAAGGTCGGTGTGATCGGAACGGGCCATCTCGGGCGCTTTCACACGCGCGTCTATTCCGACCTGCCGGAGTGTGAGCTCGTCGGCATCTATGACACGAACGGTGAGCGGGCGGCGGCGGTCGCCGCCGAGTACGGCACGGCTGTGCTGCCGACGATGGACGCGCTCGTGAGTGCCGCCGAAGCGGTCAGTATCGCTGTCCCGACGACTGTGCACCACGAGATCGGGATGGTCTGTCTGCGCGCGGGTGTGCACGCGCTTATTGAGAAGCCGATCGCGTCGACGGTGGAGCAGGCGCGTGAGCTTGTTGACACCGCGCGGGAGCGCGACCTGCGTCTGCAGGTCGGTCACATCGAACGGTTCAACCAGGCGACCCGGGCGGCGTTGGCGGAACTCCAGAATCCGATGTTCGTGGAGGCGCACCGTCTCGGTGTCTTCGTGCCGCGGGGCACCGACGTCGCCGTGGTCCTCGACCTGATGATCCACGATATCGACCTCATCCTGTCCGCGGTCAGATCGCCCGTGGCGCGCATCGACGCTGTCGGCGTTCCCGTACTTTCAACGAACATCGACATCGCCAACGCGCGGCTCACATTTGAGGATGGCTGTGTCGCCAATGTGACGGCCAGTCGTGTTTCGCGTGAACGGATCAGGAAGATCCGGTTCTTCCAGGCGGACGCAT
>CAZRAD010000158.1:0-5626 GCA_964597945.1 uncultured bacterium
TGCATCGCATCCGGCACCTGATCGCCAAAGTAGACATCCTGCACGTTCACGGCGACTCGACGGACTTCGAGACCTTTCTGGATTACCCGGTCCAGGTAATCAACTGGGCCGACCGGGCCTCGGGACCGGCTATCCGCGACGTGGTCGGCCGCATGAGGAAGTTGACCCCGGAAGTGTCGCTCTTCAATTGGATGAGGAATCGGGAGCGCGCGTGGCCGCCCATTGCTGCTACTTCGTCGCCACAAATCCCGAGGCTGCGCATGATCTCAAGATTCCAGCGCAGGCCAAACCCGGCGCTCTCGATGACGGCCCGCTCGTCCTCCCCCGTCAGGAGCGGATAGACGGGAGCGCTTGCGCAGGACTCGGCCAGCTCGACGAGCTCGCCGGCGGTGAGCCGGCCGTCGAACGAGACCGCGATCTCGACCTGCGTTCTCTGGCTGTGACCGATCCCGTCAGTCGCTTCCTGTGAGCACGGACAGACCGTCATCACGGGGTGCGTAACGGTGAGAGCATGTGTGTAGTCGTGACCGAGCGAGGCGCTGACGCGAACCGGATATGACACGAACGACGTGTGTCCGGAGACGGGAGCCGTTCTCGTCGCCTTCTCCTCGTAGGTCACCTCTGCGAATGACTCCGGGGCGCCAAGCTCGGCATTCAGCCGCTCGAGCAGCGGACGCAGGCCCTCCGGAGAGGTGCTCACCTGACCTTCCGCGAGAACGCGCGCGAAGCCGCTGAGATGGACGCCTCGGGAGTCCGCCGGCAGCGCGACGGACAGATCGAACTCCCCCGTCGCCGTCGCGAGACCGTCGAGGGTTTCGAAGGTCACGGTCTGGATGAGACCGGTGACCCCGACGCGGTCAAGCGCTATGCCCCGGTCGTCCTTCATGTCCTGGAGTGATGGCATACACCCATGGTACGAGCGACGCGGGGGTCTGTCAAGCTGTCGGGCTTGTCAGACCCCCGCGTCGTGGGTGTGTGTCCGGTCGCTACGTGTCGGTCGAGTGCGCCCCGCGCGCAGCCCGGCGCGCCTTCTAGAGGATTCGCATGAACTCAACGACGGCATCCGCGGCCGCTCCGACGGATACCGCCGCGATCTCGACGTCCGCCATACCCGCTATCGTTCTGAGGTAGTCCATCGCCTTCCCCGGAAGCTCCTCCGCGGTCCTTGCTCCTGACGTATCGGCGGCCCAGCCCGGAAAGTCCTCGTACACGGGCCTCGCCCGTCTCAGCTCCTCGGCATTTCTCGGGAACGTCTCGGTCCGTCTGCCGTCGATCTCGTAGGCCACACAGATAGGGATCGTATCGAACGTGTCGAGGACATCCATCTTCGTGATGATGAGCCGGCGGATTCCGTTGACGGCCACCGCGTACCTCAGCGCCACCATATCGAGCCAGCCGCATCGTCTGGAGCGTCCGGTCGTCGAGCCGCGCTCTGCCCCGCGGTCGCGGATGACCTCGGCGTTGTCGTCGAAGAGCTCCGTCGGGAACGGTCCCGCCCCGACTCGCGTGATGTACGCCTTGGCGATCCCGACGATGTCACCGACCATACGCGGCGGGACGCCGGTTCCAGCTGAGACTCCCGCTGCGCTCGTGAAGGACGAGGTCACGTACGGATACGTTCCGAACGCGATGTCCAAAAGCGTTCCCTGCGCGCCCTCGAAGAGGACGTTCCGGTTCTGCGAGACGGCCTCACGAAGGATGTCCGGAGTGTCGGCCAGGTGCGGCCGCAGACGCTCCGCGGCCGCTCTGAGGATCTCGAGCATCCCTCCCACGTCGAGCGGGTCGCGTCCGTACAGGCGCGTCAGGATCTCGTTCTTGCGCTCGGCCGCGATCTCGAAGCTGATCCTGAAATCATCGAACGACGCGAGCAGACCGATCGGCAGTCCCGTCCGGGAGGTGTGATCCGCGTAGGTCGGTCCGATTCCACGGAGCGTGGTGCCGATCGCCGAGCCTCCGAGACGCTCTTCCTCCGCGGCCTCGATGGCCTTGTGATACGGAAGGACCATGTGCGCGCCTGAGTCGATAAGCAGGTTGTCGCCGACCGAGATGCCCGCCGCGCGGACCCGATCGATCTCCTCGATCAGCCCCAGCGGATCCACGACGACCCCCGGTCCGATGACGCAGCTCACGCCGGGCACCGAGATACCCGATGGGAGCAGGTGGAACACGATCGGTTCGCCGTTGACGGTGACCGTGTGTCCGGCGTTCGCCCCACCCTGGAAGCGTACGACGAAGTCGGCGCAGGCAGCGAGGGCGTTCGTGATCTTCCCCTTGCCCTCGTCGCCCCACTGCGTGCCGACGATCACGACATTGCTCATCTGCTACCTCGATCCATCGTATGAGTTCGTGGCGTGTTTCCTCAGATCAGAGCTCACCCGCGGTCAGCGCGCGGTCCTTCTCCTGCACCGCGAGCGTCTGCTGTTCGCGAAAATCGCGCAGACGGTCGCGGATGGCGGGATCGCTGAGCGCGAGGATCTGCGCTGCGAGGATCGCAGCGTTCTTCGCGCCGTGCTTTCCGATCGACATCGTCGCGACCGGGACACCACCAGGCATCTGGACGGTCGAGTAGAGCGCGTCGACTCCCTGGAGGCTGCCTCCCCCCATCGGAACGCCTATGACGGGAAGCGTTGTGATGCTTGCTATGACACCCGCGAGATGTGCCGCGAGACCTGCGCCGACGATCACGATCTCGACTCCCGCCTCCTCGAAGCTCTCCGCCAGCGCGGCGGTCTCCTTCGGTGTTCGATGCGCCGACGAAATCCGCATCGTGTACCCGATTCCGAATCCCTCGAGCAGCTTCGCGGACTGCCTCATAGTGGGGAGGTCACTGTCGCTTCCCATCACGATCGCGACCCTGGGTCTTCCCTCTGCCATTCGTCTCTCCTAGTGCTTGAAGTGCCGCTGCCCCGTCATGACCATAGCGATGTTCCGTTCGTTTGCTGCGGCGATGACCTCCTCGTCACCCTTCGAGCCGCCCGGCTGGATGATGGCTGTCACCCCCGCCTCCGCCGCAGCGTCGACGGCGTCGCGCATCGGGAAGAACGCATCGGAGGCCATCACGCTTCCACGGACGCGGTCCCCCGCCTTCCAGACTGCGAGCACACTGGCGTCGACCCGGCTCATCTGGCCGGCACCGATGCCTACAGTCTCAGAGTCTCGTGCAAGCACGATGGCGTTCGAGCGCACGTGCTTGACGACGCGCCACGCGAAGATGAGCGTATGCATTTCCTCCGGCGTCGGCTGTCGTTCGGTCACGGGTTTGAGGTTCGACTGCTCGAAAATGTCGACGTCCAGATCCTGAACGAGCATCCCGCCGCCCACGAGAGCCCGCGTGTGGCGCTGCGGTTTCAACCGGTACTCGGTCAGGTCCGGGAACGCGGCTTTCATGACCCTCCTGTTCTTCTTCCCACGCAGGAGGTCGAGGGCGTTTCGGTAGTAGTCCGGCGCGATGATCGCCTCGACGAAGTGCGTGGCGTGGATAAGCTTCGCCGTCTCGATGTCGACGCTCCGATTGAGCGCGATGATGCTCCCGAACGCGGAGACCGGGTCGCACGCGAGCGCTCGCTCGTACGCTTTGTCGAGCGTCGATGCGCTGGCGACGCCACACGGCGTGGCGTGCTTGATGACGGCCGCCGTCGGATCCGGGAACTCGCGGACGATCGAGAGCGCTGCGTCGAGATCCATGATGTTGTTGTACGAGAGCTCCTTGCCGGAGAGCTGTTCGGCGCGGACGATACTCGGGCCGACGACGCTTCGGCGAGCACGGTAGAAAGCCGCGCTCTGATGCGGATTCTCACCGTACCGGAGATCCTGGATCTTCTCGAGTTCGATCGAGATCGTTCCGGGGAGCGCGCCGTTCGTCTGGTCGACCAGCGCGAGGTAGCGATGGATCGCCTTGTCGTAGTCTCGTGTCCGGGCGAACGCCTGCACCGCGAGCGCCCGGCGTTCCTCCATCTCGAGATCGCCCCGTTCCGCCAGCATACACAGCACGCGTCCGTACTGCTCGGGCGAGCTGACGACGATGACATTCTCGTAGTTCTTCGCGGCCGCACGAAGAAGCGTCACCCCACCGATGTCGATCTGCTCGAGCGCCTCAGGCAACGTGGTCCCGGCTGCGGCCGTGACCTTCTCGAACTGGTAGAGGTTGACCACGACCATGTCGATCCGGTCGATCCCTTCGTGTTCGAGCGTCGCGACGTGGCTCTCGTTCTGAGGCTGCGAGAGGATGGCTCCGTGGATGTGCGGATGAAGCGTCTTGACCCGCCCACCCAGGATCTCCGGAGCGCCCGTGACCTCGGCGACCTCCGAACATCCGATTCCCGCCGAACGAATCCTCGCCGCGGTACCCCCGGTCGAGATGATCTCAACGCCCGCATCCGCGAGCCCGCGGGCGAACTCCGTGATCCCCTGCTTGTCCGAGACACTGATCAACGCTCTCTTGACACTCATGGTGTGTCGCTCCCTGTTGTCTTGCTCTCGTTCTCGCAGAACGCGCACTCGTGAGGATAGCTTCCGTCAAAGCAGGCGACGCAGTATGCGTCCCGGGGGGCGGGAACAGATGAGAGGAGTCCGTCGAACGACAGGTAGCCGAGCGAGTCGACTCCGATGAACCGGGCGATCTCCTCGATCTCGCTGTTGGCCGCGACAAGCTCTTCGCGGGTCGGCGTGTCGATCCCGTAGAAGCACGGGAAGCGGATGGGTGGCGAAGCCACGCGCAGATGGATCTCCTTCGCGCCCGCCTTTCTGATGATGCGCATCAGTTCCCGGCTCGTCGTTCCGCGGACGATGGAGTCGTCGACCACGACGACTCGCTGTCCCCGGATCGTCTCCTCGACGGGGTTGTACTTGATTCGGACCCTCAGGTCGCGAATCGACTGCTTCGGGTGGATGAACGTCCGCCCGATGTAGTGGTTGCGAATGAGACCGATCTCGAGCGGGATGCCCGATGCCTCGGCGTACCCCATCGCCGAGGCGTTGCTCGAGTCGGGAACGGAGAAGACGATGTCGGCATCAGCCGGGTGTTCACGAGCGAGTGCGCGGCCGAGCGCGCGACGGATCCCATCGACCGATGCGCCTCGCAGGACCGAGTCGGGCCGCGAGAAGTAGATGTACTCGAAGATGCAGAAGCTCCGAGGACCACCCACCGGCGCCAGCCGATGGGAGTGCGCACCGGTCTCGTCCAGAACCAGGATCTCCCCCGGCTCCACATAGCGTTCCTGCTTCGCGCCGACGATGTCGAGGGCGCAGCTCTCCGACGCGACCGCCCATCCGCCCGAGGCGAGCCGCCCGAAACAGAGCGGGCGATAGCCCCTCGGATCGCGCACCGCGACGAGCTTGCCGTCGAGCATGAACAGGATCGAGTAGGCTCCTTCAACACCGGCGAGCGCTTCGCTGAGGATCTCGGGGATGGCGTCCGGCCCCGCGGCCGGCCGGGCGGCGTACGCGCGCGCGATCAGGTGCAGGATCGTCTCCGTGTCGGTCGTGGTCCGGAAGATGGAGCCCTTCCGGCCTCTGGTTAAATCCTTCTTCAAAACCTTAACCGGTTGAAAAGCAGAGAGAAAGAGTGCCGGATAACTTCCGGAAACAATACCGCTTGCGACGGCCACAAGGACAAGAATAAGATAGA
>CAZRAD010000159.1:0-5427 GCA_964597945.1 uncultured bacterium
GTGCGCGTGGATGGTGCAGTCGCTCTGGTTCGCCCAGTTGTCCTCGACGACGATGTTGGACTCCGAGACGAGACCGAGGACGTCGTCACAGCCGTCCAGCGGCCCGTCGGCATCGCTCGCCGCGTAGGTCAGGTCGTCCATGATGGAGATCGTTCCGGAGCTGGCGATCGTCAGGCTCCCGTCGAGCACTCCCTCGACCTCCACGGAGCCGTCAACGTACATCACGCCGTTGAAGGTGGAGATGTCGACGTCGATCCAGCTACCGCCGCTGACCGGCCGGTAGCTCAGCGTCCCGTACATCGGACCGCTGCCGGCGTCTCGACCGATCTCGATGTCGTAGTCTCCCGTGAGAAGAAGTCCATCGTCAGTGGCGAGCGTCACCAGGTCGTCGATGTACGAGGGGAGCTCGATCTCAGAGGCGCCGAGCTCATACCCGTCCATGAAGACCGGCTCGTCGTGAGGCGGGTTGCTCGGCGCCGACGACTCGATGTGACCGTAGTAGCTTCCGTTGTAGTACATGAACGACGGGTTGTTGCCGAGGTCCGGATCGTCGGGTCCGCCGTGGGCACTAGTGACGTGTCCGCCGTACGTGGGGTTGCCGAAGATGTGGATCTGCCCGTTGGTGTGGAGATCACCGTCGATGTTGTCGGCGGAGCAGAACCAGACCGGGGTGTACGTGTTTGGTGGTCTCTCGATCTCAGTGAAGTAGATGAACTGAGCGTACGACTGCGTCATGACGTCACGCTCGAGCGTCCGTGTCCGGTTGCCGAACGTCCCGACGGAGCGAATGGTGTAGTGTTTCCTGGAGCTCGCCGCGTTGCCGACATCCGGCGTGATCGTGACGGAGTACGACCCGTAGTCGAGCGTCTCCGGAGAGGCTCCGAACGGTTCGATGGCCAGGATGCCGGGGGGAGGATCGTCCTGAGCCTCAAGCCACGTGTGGGCGCGTGCCAGCCCGGACTCCGCCATGTACAGAGCCTTCGAACGGTCGATCCTCCGTGCCGCCAGAGATGCGTCCTGCGAGCCGAACTGGAAGACGGCCAGCGTAACGATGAGGATGAGGACGGACAGGAGGATCATCGCCACCAGTGTCGACCCTGACTGGTTCCCTGCGAGTCTGTGTTTGGAGAGCATAATGACGCCTCCTCTGCTCAGCGCAGCGATGCGTCCCCCGGCCGCGACGTCGTGTCGCTGCGAGAGATAGGGGGGACGTACAGACTATATGAATTGCACAGAGTGTGCCAGATAGGCAGTGTTACAATGGATGAGCATCGCTAGTGGTGAGATATGGACGGGATAACGGCGGATCGTCGCGAATCGAACTGCCGTTCGTGCCGGAGACCGGCCCGTCTTGCATGCACGCCCGGGGGATGACTGCGGGGTCGTGCAGAGAAGGGGACGCTCGACGGGCCCGTGGGCTGGGGCGGGTTCCTACCAGCCCTTTCTTGTGACGAATGCGGCGATCAGCAGACACTCGGAGCGCTCATCACCTATGTTCTCAGCGTGATACCCCTCATCCATCGGGAACTGGACCGCATCGCCCTCCCGCAGAACGACCGTGTCCTCGGCAACCGTGAACCGCACCATGCCGCGCTGGCAGAGCGCGACGACCTCGCCGAGAGCACCCTCACGATGACACGTGTCGCCCGGCTCGCTGACGTGTCGCACGATGGTGCTCATGCCCCACGGCACGTTCTTCGTCAGGAGTTCGGCCTCGATGACGCGGTCGTCCGCGTCGCACGAGAAGGTTTTCGCTCGGTCCTTTCTGGTCGTGAGAACGGCGAGCGAGCGGACCTGCTCCTCGACGAAGTGCGCCGAACGCTCCTCGAGCGCCCCCGCGATCCTCTCGAGCGCACCGATGGTCGGGGAGGTCTTGCCACGCTCGATCTCGGAGATGTGCGTCGCCGACATCCCTGAACGCGCCGCGACCTCCTTCAGCGTCAGGTCACGACGGAAGCGTGCCAGCCGAACTCTGCGTCCTACCTCTTCCTTCGTTGGCATCGTGATACTCCTCTGCGGTGACTCCTCCGCAGCGCTGGGACCGGCAACACACCGGCTGCCCCCGTGTGTCCCCAGTCGGCCCCGCAGCCTCTCTGGTGGCGATCGTCTTCGGTATCGATATCGTTTTGTGCGGCTACAGCGAGACGAGTACCGGAGCCGCAAGCGCTACTATCGCGTGGTGCTCCTCGTCGCCAAGCACCTCCATCTCATAGCCCTCATCGAGACGAAACTGCAGTGTGTCACCCTCTCGCAGAACATGGCCCTCGCCGGCGGCCGTGATACGGACCATCCCTGACAGACACATCACGACCGACTCGGCGATGCGCGGATTTCCCGCCATCTTCGTGCCGGGCGGCAGCCGATGTTCCGAGATCTGAAGAACCCCGTCCGGAAGCCCCCGGCTGAGGAGGTCGTAGTGGGTCACCCGACCCCTGGCATCCTCCAGGAAGGTCTCGACCTCCTCGGAGGCGCGCGTGAACAGGACGCGTGGGAACGACTCCTCGCGCACGAAATCCGCAGGATTCTCCCCGAGCGCCCCCGAGATGCGCTCGAGCGCGCCGATGGTGGGGGAGGTCTTACCGCGCTCGACCTCTGATATGTGGGTGGCCGACATACCGCAACGCGCGGCCACCTCCTTGAGTGTCAGCCCCTTCTCGAAGCGGGCCATTCTGAGTCTGCGTCCAAGCTCTTCCTTGTTGAGCATCTGAAGGTGTTCCTCCGTCGATTCACAAGAACAGAATTTCTCCGCAGGGGATCGCCGCGTGTGCCGCCGTCACACCGGGTCTACGTAGAATACAGACCCGGCGACGCGAAGATGGCGTACCCGGTCACGGGTTCGTCCCCGATCGTCTCCATGGTGAAGCCGTCGTCCATGCGGAACTGGATCGTATCGCCCTCTCGGACGAGACAGGTCTCATCCCCGAACGTCACACGCGACGACCCGCCCGTGCACACGACGACCATCTCGCCGATCCTCGGCGGCCAGTCGACGACGGACCCCGGAGGGAAGCTGCGGTCGAAGATCTGTGACATGCCCCCGGGCAGACCACTGCTGAGGACGCGGAACTCGCCGGGGCGCCCCGTCGTGTCCGTGTTGTAGATTGTCCGGACATCGGCCGAGCGAGTGAAGAGGACCCGCGGCAGGTTTTCCTCTCGGACGAAGTGCGCCGGGTTCTCGTCGAGGGCGCCGGTGATGCGCTGCAGGGCGCCGATGGTGGGTGATGTCTTGCCCCGCTCGACCTCCGAGATGTGCGTGGCGGACATCCCCGACAGCTTCGCGACATCCTTGAGTGTCAGACCTTTCTCAAAACGGGCCATTCGAAGCCGGTGTCCCAGTTCCTTCTTTGTCAGCATATGACCTTCCAACGGTTGAGGGTTGCCAGGTGCCCTCGTGTGCGGAAGTACGGTGGCTTGAGGGTCTGAATCTGAACGCACGCTCTTCAGTTGCGATATCGAGTCTCGGGGGAACTCGAAAGTACCTTCACGAAAACCTAGCATGATAGGGGAATGCGGTCAAGTCAAATGAAGCACCTTAATTCGAGGAGATCGGCCCCGGAATCCCCCTACAACGTACGCTTGACACCCGTCCTGTTCAGCTATACGCTCTGATGTTGGCCCTTAGGCGGTGGCTGATGGTCCACCGATACGATACCACACGATGCTCCCAGGGAGGCGAAATGGTCAACGATCTCGAAGGACTGTTTTCGACGAACGCGAAGCGGATGAAGAAGTCCGTGATCCGTGAACTCCTCAAGCTCACGCGCAGGCCGGAGATCATCTCGTTCGCAGGCGGACTGCCGGACCCGAATGCGTTCCCGATCGCCGAGGTCAGTGAGATCGTCGATGTGGTGCTCAAGCGTGAGGGAAAGACGGCGCTGCAGTACAGTCCGACGGAGGGCGACCCGAAGCTCAAGGACGAACTTATCGCGTACCACGAGCGTGAGAACGGCGTGAAGCTCACGCCGGACAACATCGTCGTGACGGTGGCGTCGCAGCAGGCGCTCGATCTCGTGGGGAAGTGCTTCATCGATATCGACTCCCCGGTCATCGTCGGCCGGCCGACGTACATCGGCGGACTGTCGGCGTTCAACAACTACGGTGCGAGCATGATCGGCGTGCCCCTCGACGAGGGCGGCATGAGGATGGACCTCCTTGAGGAGGAGCTGCGCAAACTGATCCATGCGGGTCAGCGCCCCAGGTTCATCTACGTCATTCCCGACTTTCAGAACCCTGCGGGTCTCACGATGGGTGAGGACCGGCGCCTGGAGCTCATCGCTCTGGCTCGCAAGTACGATGTTCTCATCGTCGAGGACAGTCCGTACCGCGAGCTCAGATACGCGGGCGAGTCGGTCAAGACGATCTACGCTCTCGAGGGAACGGGCCAGGTCGTCGGTCTCCACACGTTCTCGAAGATCCTGTTCCCGGGCATGAGGCTCGGGTGGGTCATCGGGGATGAGGCCGTCATCCAGAAACTCGTCGTCGCGAAGCAGGCGACCGACCTGTGCACTCCCGCGTTCACTCAGGCGATCGTGGCGGAGTTCATGTCACGCGGTCTTCTGGGCAACGTCATCGAGAACGTGAAGGGCATCTACTCGAGCAAGCGCGCCGTGATGCTCGATGCGCTCGATGAGTACATGCCGAAGCTGTCCGGACTCTCGTGGACGAAGCCCGAGGGCGGGCTCTTCCTGTGGGTGACGCTGCCCGAGCACATGAACGCGGACGAGCTCTTCTATGACGCCATCGAGCACAACGTTGCGTTCGTCATCGGGTCGGCCTTCGACTGCACGGGTCTTCAGAAGAACACGATGCGTCTCAATTTCTCCTTCCCGACGCAGGACGAGATCGTCGAGGGCGTGAAGAGGCTCGCGAGCGTCATCGAGGAGTACGCCAGGAAGAACGGGAGCGACAAGAGCATCGTCGCAACGCCTTAGCTGCTGGGGTTGTTCGGGGTCGCACAGGGCGGAGCCTCCGGGTTCCGCCCTCTTCCGTGGCGATGGTGCGGTCCGTTCGGAATCCACCTTGCCCGGCGCGGCGCCGGGGTGATAGGCTTGTGAGCTGTTGGTCAGGAGCGATAGGTGGCGGGCGATTTGCCCGCCCGGACACTCGACACTGCAGCAGAAGGGGAGAGCGTCAATGGCGAATATGGACAAGAAGGCCGATCTCGCGGGTCCGGGTATCAGCACGTACGAAGAGGTCGCGAAGATCCTGCCGTCGGACTACAAGCCGACCCTTCCTCCGCTCAAGCGGATGGAGGCGCTCTACGAGATCAAGCGGTACATCGAGGACGGCATGGCCGAGGCGCTCAACCTGCAGATGGTTCAGGTTCCGCTTATCGTCTCGCAGGACAGTGGTGTGAACGATTACCTCGACCGCGACGGTTCGCGGACGCCGATCGACTTCCAGTGCGGTCTCGGTCTCGACAAGAAG
>CAZRAD010000160.1:0-5043 GCA_964597945.1 uncultured bacterium
TCGAGCGGGTCGTGCTCGACAATGGACTGACCGTGCTCGTCAAGGAGAACCACACGAATCCGATCGTCTCCGTCGGCAGCTACACGGTCGGTGGCGCGCGAGTCGAAGAGATCGTCGGGCTCGGCAACTTCACCGCGAGCATGCTCCCGCGCGGCACCGGGAAGCGCAGCGGAGTGAAGATCTCCGAGGCATTCGACTCCATGGGCGCCGTCTATGGCTGCAACGCCAACCATACCCGGATCCAGTCCTCACTGACGCTCCTCTCTCAGGACTTCGCTGAGGGATTCGACATCTTCGCGGACATCCTTCTCAACCCGAGATTCGACGAGGCGGAGATCGAGAAGCAGCGCGAACTGATCAAGGCCGGCATCCTCGCCCGCAAGGACGACTGGGCGACGGAGGCGCTTGACCGGATGGTCGCGGCCCATTTCGGCGAACACCCCTACGCATCGACACCGGTCGGCACAGAGGAGTCGGTCGATTCGATCACGCGTGATGATCTCGTGGCGCACCATGCCGCGTTCATGTCGCCCGACAACACGGTCATCACGATCTTCGGCGATATCGCGACTGATGAGGCGCTGGCCGTCGCACACAAGGCGTTCGACAGGTGGCAGCCCGCAGACGTCGTGACGCCGGCACGTGTGGACTACGCGGCGCGGACCGAGCCGGAGACCGTCACGAGCTACCACTCGCGCGCTCAGGCCGTGATCGCGATGGGCTTCCCGGGTATGCCGTACCAGTCCGAGGACCGCTACGCGATGGATGTGCTGGACGCCGTCATCTCCGGCATCTACTACCCGGGTGGTTGGCTCCATGCCGACCTCCGCGGCAAGGGTCTCGTCTACGTCGTTCACGCCTACAATTGGACCGGGTTCGACGAGGGCTACTTCGGGATCTACGCGGCGACAATGGACGAAGCGCTTGACGAGGCCGTCGGTATCATCGACGGGTACGTCGAGCAGATCAAAGCGGACTACGTCACGGACGAGGAGCTCCAGCTTGCCAAGCAGCTGTGTATGGTCATGGACCAGACGCAGAGCCAGACGAACGCGTCGCAGGCGAACGATGCCGCGATCGCGGAGCTCTACGGTCTCGGGTACGACTTCACGGATGACTACGCGCAGCGGATCTCCGAGGTCACGAAGGAAGACGTCATGCGGGTCGCCCGGAAGTACCTCAACAACCCCGTGACGATCCTGAGAAGGCCGGAGCCGGCGGAGAGCAGCTAGCCGCGTCCGGAGGAGATTCGAGTTCCCGGGGGGACACCCGGTGACAGAGACGCCCGACGGACGACCGTCGGGCGTCTTCGCGTTGCTGTCGTCTTCACTTCGCGGCCCTCTTCACGCTCGTGAATCGCCGCGCATCCTATCCCCTGCCGACGCTGTCGCGGACCGCGCGTGTCGCATCGGCGAGCCTGCGCCGCTCGCACCACCACTGGTCGGTGGAGCGGACCACGAGGATGGCCACCTTGCCGCAGACCAGCCCGAGCACTGCGCCGACGACCGAGTCGAACGGATAGTGCACACCGACGTAGACACGCGAGTATGCGATGAGGACCGCGATGAAGAAGATGAGCGCTCCGAACCGCGGATAGCGCCAGGCGATCACGGTGGCCATCGAGAACGAATTGGCCGCGTGTGACGACGGGAAGGAGAACGCCTTCGACCGGCCGACAAGGAGGCGGATCTCCTCGAGCGGAAGCGCATTGCACGGGCGGATGCGACCCACGAGAGGCTTGAGGAACCCGCTCGAGAGCTGGTCCGACAACGCCACGGCCAGGATGACCATCGCGGCCGCAAGCCGTCCGCGGCGCCCGCCCCAGATGATCATGGCGAGCCATGCGCCCAACAGGACGGCGTACCAGCGATCCTGTGATGTGACCGCGACCATGAGCGGATCGACGACGGGGTGCCAGACGGAGGTGTTGAGAAAGCGGAAGAGCGCGATGTCGAGCGCTTCAAGCCAGCCGATCATCGGTCCTCCTCAGCGGCTTCCGGGTCCCGGGCGTCCATGCTCCCGACCTCAACCTCCACAGCCCCAATCTCACCGGCCTCCACCCCACCGTCCTCAACCTCCCCGGCCAGCCGCGCGGCCTCCTCCCGCTTCATCTTCTCCTCGCCGGAGTCGAGAGTCCCCCAGTCAAGACGGTAGACCACCATCACCGGCCCCCCGCAGATAATGTTGTCCGTGAGAACGACCCGATGGACGGGGACGAAGATCGCGCGGTGATTGACGAGCTCCGGATACCAGCTCGGGAACAGCACAGCGTAGTCCGGGCGCGTGTCCTCGAGGAACTTCATGACCGCCTGGTCGCGCCGTTCGCCGGGTTTCAGGTAGCGAAGCGCCTCCGGTGAGATGAGACCACACGTGTCCAGCACCTCGCGGTCCGAGAAGTACGCGACGGCGCCGATGTCGTTCGCCGCGATGACCGCATCGCGCGGCGTGTGCCGCTCAAGCCACTTCCCGATCGATACCTGCATCTCCTCGATGTTGGCGACCTCGCGCCCGTAGATGCGGCCGCGATACCAGCCGCTTCTGAACTGGGCGAACAGCGCGACGATCATAAAGAACCATATCAGCGCCCGCTCGAGCACGATCCGCGCGGGCCGCCCCATGAACTTCGCCTCGCTGAATATGCGCGCCGCGTAAGCCGCCGCACCGTACATGCCGACGGTACCCATGATGAGCATGAGCGGGGCGACCGGTGCGATGTATCGTCCCTCCTGGTAGTCTGCCGAACCGAACGGCACGAAGACACCGATGGCGACGGGGAACAGAACGACGGCGATCGGTATCAGAAAGGAGCGGTACCGGCTGCCCTCATCGTAGGGGAGCGAGAACACCATCCGGAGCATCCCGAATCCGGCGAACACGAACAGCAAGGGATTGTTGTTCAGGCTCTCGTGGAGGAAGGACAGGTAGTAGTCGAAGGGTCGGACCGTGAACGACCGAACGAACTCCGCCGCACTCCCGGACGCCGTCGCGGCGATGAGGCCCGCGTTCCACTGGCAGGCCTTCGCGTATGCCGTGTTCGGCAGGAACCCGAGGCCGAATCTCTTGCTGAACACGAGGAACGGCAAGACGATGAGCAGGAAGAGCCCGATGTGCGCCACGACCGGCCCGATCCAGTCGCGCGTCGCGAGCTCACGCCACTTGATGAACAGGCTCGTGAGCACCCGGTCGAGGAGCGCGGCGACGAAGAACACGGCGCACTCGGGTCGCGCGAGCGTGGCGAGCCCGAACGCAAGGGTGGCGGCGTACTGCCTCCGGTCCCCTGGTGTCGTGTACAAGACATGAGCCATGATGCCGACGAGCGTCAACATGACGGCCAGGGTGACCTCCATGCCCGACAGCGACGCCCAGACCAGCCGCGGGAGCGACGCGACGATCACGGCGGAGAACAGCGCCTCTCGAGCGTCCCCCGAGATCGCACGCACGAGCACGTACGAGAAATAGACGGAGAACCCGAGAAAGAGAACGCCGAGCACCTTCGCCGAGAGGACGGGATCGCCACCGACAAGATATCCGGTGGCGGTCAGGAGCGTCCACAGAGGCGCCGTCGAACCGGAGACGGGAACACCCGGGTTGTATGAGAAGCCGTGACCGAGTGCGAGGTTCCGCGCGAACTGCGCGTGGATCCATCCGTCGTCGAGCGGGAATCCGAACACGCCCGCGATCGTGTGCTCCCTCCACAGGAAGTACGCGACGAGAACGGCCATTGCGGCAAGCGCGATGAGGATCTGTGACCGCTCCCGCATGCGCATCCGGTCGTCGAGGAACTCGCGCCTCTCTGTGTCTCGTGCCGCCATGGTCTTCCCTGCCGTCGTGCTAGCGACTGTTTCCACCGCGAGCGAGCCTTGATTCGAGCTGACGGATCCGCTCGCGGACCTGCTCGACGTTGCTGGCCGCCGGGGCGCCCCGAAGGTACGATTTCAGCGCTTTGATCTGCAGCTCATCGTCTCCGCGCGTTTCGTGTATGAGCGCCATGTTGAGGTGAGCCTCCGCGTAGTCCGGATCGAGATCGAGCGAGTGAAGAAACTCCCGCTCCGCCGCCTCGACATCGCCGGCGCCGAGATAGGCAGCGCCCAGCAGACATCGTGGCTGCGGCAGGTCGGGCGCGGCCGTGACGGCGCGTTCGTAGTATGCGAACGCCTCGTCAACACGCTGCTGCGACTGCCTCGTAGAGGCGAGCTGGCAGAGCAGGCGGCTGAGAGCCTCGCGCGCCTCCAGCTCACCGGGACTCACATCCATCGCCTCTTCGAAGAGCGAGAGAGCCTCGTCGAGACGCCCGGTTTCCTCGGCCACGATGCCGCGGGCGAGCAACCGCCTGCCCGTCGCCCGCGCGTCGACGGCCTCCCTCTCCTCGGGGGAGATCCCCACGATGATCTCACTCGGAGTGGCCCGGAACCGATCGAGCGACATGAGCTGTTCCGCCTTCGACTGGTGATACATGCTCTTGGGTGCGGAGAACTCAAGCTGAAGACCGTTGTCCGTGTGAATCGTGCCGTCTCCGGCATACTCCCGGATCGTCGAAGGACTCAGAAGGTAGAGCGCCGTGTAGTCGAGCGGTGTGTTGACACCGATCGATGCGAGGTCCGCCCCCGTCGAGGCGTCGGCCAGCCTGGCTGTGAGAACGTCCCAGTCGAGCTTCGCGTCGCCGACGGTGCCGATGAGCATGTAGTCGACACCCGGGTCGAGCTCCCAGATCGTCGCGCTGTCGAAGACGTCTGCGAACGTCCGCGCGATCATGCGGAACTGCCCCTCGGTCATGTTGTAGGCCTGGAACCACATCCCGACGACGCCGCCGTCGTTCATACGGTCGCGTGCCATCTGAAAGAACTCGCGTGTGAACAGGTTCGAGATGCCTACGATCCACGGATTCGATGGCTGTGAGATCATCACATCGTACGTCCGTGCCGTGAACTCCACGTGGTTGCGGCCGTCCTCGATGATCATGCTCAGTCGCGGGTCCTCCATGCAGTGTTCGTTCGCCTCCGCGAAGAAGGTGCCCGCCACCTCGATCATCGCCGGGGCGATCTC